>NZ_JBEYXQ010000008.1:0-311746 GCF_040645115.1 Streptomyces sp. NPDC046860 | reverse complement strand
CCTCCGCCTTGCAGCCGCACGCACCAGACCCCGCTCGGGTCGGCCCGAAGGCACCGTCGGCCCGAGCCGGCCTGATCCGGAAGAAAGGCCCTAGGCGAGCCCCGCCACCAGCTCGGCGACCGACTTGCGGCGGCCGGTGTAGAACGGCACCTCCTCGCGGACGTGCATCCGGGCCTCGGAGGCGCGCAGGTGACGCATGAGGTCGACGATGCGGTACAGCTCGTCGGCCTCGAAGGCGAGCAGCCACTCGTAGTCGCCCAGCGAGAAGGAGGCGACGGTGTTGGCGCGCACGTCGGGGTAGCCGCGGGCCATCTTGCCGTGGTCGGCGAGCATGCGGCGGCGGTCCTCGTCGGGCAGCAGGTACCAGTCGTAGGAGCGCACGAAGGGGTAGACGCTCACGTAGTTGCGGGGCGTCTCGTCGGCGAGGAACGCCGGGATGTGCGAGCGGTTGAACTCGGCCGGACGGTGCAGCGCCATGTTCGACCACACGGGCTCGAGCGCGCGGCCCAGCTTCGTGCGGCGGAAGAGATTGTACGCCTCCTGGAGCTGGTCCGCGGTCTCGGCGTGCCACCAGATCATCAGGTCGGCGTCCGCACGCAGGCCGGACACGTCGTAGGTGCCGCGGACGGTGACGTCCTTGGCGGCGAGCTGGTCGAACAGCTCCTGGACCTCGTCGGCGTAGCCCGCGCGGTCCTCCGGCAGCACGTCCTTCAGCCTGAAGACGGACCACAGGGTGTAGCGGATGACCTCGTTGAGGTCCTTGGCCAGCTTGCCCTTGTTCGGGATGCGGCCGGGCTCGGTGGTGGGGGCGTCGTCACTCATGCCCCCTATTCTCCCGCTCCGCCGTGCAGGCTCTGCACCGGGTTGGCCGTCAGCTCGCGCACACCGGCGAGGTCGCCGCCGAGCTGGTCGACGGCCGCGTGGGCACTGGCGACGCAGGCCGGGATGCCCACACCGTCGTACTGGGCGCCGCAGACGGCGAGGCCGGGCAGCTTGGCGACGTGCTCGCGGACGCGGGCCACGCGCGCGTGGTGGCCGACCGGGTACTGGGGCAGTCCGTCCGTCCAGCGGGTGACCCGGCCGGCGACCGGTTCGGCGTCCAGGCCGGTGGCGGCGCGCAGGTCGTGCCGGGCGACGGCGGTGAGCGCGTCGTCGTCGCGCCGGAGGATCTCGCTCTCGCCGTGCCGGCCGACCGAGGTGCGCACCACGAGCAGGTCCGGGTCCTGCGCACCGACCCAGCCCCACTTCTGGGAGGCGAAGGTCGCCGCCTTGATGCTGCGGCCGTCCACCGGCGGCACGAGGAAGCCGCTGCCCGCGGGCAGGGCGGTGTCGGCGCGGCGGTAGGCGAGGGTGATCAGGGCCATGGAGGCGTACTCCACGGCGGCCAGTTCGGCGGCGGCGGCCGGGGCCTCGGCGCGCAGCAGCGCGGAGGCGGCGGGGGCGGGCACGGCGACGACGACCGCGTCCGCGCGCAGCACCCGGTCCCCGGCGCTCACACGCCAGCCGTCCGCGTCCCGGCGCAGCTCGCGGGCCGGGGTGCCGGTGAGGATCTCGCCGCCCCGCGCCCGTACCGAGTCGGCGACGGCGAGCGGGAGGGTGCCGACACCGCCCTCGATGCCGAGGAAGACCGGGCCGGTCTGCCCGGCCTCGGCGGCCTTGGCCTGGAGGGCCCGGACGGCGGCGGTGAGGGTGTCGTGGGCGCGGGCGGCCTGGTAGAGCTGGGGGACGGCGGAGCGCAGCGAGAGGCGGTAGGCGTCGCCCGCGTACACCCCGCCGAGCAGGGGTTCCACCAGCCGGTCGACGACCTCGCGGCCCATGCGGGCGGCGACGTACTCGCCGACGGCCACGTCGTCGCCGACCTCGGTGGGCGGCAGTACGGCGTCCCGCTCGATGCGGGCCAGGCCCTCGGCGGTGAGCAGCCCGGACAGGGCTTCGGCGGTGCCGGGCACGCCCATCACATGACCCTTGGGCATGGGGCGCAGGGCGTCCCGGGTCCAGATCGAGGCGGTCGCGGTGGACGGGGTGCGGAGGCGGTCGCCGAGGCCCACCTCGCGGGCGAGGCCCACCGCCTCGGGGCGGCGGGCCAGCATCGACTCGGCGCCGAGGTCGACCCTGAGGCCCGCGATCTCGCCGGGCAGCAGCTTGCCGCCGACCCGGCCGGCGGCCTCCAGTACGGTCACCCGCGCGCCGCGCGCCAGCGCCCGGTGGGCGGCGGCCAGTCCGGCGATGCCGGCTCCGATGACGACGACATGGCCCGTGCCCGTACCCGTTGCGCTCATGCCCCCACTCTCTCAGACCGCGCGGATCTTCCCGGTGCCCGGGACGTCACCGGACCGTGACCGCATCGGGACCGGAAAGCGTGGGCCGTTCCCGCAGGCCGGGCCGTCCAATGAAGGACAGCACCGCAACTCTTCGGGGGGTAACAGACATGCGCAGATCGCGTCGGGCCCGGGTTCTCGCCGGGGTCCTGCTCACCGCCTCGCTCGCGCTCGCCGGGTGCAGCGAGGCGGGCGGCGGCGACTCCAAGTCGTCGTACGCCGACGCCCCGACCGCCGCTCCCGGCGCGGGCGGCCGCGCGGCGGCGGAGGACGCCAAGCCCGGCACCCGCTCGCCCCGGCTCGCGCCGAGCGTCATCCGCACCGCCTCCCTCGACGTGGAGGTGCGTGACGTTCCCGGCGCGCTGGACAAGGCCCGCCGGGTCACCGAGGACGCGGGCGGCTACGTCGGCGAGGAGAGCACCGACCGGGACGCCGACGGCGGCGAGCGCACACGTGTCGTCCTCCGGGTCCCGGCCGAGCGGTACGAGGAGGTCCTCGGCTCGCTCCAGGGCACCGGCAAGGTGCTGCGGCGCACGGCCCGGGCGCAGGACGTCACCGACGAGGTGGTGGACGTGGACAGCCGGATCACGTCCCAGCGGGCCAGCGTCGCCCGGGTCCGGAAGCTGATGGACCGGGCGGAGAAGCTGACCGACGTCGTCGCGCTGGAGGGCGAGCTGAGCGGCCGCGAGGCCGACCTGGAGGCGCTGCTGGCCCGGCAGGCGTCGCTGAAGGACCGCACGAGCCTGGCGACCATCACCCTGTCGCTGGCCGGGAAGGGCAAGCACCCGGGCTCGGACGACGACACGCCCGGCTTCCTGGACGCGCTGTCGGGCGGCTGGCACGCGTTCCTGACGATGCTGCGCTGGATCGCGCTGGCGGTGGGCGCGGTGCTGCCGTTCGCGGCGCTGTTCGCGGTGCTGCTGCTCCTGTGGCGCCGGGTGGTCCGCCCCCGGCTCCCGCGCCGCCCGCACCCCGCGCCCGCGGCGCCCTCCGGCTCCCTGCCGCAGGCGCGTCCGGTGTCGGACACCGGTGCGCCGGTCTCCGAGGAGAAGAACTGACGCAGCGTCAGCCCGGCGGGCCCCGTAGCGTGTTCGTATGGACAAGCGTGAGGCACGGGGCGGGACGGAACGGCTGGTCGTGATCGGCGGCGACGCCGCGGGGATGGCCGCGGCGTCGCAGGCGCGCCGGCTGCGGAAACCGGACGAGCTGGAGATCGTGGCGTTCGAACGCGGCCACTTCACCTCCTACTCGGCCTGCGGCATCCCCTACTGGGTGGGCGGCGCCGTCGAGGACCGCGACCAGCTCGTCGCGCGGACCCCTCAGGAGCACCGGGAGCGCGACATCGACCTCCGGCTGCGCACCGAGGTGACGGAGATCGACGTCGAGGGCAAGCGGGTGCGCACCCACGACCTGGAGTCCGGCACCGAGTCCTGGACCTCGTACGACAAGCTGGTCATCGCCACCGGGGCGCGGCCGATCCGGCCGGACATGCCGGGCGCGGACGCGGCGGGGGTGCACGGGGTGCAGACCCTGGACGACGGCCAGGCGCTGATCGACACCCTGGCCCGTACGGAGGGCCGGCGGGCGGTGGTCGTCGGGGCGGGGTACATCGGCGTGGAGATGGCGGAGGCGCTGCTCCGCCGGGGCTTCGAGGTGACCGTCGTCAACCGGGGCGCCGAGCCCATGGCGACGCTCGACGCGGACATGGGCCGTCTGGTGCGGCGGGCCATGGAGGGCATGGGCATCACCATGGTGGACGACACCGAGGTGACCGGTCTGGCCACGGACGAGGACGGCCGGGTCCGCGCGGTGGTGACGCCGGACGCGGAGTACCCGGCGGACGTGGTCGTGATGGGCATCGGCGTGGAGCCCGCGACCGCCCTGGCCCGGGCGGCGGGCCTCCCGCTGGGGACGCACGGCGGGCTGCTCACCGACCTCGCGATGCGCGTTCGCGGGTGCACGGACATCTGGGCGGGCGGTGACTGCGTGGAGGTGCTGAACCTGGTCTCCGGGCAGGAGCAGTACGTCCCGCTCGGCACGCACGCCAACAAGCACGGCCAGGTCATCGGCACCGGCGTGGGCGGCGGTTACGCCACCTTCCCCGGTGTCGTCGGCACCGCCGTCAGCAAGGTCTGCGACCTGGAGATCGCCCGCACCGGCCTGCGCGAACGCGACGCCCGCCGGGCGGGCCTGCAGTACGAGTCGGTCGTCATCGAGTCGACCAGCCGGGCCGGCTACTACCCCGGCGCCTCCCCCATGACGGTCAAGATGATCGCCGAGCGCGACACCGGCAGGCTCCTCGGCGTCCAGATCGTCGGCGGCGAGGGCGCGGGCAAGCGCGTGGACATCGCGGCCGTCGCCCTGACCGCGGGCATGACGGTGGAACAGATGACCTCCCTCGACCTCGGCTACGCCCCGCCGTTCTCCCCGGTGTGGGACCCGGTCCTGGTGGCGGCGCGCAAGGCGGTGAAGAAGGTACGGGCGAACGGCTGACTCGGCACCGGCCGCGCGCGCTCGACGCGGTCGAGGTCGCCGTCGAGCAGGTCCTGGTGGCCGATGGTGAAGTCACCGTTGGGCAGCGCCTGCCCGTCGCCGTACCTCCGACCCGTCACGGCACCGGGCAGGAACTCCCGCAGCCGGTGCCGCATGTCCGCCGGGTACTCGACGGGCACGCCCCACCCGTCGGGCGCCTGGTCGCTGGAGAACAGCACCCAGTGGTCCACCGGTACGACCGCGTCGAGGTCCGGGGCGCCACCGGTGTGGCTGTCCAGGGCGGGCACGGTCAGCCGGTCGGGATCGAGCGGCGGGTACCAGAGCAGCAACGGCTTGGCCCGCTGGGCATCGGCGTTGTCGAAACAGCACACGGCGAAGGTGTGTCCGGGGAAGTGCTCGGCGTAGAACCGCAGCAGCTCCGGGTCGAACCGGGGCCGCCGGTGCGCGGGCACCCGGCCCAGAGCCGCGGGCACCGCGGTCGGGTCGTCCGCCAGCAGCACCGTGTACACGTCGTGCTCGAAGACCTGGACGGCCTCCGCCTCCGCACCCATCCACGCGATGCCCTCGTCCTGGACGGCGGCGGACTCGACCGCGTCGACCATCCGTCGCAGCACGTCCACGCCGCGCCCGGCGGAGAGGAAGTTCCGCTCCGTGAGCCGCCCGGCGGCGGGCAGGTGCAGCACCATGGCGTTCGGCCCCTCCGCCAGGTTCACGGCGGTGTTCTGATAGCCCAGCACATGGACGAGGCCGTGTTCGGGGTGCTCCCGCCGCCCGCAGTACGCGATCGTCCCGGAGAAGTCGGCGGCGCCGGTGGAGATGCACATGGCGGCAAGGTAACGCCCGGCGTCCGAAGGGTCCGGGCCGGGTGCCGTTCGCGGATTCACCCGCTGCAGCCGGGGCACTGTTCCTGTGTGGTCATACCCGTCCATGACGTCAATCCCGCGCGCCGCACCCCCTATGTGACGTACGCGCTCATCGCCGCCAACGTGCTCGCCTTCCTGATCACGCCCGGAGCGGCCGGGGCGGTCGGGGAGAGTCATCTGGCGCAGCTCTGCCATCTGCACGCCTTCATGGACCAGTACGCGGCGATCCCCAAGGAGATGATCCACGGCTCGCTCCCCCGGCTGGTGCCGACCGGGGACGTGGGGACGGGGCCGGGCGGGCCGGGGTGCGTGCTGGGGCCGCCGGGGTACGACAAGGACCCGGCGCTGTCGGTGTTCACGTCGATGTTCCTGCACGGCGGCTGGCTGCACCTGCTGGGCAACCTGCTCTTCCTGCTGATCTTCGGCAACAACGTCGAGGACCGCATGGGCCACGTCCGCTTCGCGCTCTTCTACGTGATCTGCGGCTACGCGGCGAGCTACGGCTTCGCCCTGCTGAACGCGGGTTCCGGTGACCCGTTGATCGGGGCTTCGGGGGCGATCGCGGGCGTGCTCGGCGCCTATCTGGTGCTGTATCCGAAGGCCAGGGTGTGGGTGCTCGTACCGTTCCTGATCTTCCTGCCGCTCCGGCTGCCCGCCTGGATCGTGCTGGGCTTCTGGTTCGGCCTCCAGGCCGTGTACTCCTCGGGGCGCGGCGTGGAGGCCGGCACCGGGACCGTGGCCTACGCGGCGCACGTCGTCGGATTCGTGGCCGGGATGCTGCTGGCCTGGCCGCTGAAGGCCGGCACCCCGCCCCCGCCGGAGCCGGGCCGCCTGCTGTTCGGCAGGCGGGCGCGGCACCGTCAGGCGTGGTGAGCGGTCCGGGTCAGCGGGTGCTCGCGGTGTGGACGTAGTCGACCAGGCGGGTCAGCGCGTCCGGCTCGATGTTGGGCATGACGCCGTGGCCGAGGTTGAAGACGTGGCCCTCCAGGCCGGCGGCCGCGTCCAGCACCTCCTGCGCCTTGCGCTCGACCGTGGCGCGGTCGGTGAAGAGGACCGTCGGGTCGAGGTTGCCCTGGAGCGCCTTGCCGGGGCCGACCCGGCGCGCGGCCTCGTCCAGCGGGACCCGCCAGTCGACGCCGACGACGTCCGCGCCCGCGTCGCCCATGAGCTTCAGCAGCTCGCCGGTGCCGACGCCGAAGTGGATGCGCGGGACGCCGTATCCGGCGACGGCCTCGAAGACCTTCGCGGAGGCGGGCATCACCGAGGCGCGGTAGTCGGCGGGGGCCAGCGCGCCCGCCCAGGAGTCGAAGAGCTGCACGGCCGAGGCACCGGCCTCGATCTGCACCTTCAGGAAGGCGGCCGTGATGTCCGCGAGGCGGTCGAGCAGGTCGGCCCACAGCTCGGGGTCGCCGTACATCATCGCCTTGGCGTTCTCGTACGTGCGCGAGGGGCCGCCCTCGACCAGGTAGCTGGCGAGGGTGAAGGGGGCGCCGGCGAAGCCGATCAGCGGGGTGGACCCCAGCTCGCGGGTGAGCATGCCGACGGCCTCGGTGACGTAGGACACGTCTTCCGGGGTGAGGTCGCGCAGCCGGGCGAGGTCGGCGCGGGTGCGCACCGGCTCGGCGACGACCGGGCCGACGCCGGGCTTGATGTCGAGGTCGACACCGATGGCCTTGAGCGGGACGACGATGTCGCTGTAGAAGATCGCCGCGTCCACGTCGTGACGGCGCACCGGCTGGAGGGTGATCTCGGTGACCAGCTCGGGCCGCGTGCAGGACTCCAGCATGGGGATGCCCTCGCGGACCTTGCGGTACTCCGGCAGGGACCGGCCTGCCTGGCGCATGAACCAGACCGGGGTGTGCGGCACGGGCTCACGCCTGCACGCCTTGAGGAAGGCGCTGTCGTACGTCGCTTCTGGCTGCTGGCCCGTGGGGATCGCGTTGGCACTCACGTCCGCAAGTCTCGCACGGCCCGCCGAGCGGAAGTGCCGCCGCCCTCGGGGGGTGTCATGCCCTGCGCCGGGGCCCGCTTCCCCTTACTCTTCCCCGCATGGCTGCGGCTCAGGGACGATCGTCGGACGGCTCCGGCGGAATGGACGACGTGAAGGACACGCAGGCGGAGGAGAGAGGGAGGGCCGGGGCACCGGGGGTACCCCCCGCCTTCAGCAGCGCGGTGGAGGGGCTGCGCACGGCGCGGCTGCGCCCGCAGGTGGAGGTGGAGCCGACGCCCGCCCCGCAGCGGCTGGCGCCGTACGCGCACGCGCTGGAGGCCGTCGTGCTCGACGGCGAGCAGGAGCTGGCCGACGGCCGGCTGGTGCTGCTGCACGACCCGGCCGGGCACGACGCCTGGCACGGGACGTTCCGGCTGGTGACGCTGGTGCGGGCGGAGCTGGAGGCCGAGATGGCCGCCGATCCGCTGCTGCCGGAGGTGTGCTGGTCCTGGCTGACCGGGGCGCTGGAGTCGCGCGGGCTGACCTACGGCGAGCCCAGCGGCACGGTCACCCGGGCGAGTTCCCACCACTTCGGCGGACTCGCGGAGCGGCCGCCCGCCTCGCAGATCGAGATCCGCGCCTCCTGGACTCCCATGGAGGGGCGCGGGGGTGTGCCGGACACCGCGGCGCATCTGGCCTCGTGGTGCGATCTGCTGGCCCAGGTCGGCGGTCTGCCCCCGGCCGGGCCGGGCGACGGCTCGGTGGTGACCCTGCCGCAGCGCAGGGGTCCGCAGTCGCCGCGGTAGCCCGCGGTCACATCGTCAGTTCAGCGCCCCGCCGATCCGGCGGGGCGCTGCTTTTTGATCACTTCCCGCAGGATCACTTTGTCGATACGGCCACTTTCCGTACTCGAATCGCACCGCCCCGGAGCCGATTCGATCTTCGGATGATCGATCGCGTGTCCGAATTGCACGGATTGTGACTCACTAGATCGTGATCATTCTCTAAAGGCGGACGGGTTTGCTGCCGAAGACGTCTGTGACCTTGAAAGCACGGTTCCTCCCGGCTTCTTCCCCACAAGCCGGCCCCGTCCCCCCACCCAGGAGGCCTGGTGTCCGTTCTCCTCGAGCAGCCCGCAAGCCTGGTCGCCTACCGCCCGAACAAGCCGACCGCGATGGTGGTCGTGGCCGACCCCCGCGTCCGTTCCACCGTGACCCGCCATCTGTGGGCGCTCGGTGTGCGCGACGTGATCGAGGCCTCGTCCGTCGCGGAGGCTCGTCCCCGCATCGGCAACCCCCGCGACATCTGTGTCGCCGACGTCCACCTGCCCGACGGTTCCGGGCTCACCCTGCTGTCCGAGACCCGCGCCGCGGGCTGGCCCAACGGCCTCGCCCTCTCCGCGGCCGACGACATCGGCGCCGTCCGCAACGCCCTCGCCGGGGGCGTGAAGGGCTACGTCGTCACCGGCACCCGGACCAACATCGGCCTGCCCACCCGCCCCGGCGCCGCCCCCATCGGCTCCGCCGCCGCGAGAATGGGCCACCGCCGTCCGCCGGGTGCCCCGAGCCACCCCGGCGGCTACCGCGAACTGTCCGGCCGCGAGGTCGAGGTGCTCCGCCTCGTCGCGGAGGGCCAGTCGAACAAGGCGATCGGCGTCTCCATGGGCCTGTCCGCCCTGACCGTCAAGAGCCACCTGGCCCGCATCGCCCGCAAGCTCGGCACGGGTGACCGGGCCGGGATGGTCGCGGTGGCCCTGCGCACCGGCATCATCCACTGACCCACACCCCACCCCCGCTCCATCCCCCTGCCCCCTCCCTCCTCCCCTCTCCTCTTCGCTCCTTCTCCCGGTGCCCGTCGGCGGAACGTTCCGCCGACGGGCACCGGCGCGTGCGCCGTACGCCGGCCGATATGCGCCCGCGCGCGGCGCGTTTTGGCCGGTCAAGGCGGTCGTCGGCCGAACGTGCAGGCCAGGGGCGCGAGCATGCGGATACCCTTGGCATGTGACGGACGCCCAAGAGACCGCAGCAGACAGTTCCCGGCGCATCACCGAGGGCACGCCCCCGGACGCGGGACCTGCTGAGGCCGTGGCGCCGACCCCCCTGCTCGAACCCCGCGAGGGGATTCCGCCGGTCGTCGCGGACGCGGACGCGCTCGCCGAGGTCGTCGCCGCGTTCGCCGCGGGCAGCGGTCCGGTCGCCGTGGACGCCGAGCGCGCCTCCGGCTACCGGTACGGCCAGCGGGCCTATCTGGTGCAGCTGCGCCGCGAGGGCGCGGGCTCCGCCCTGATCGACCCCGTCGCCTGCCCCGACCTCTCCGCTCTCGGCGAGGCGCTGTCCGGCGTCGAATGGGTGCTGCACGCCGCCACCCAGGACCTGCCGTGCCTGCGCGAGATAGGCATGGTGCCCACCAGTCTGTTCGACACCGAGCTGGCCGGGCGGCTCGCCGGGTTCCCCCGCGTCGGCCTCGGCGCGATGGTGGAGAACGTCCTCGGTTTCGTGCTGGAGAAGGGCCACTCCGCCGTCGACTGGTCCACCCGCCCGCTGCCCGAGCCGTGGCTGCGGTACGCGGCTCTCGACGTGGAGCTGCTGGTGGACCTGCGCGACGCCCTGGAGAAGGAGCTGCAGCGGCAGGGCAAGCTGGAGTGGGCGCTGGAGGAGTTCGCCGCGATCGCGGCCGCCCCGCCCGCCGAGCCCCGCAAGGACCCGTGGCGCCGCACCTCCGGGATGCACAAGGTGCGCCGCCGCCGGCAGCTCGCCGTGGTGAAGGAGCTGTGGGAGACGCGGGACCGGATCGCGCAGCGCCGGGACGTCTCGCCCGGCAAGGTGCTCGGCGACGCGGCGATCGTGGAGGCGGCGCTCGCGGTGCCGGCCAATGTGCACGCGCTCGCCGCACTGAACGGTTTCGGCCATCGTGTGGGCCGTCGTCAGCTGGAGCAGTGGCAGGCGGCCGTGGACCGGGCGAAGGCGCTGCCGGAGTCGCAGCTGCCGCAGCAGGGCCAGCAGGTGACCGGCCCGCCGCCGCCCCGTGCCTGGTCGGACAAGGACCCGGCCGCCGCCGCGCGGCTGTCGGCCGCCCGTGCGGGGGTCTCGGCGCTGGCCGAGGAGCTGGACATGCCCCAGGAGAACCTGATCTCCCCCGACAGCGTGCGCCGTATCTGCTGGGAGCCGCCGGCGAGTGCCGACGAGCGGACGGTGGCGGCCGCGCTCACCGGGTTCGGCGCGCGGGCGTGGCAGGTGGAGCAGGTGACCCCGGTCCTCGTGGCGGTGCTGTCGGCCAAGCCGGAGTGACCGGGAGGCGGGCGCGGCGGCATCGCGGGCGCCCGCCCGGCCGGGTTCCGGTGTGACGTTCACCGCTCGCCGGGGTGGGACTGTGCAGCTACGTTACTCATAAGTAGCATGGGGCTTAAGCAAGCGCTCAGCGTCCCGCACCCTGGAGGAGAGCCATCGTGCCTCGTACCGTCAAGGACGTCGTCTTCATCGACGGCGTCCGCACCCCGTTCGGCAAGGCGGGCCCGAAGGGCATCTATCACGAGACCCGCGCCGACGACCTCGTCGTGAAGGCGATCCGGGAGCTGCTGCGCCGCAACCCCGGTCTGGACCCGAAGAAGATCGACGAGGTCGCCATCGCCGCGACCACCCAGATCGGCGACCAGGGCCTGACCCTCGGCCGCACCGCCGGCATCCTCGCGGGCCTGCCGCAGTCGGTGCCCGGCTACTCCATCGACCGCATGTGCGCGGGCGCGCTGACCGCCGTGACCGCGGTCTCCGGCTCGGTCGCCTTCGGCGCGTACGACGTGGCCATCGCGGGCGGTGTCGAGCACATGGGCCGCCACCCGATGGGCGAGGGCGTGGACCCCAACCCGCGCTTCGTCTCCGAGAAGCTGGTCGACGAGTCGGCGCTGTTCATGGGCATGACCGCCGAGAACCTGCACGACCGCTACCCGACGATCACCAAGCAGCGCGCCGACGAGTACGCCGTGCGCTCGCAGGAGAAGGCCGCCAAGGCGTACGCCGACGGCAAGATCCAGCAGGACCTGGTGCCGATCTCGGTGCGCCGCACCAACGCCGAGGCGGGCGAGACCGGCTGGGGCATGGTCACGGCCGACGAGCCGATGCGCCCGGGCACCACGCTGGAGAACCTGACCGGTCTGAAGACGCCGTTCCGTGTGCACGGCCGGGTCACCGCGGGCAACGCGGCCGGTCTGAACGACGGTGCGACCGCGTCGATCATCGCGTCCGAGGACTTCGCGCGCGAGAACGGCCTGCCGGTCAAGATGCGCCTGGTCTCCTACTCCTTCGCCGGTGTCGAGCCCGAGGTGATGGGCTACGGCCCGATCCCGGCCACCGAGAAGGCGCTCGCCCAGGCCGGTCTGTCGATCTCCGACATCGGCCTGTTCGAGATCAACGAGGCGTTCGCCGTCCAGGTCCTCGCGTTCCTGGAGCACTACGGCATCGCCGACGACGACAGCCGCGTCAACCAGTACGGCGGCGCCATCGCGTTCGGCCACCCGCTGGCCTCCTCCGGCGTGCGGCTGATGACCCAGCTCGCCCGCCAGTTCGAGGAGCACCCGGAGGTCCGCTACGGCCTGACCACCATGTGCGTCGGCTTCGGCATGGGCGCGACGGTCATCTGGGAGAACCCGAACTTCGAGGGGGAGAAGTGAGCAACACCACCGAGCTGCTGAAGGGTGCCGCCGAGCTGTTCCCCGGCGAGGTCGTCACCCAGGCCCACGTACGGCACTTCGAACTGCCCTTCAACGCGGGCAAGTTCGCGCTGATCACGCTGGACAACGGCTTCGACCACACCAAGCCGACCACCTTCGGCCCGGCCTCGCTGGCGAACCTGAACGCCGCGATCGACCAGGTCGAGAAGGAGGCCGCGGACGGCCGTCTCGTCGGCGTCGGCATCACCGGCAAGCCGTTCATCTTCGCGGTCGGCGCCGACCTCAAGGGTGTCGAGCTGCTGCAGCGCCACGAGGACGCGCTCGCCATCGGCAAGGGCGGCCACGAGGTCTTCAAGCGCCTGTCCGGTCTCGCGGTCCCGACCTTCGCCTACTACAACGGCGCGGCGATGGGCGGCGGCGTCGAGGTCGGCCTGCACTGCTCCTACCGGACCGTCTCCCAGGCGATCCCGGCGTTCTCGCTGCCCGAGGTCTTCCTCGGTCTGGTCCCCGGCTGGGGCGGCTGCGCCCTGCTGCCGAACCTGATCGGCGCCGAGAAGGCCGTCCAGGTCATCATCGAGAACAGCCTCAACCAGAACCGCCAGCTCAAGGGCAAGCAGGTCTTCGAACTCGGCATCGCCGACGCGCTGTTCGAGGGTGCCGACTTCCTGGAGCAGTCGCTGCTGTGGACCGCCCAGGTCCTCAACGGCGACATCGCCGTCGAGCGTCCGGCGGTCGACCGGGGCGAGGCTTGGGACCAGGCTGTCGCCAAGGGCCGCTTCGTGGCGGACTCCAAGGTGCACGGCGCGGCCCCGGCCGCCTACCGCGCGCTGGAGATCATCGAGGCCGCCAAGGACGGCGACCTCCAGAAGGGCTTCGACGCCGAGGACACGGCGCTCGCGGACCTGATCATGGGCGGCGAACTGCGGTCCGGCATCTACGCGTTCAACCTGGTGCAGAAGCGCGGCAAGCGTCCGGCCGGTGCGCCCGACAAGTCGCTGGCGCGTCCGGTCACCAAGGTCGGCGTCGTCGGCGCCGGTCTGATGGCCTCCCAGCTCGCGCTGCTCTTCCTGCGCCGCCTCGAGGTGCCGGTCGTGCTGACCGACATCGACCAGGAGCGCGTCGACAAGGGTGTGGGCTACGTCCACGCCGAGATCGACAAGCTGCTCGGCAAGCGCCGGATCAACCAGGACAAGGCCAACCGCCTCAAGGCGCTGGTGACCGGCGTCCTGGACAAGGCCGAGGGCTTCGCGGACGCCGACTTCATCATCGAAGCCGTGTTCGAGGAGATGGGCGTCAAGCAGAAGGTGTTCGCGGAGGTCGAGGCCGTCGCCCCGGCGCACGCGATCCTCGCCACCAACACCTCCTCGCTGTCGGTGTCGGAGATGGCGTCGAAGCTGAAGCACCCCGAGCGGGTCGTCGGTTTCCACTTCTTCAACCCGGTCGCGATCCTGCCGCTGCTGGAGATCGTGCGCGGCGAGCAGACCGACGACGCCTCGCTGGCGACGGCGTTCGGCGTCGCCAAGAAGCTGAAGAAGACCGCGGTCCTGACCAAGGACGCCCCGGCGTTCGTCGTCAACCGCATCCTGACCCGCTTCATGGGCGAGATCCAGAACGTCATCGACGAGGGCACCCCGGTCGCCGTCGCCGAGAAGGCCATCGAGCCGCTCGGCCTGCCGATGTCCCCGCTGGTGCTGCTGGAGCTGGTCGGCCCCGCCATCGGTCTGCACGTCTCGGAGACCCTCAACCGGGCCTACCCGGAGCGCTTCACGGTCTCCCCGAACCTCAAGGCGGTCGTCGAGGCCGGCAAGCGCGGCTTCTACGTCTACGACAGCGGCAAGCCGGAGCTGGACCCCGAGGTCGCCGCGCTCCTGAAGCAGGGCGACACCGTCCTGACCGAGGAGCAGGTCCGCGCCCGCGTGCTGGACGCCGTGGCCCAGGAGATCGGCCTCATGCTGGACGAGGGCGTCGTCGCCGAGGCCCAGGACATCGACCTGTGCCTGATCACCGGCGCCGGCTGGCCCTTCCACCTGGGCGGCATCACGCCGTACCTGGACCGTGAGGGTGTCTCCCAGCGGGTGAACGGCAAGCCGTTCCTCGCGCCGGGCGTGGCGAGCGTGCCCGCGTAACGCCGCCGTACCGCAAGCAGGGAAGGGCCCCCGCGCACCGGCGCGGGGGCCCTTCCGCTCGTCTCACCAGGCCGGCATCGCCGGGTAGTGCGCGCACTCGCCGGAGCAGGGCTCGCGGGACGCCAGTGAGGTGTGCAGCCAGTTGTCCTCGGGGATGCCGTGGACGCGCAGCGTCAGCGCGGTGGGCGCCGAGTGGATGGCGCTGAACACCGCGACGAACTCGACCGTGTAGGTGCCCGGCCGCCAGTCGTGGGCGTGGGTGACCCGCCAGGACCCGTCGTCCTGGACCGGGGCCTCGGCGATGAGCCTGCCCTGTTCGAGCACCATGACCTTCTCCACGCCGTGCGCCGCCTTGCCGGAGAAGCGGGGCCTGGGACCGCACCAGGCGTTCGGCCGGGGGCCCGTGATCTGCGGCGGGTCGAGGCGGTCGAGGACGTGGAAGTCGACCGACGAGGTGCGCGAGACGCCGCTGCCCGCGACCGCGAGCACCTCCACCGTGTGCGGGCCCGCGGGCCAGTTGACGACCCGGCGCCACTGCCAGGTGCCGGAGGCGGAGACGGCGGTGCCGCCGAGATAGCGGCCCCGCTCGTAGAAGAGGACGTAGTCGGCCCCGGCGGGCGCCTTGCCGCTCAGCTTGCGGGCGGCACCGACGAACGCGCCGGGCGCGGGCGAGACGACAGCCGGCGCCTCCGGCAGCGCGGGCTCGATGGTGAGGGCCAGTTCGGGCCGGCTCACGGTGAACTCGGCGAGCACCGGGGGCAGGGTGCCGGGAGCCAGCCGCTCCGGGTCGACGAGGTCGCGCGGCAGGTCGGGACTGCCCAGCGCGGCCGCGGCCAGGCGCCGGGCCACCTCGCGGGCGCCCAGGTCGTTGAAGTGGCTGGAGTCGATGATGCCGTCGGGGTGTCCGGGGTGCTCGCGGGGGTCCAGCCACCGGAAGAGACGCCTCGCCCGGGTGGGCCCGAGGTCGGCGAGCATCCGCGTGGTGAACGCCTCCATGTCGAGCAGCGCGGCGCCGGTCTCGGCCGCCGCCTCGCGGGTGAGCGCGGGGTACCCGTCGTGGGTGTCCACGACGGCGCCCGCCTCGTCGAAGGCGCAGCGGGCCGCCGGGGTGACCAGCACCGGGACGGCCCCCTCGCCCCGCACCGCCTCGACGTACAGCCGCAGGTACTCCTTGTACTCGCGCGGCCCGTGGTGGCGGTTGAGCTGGTTGATGCGCTGCTCCACGCTGCCGAAGGCGATCATCACCAGGTCGCCGGGGGCGAGGATGCCGAGGAGCGTGGCGAAGCGCTCGGTGAAGTAGCCGCGCAACGTCATGGCATCACGGGCGTAGTTGCGCACCTCACAGCCCGCGCCGAGGAACTCGCCGAGGTACTGTCCCCAGCCGGCGAGCGGTGCCTCGGCCTCGGTCCGCGAGGCGGCCACCGAGTTCCCGATGATGCAGATCTTCCTCATGTGTCCCTCATGTGTCGCGCGAAGTCTTCCTGCTGTCTGCTCCGGCCCCGGCGGCCGGTCACACGATGGTGGGCGGCCCGAAGCCCTCCGCGGCGTCCGGCGTCTTCTGCCGCAGCACCCGCAGTCGCGCGTCCGTGCCCAGCACCGCCACCACGACGCGGCCCGCGTGGTCCAGCGCGAGGGCGGGCGGACGCGCCATCAGCACGTCGTGGGCGGTCCAGTGCGGCACCCGGTCCCGCTCCTGCGTGGGCAGGACCGCGGTGCTCAGCCGGTTGCGGCCGTCGCGGCGGGCGAGGACGAGCAGGTCGTGCCCCTCGGCCGTCTGCCGCAGCGCCGCGACCCGGCCCGTGCCGCCGTGCCCGCCGAGCCGCTCGACCCGCTCGTTCCAGCGGCCGTCGGGGCGCTGCCGTACGCACATCACCTCGCCGGAGTCCTCCTCGCGGTAGACGGCCGCCATGCGGGAGCGCCCGATCTGCACGGGCGTGATCCCGCCGGCGGGCCGCCAGGCGTCGGGGTCGGCCTGGGTGAGGCCGTCCTGGAGCTTGTACGGGCCGTACACGTCGTCCTGGTACCAGTGGACGGCGCCGGCGCGGTTCGCGGCGAACAGCTGGACGCGGCCGGTGGACTTCAGCACGGCGGTGAGGCAGTCCTGCATCGCGCGCCCGCCCAGGTCCTCCCAGGCGCCCCAGCCCTCAGCGGTCTCGCGCCGGGCGCTGATGCCCGCTCCGAAGTTGCGCAGGAACACGTGCAGCCGCCCCGAGGGGTCGACGACGGCCTCGGGTACGCCGGCCTCGCGGCAGCGCTGCCAGTCCCGGGACCGCTCGTTGGGGTTGCCGACGCTCTCCCAGGGCGTCGACGCCCCGGTGTGGGCCTGCCGCCACATGCGGACGACGTCCACGTCCACCCGGCCGCCCGGACCCGGGGTGCGCCGCAGACCGACGAGGTGCACCCCGCCCTCGCGGTCCGGTGCCACCGACAGGGCCGGGGTCAGACCGGCGCCCGGCAGCAGGACCGGCCGGTCCCAGTCGGCGCTGCCCGGCGCGCTCTCGGTCCGGACCGCGACCCGGCCGCCGAGCACGGTGTAGGCGGCGAGCCGCCCGTCCGCCTGGAGGTGGAGCCAGTCGGTGCCGCCCTCGTAGCGGGGCCGGGTGCTCCAGCCGTAGCGGCGGATGTCGGAGCCGTCGGAGAGCTGGCGGTCGCCGCAGTGGCGGCGGTGGCAGTCGTGGCCGTCGGCGGCGGTGTACACCTCGATGACGCGCTTCTTCTCCGCCCAGGCGTTCTCCGTGAGGTTGCTGGGCGAGAGCTTGTTGCCGTAGCCGACGCAGTGGTCCACGACCGGGGGCACGCCGCCCTCGGCGAGGTACTGGTCGAGGGCGGCCAGCGCGAACTGCGCCGTCGCGGTGTGGTCCTGGTGGTCGCTGGAGACCGGCCCCCGGGCCTCGTCCCAGGCTGTGTGCCAGGGGTCGGGGTCCATGGTCCAGAAGTGGTCGGGGCGCGTGTGGTGCAGCAGCTCGGCCAGGCACTGGCGCAGCCCGTCGCGGGTGACCTCCTGCGTCCCGCCGAGCGGGGACTCGGCGGCGTTCAGGGTGAGCTGGGCGCCCGCCTGCCCGGTCCACAGCGTGGCCAGGCGGGCGGGCGGCACGTCGGCGGCGAAGCCGTGCTGGACGTCGACCATGCGCAGGCCGAAGAAGAACAGCCGCACATGGGGTGCCGCCAGCAGGGTCGAGCGCTCCGCCGTCACCCCGGCCGGGAAGGAGACGGCGTCGCGTGCCCACTCGCTCTCGCGGTCGCCGGTCACCATCGCCGCGTAGGCCGCGCGCAGCCCCTGCTGGCGGGCCTCGGCGTATCCGGCGTAGTCCGGCGGGCTGTCCATGCGGTGCGGGTCGCGGGTGTCGATGTTGCGTCCGTCGGCCTCGGCGGCCGTCAGGTACACGCTGGTGACCCGGTGCCCCGCCTCCAGGGCGCGCTGGAGGTCGGGGTTGACGAAGTACAGGTCGTCGTCGGGGTGGGCGAGGACCTGGACCAGCGAAGGGCGCGGCGTGTTCTCCTCGGCGGACTGCATGACGGCTTTCCCCTCACGTACGGGCGTCGGCTGCGGATGGGCGGGCGGGTTCAGAGCGGCCAGGCGGGCAGGCGGCCCGCCCGGGCCAGCCGGTTGCGCGGCGACCCGGTCTCGAACTGGCTCGGCACCGGGAAGTAGCTCGGCAGGAACGCGGCGAGGATCGCGTCCTGCTCCTCCTCGGGGACGTCGCCGTCGTGGTAGTCGTTCAGGCAGAACACGTCGTGCGGGCGCACCGTGAGGATGCGGCTGAGCCGGGGCTTGTGCTCGCTCAGGCCGACGTTGACGAAGCCGCAGGAGATGCCGCCGGGCACGCTGCGCAGGGTGTGGTAGCCCAGGTAGTGGTGGAGCGAGGAGGCGACCGAGACGTCGCTGTGGCTGCGGAGCTGGTTGGCGGCGGTGACCGCGACGGCTTCCGGGTAGCGCCGCTCGATGTCGGCGAGGACGGTGCGGCGCAGCGGGTGCGGGGCGTGCAGGAAGGTGTGCACGAGCGTCTGCCCGAACTCCCGCTCCATCAGGGCCCGGTTGTTCTTGGCGGCCGCGACGTTGAACTCGTCCGCCTCCGTGACCGGTGCCATCGGCACGGAGGTCGGCGACATGAAGTGCCGGGCCTGGCCGTTGCCCAGGAAGAACGCCTCGGGCCGCACGGTACGGCCCAGGAACACGTCGTCGTTGAAGTAGAGGAAGTGCTCGGCCAGTCCCTCGATGTGGTGCAACTGGCTTTCGATGGCGTGGGAGTTGTAGGTGGGCAGCGCGCCCCGGTCGCCGAAGATCTCGGTGTGGTCCACGACCCGCACGCGCGGGTGCTCCAGGTCCAGCCAGTTGGGGACCTGCTGGTCGGTGACGAGGTGGATGGTGCGTATCCACGGGGCGTACATGTCGATGGACCGCAGCGAGTAGCGCAGTTCGTCCCGGTCCCGGAAGCGGGCCGCGCTGGTGGCCGCGTCCTCGGTCTCCATGCCGAGCGCGGCGAGGGCGGCGTTCTTCCGCTCCAGCCAGGCGAGGTCGGCCCCGTTGACCCAGGTGTAGACGGCGTCGACGGGGAAGTCGATGTCGCCGTGCAGGCGCCGGGTGAACGCCTCGATGCTCGGATAGGCGCGGCCCGCCAGGGTGAGGGGCCTGCGGCGCATGGCGCTGCCCGGCACCCGGTCGCCGATCAGGGTGCGCGCGGGCGCCTGGAGCTGGCCCTCGGTCTCCGGGTCGTTCTCCCAGAAGGAGATGGTGCAGCCGTAGACGGCGCCCAGGCGCAGCAGCCGGGAGTGCGAGACGAGGTTCTGGTAGACGCGGATGCCGGACACGGACGGGTCGGCGTACGGGGTCACCAGTCCGGCGAGGACGGTGGCGACCGTCTTCTGGCCCTCGTTGAGGACGCCCGCGTAGACCGCTTCCTGGGCGAAGTGCTCGCCCAGGGCCTTGAACACGGCGTCCCGGTGCACGGCGTGCACGGCGATGGTGTGCCGGATGAGGTGGTCGCGCACCACGAGGTAGGGGATGGACGCGGCCTCCAGCGCGTCGGCGGCCAGGGCCAGGTTGCGCTGGACGCCGTCCCAGGGGGACTCCCAGTCCATCAGCCGGCAGACCTGGCCGCCGTCCTCGACCAGCTCGCGGCGCTGGAGCAGCCGCTGTTCGACGGCGCGCTGGTCGGCGGTGCGGACGGTGGTGGCGGGGGCGGGCACGGCGGCGGCCACGATGCCGTCGGGGCCGCTGTAGTAGGCGTGCACCGCCTGGCGTTCGGCCTTGGCGACGGCCCGGCGCCCGCTGTCGCGTTCGGCGACCAGCTCGTGGAAGATGCGCTCCCAGTGGGCGGTGACCACGGCGGGCGCGAAGCGGTTCACGGAGGCGAGGGCGGCGGCGCCCATGTCGCGGCGCAGCTCGTCGTCCTGGATGAGCAGCATCAGCGCGGAGGCGAGGGCCTCGGTGTCGCCGGGCGGGACCAGGATGCCGGTGCGGCCGTCGATGACGACCTCGCGCGGTCCGTTCGGGGAGTCGTAGGAGACGACGGGGACGCCGGCCGCGTGCGCCTCGGCGAGGACCAGGCCGAACGCCTCGTTGCGGGAGGTGAGGGTGGCGATGCTGGCCTTGGCCCACTCCTCGGCGAGGTGCCGCGAGTTGCCGTTGAGCTGGACGCAGTCGTGCAGTCCGAGCATGTCGATCTGCCGGCGCAGGGCGCCGCTGAGCGGGCCGTCGCCGAAGATGCGCAGCTGCCAGTCGGGGTGGTGCCGCGCGACGATCGCCCAGGCGGCGAGGGCGTGGTCGATCTGCTTCTCCGCGACGAGCCGCCCGGCGATGACCACGGTGCGGGTCTGCAGGGTCGAGCGCGGCCTGAACCCGCTGGGCAGCGCGTTGGGTACGACGTCGAGGCGGGGCGCCGCGTCCCCGAGGGTCTCGGCGAACCACTCCAGCGTGCGTTCGCTGAGCACCGCGAGGGCGTCGAGCCTGGCGGCGTGGCGGCGCAGCGGTTCCCCGCTGGTGCCGCGCAGTTCGGAGACCCGGTGCTCCTGGTGGACGGTGATGACGTGCGCCGGGGCGAAGTGGACGGCCAGCGCCATCAGCGCGGGGGTGGTGGTGATGAGGATGTCGGTGTCGGTGCTCTGGAGTTCGAGGCCGAGCTCCAGGTCGGAGAGGCGGTTGAACGCCGACTCCCAGGAGCGGTCGACGATCTCGCTCGGCTGCGCCGCCAGCCCCTCCCACACCGGGTCCTGAACCGAGGAGGGCCGCAGCGGGCGGGGCGTCGTCGCGGTGAGGTCGATCAGGTAGTCGACGCGGACCCGGGCGTCCGGGGTGAAGAACTGCTCGGCCTTGCTCTTGAAGACGCTCAGCACCCGCACGTCGTGACGCGCGGCCAGCTCGGAGGCCTGGTTGAACACCGCCCGCTCGGTGCCGCCGACCGCGTCGGCCGTGGTCAGCAGGAAAGTGATCTTCATCTGTCGGTTCAGCCTGCCTCGGGCATGCGCGTGCAGGTCATCCGGAGATTTCCCGCGGGGGTGTAGCGCGGTTCGACGATCATGGTGGGGTGTCCCGGCGGGGTGACCGCGAGCCGCCGCATGGCGAAGACGCGCTTGGGGTTGCGGACGTCGTGCAGCCGGCGCCCGAGGCGCAGCGACAGCCCGCCCTTGTCGCGCAGCCGCACGTCCCAGTGGTTCGGGCGGCTGCCGCGCGGGGGCATCTCGCCGAGCGGGACCTCGACCCGCAGGAGCCCGTCGCCGAGCGCGGTGACGGGCCGCTCGACGGTGCGGCCGGACGCGGCGAACTCCACCCACGGGTCCGCGGCACGGGTGCCGAGGACCCGGAAGTCGACGCTCACCCCGGCGTGGCCGAGGCGCACCTTGGCGACCTCGACGGCGGGGTTCGCCACGGTGCTGGCGATCCGCGCGCTGCCCCGGAAGGAGCGGCCGATCCGGTGGCGGTCGCCGGTGACCGGGGAGGCGGTCATGGGCTTGGTCGGCCCGGCGTAGGGGACGGGCGGTTCGAGCAGCACCAGCGGCAGCGTGCGGGTGCGGCGGCCGCGGCGTACCCGCAGCGCGAGCCGCCAGCGCCCGCCGGAGACGGGCACCCCGCCGACCTCGGCGCCGAGCAGGACGGCGGCGTCGACGAGGGTCTCCCCCGCCGTGCCCCGGTGGACGCGGGCCTCGGCGCGGTGGGTGCGGCGGCGCCGGCGCAGGACGACCTCCGCGTGCTCGGGCACACCGGCCGAGCGCGGCAGTTCGGCGTGCAGGTTCACGGTCTGGCCGTCGAGGATGCCCGCGTAGCGCAGTACGGCGCTGCGTCTGCGGCGCAGGGGCACGAAGAGGCCCGTCATCAGGCGGGTGCGCAGGGCCAGCGCGAGGGCGCGGAGCCGGCGGCGCGGGCCGCCGGTCGTGGAGCGGGCACTCATGAGGTGGTGACTCCCAGTTCTCCCCGGCGGGGCAGGCGCCGGGGCAGGCGCGCCTCGGCCTGGGCCTCGTAGGGGCTGGGGACCGGGAAGTAGGTGTCCAGGAAGGTGGCGACCATGTGGGCCTGTTTTTCGGGATCGGCGGCGGTGACCGTGTCGTTCATGCAGAAGGTGTCGAAGTTACGGCGGGCCAGCAGGTTGTCGAGCCGGCGCTGGGCGAGCCCGTCCGCCAGGTCGATGTAGGCATAGCGGATGTCGCCGACGGTGGCCCGGGCCGAGCCGTAGGCGTAGTAGTGGTGCAGCGAGGACGCGATCGGTACGTCGCCGGGCGAGCGGAAGCGTGAGTGCTGGGTGACCCGGTGGGCCTTGTCGTAGACCTGCTCGATCTCCGCGAGGACGCTGCGGCGCAGGGCGTGCGGGGTGTGCTTCATCTTCTGGGAGATGACGGTGCCGAACTGCTGGGCGATCAGGCCCCGGCTGTTCTTGCCGGCCGCGTTGACCGGCAGGTCCTCCGTGCTGACCCGGCCGGACGGGATCAGCGCCTTGGACTGGAAGAACTTGGTCAGTCCGTTGGGGTGGAAGAAGTGCCCCGGCTCGACGGGACGTCCGAGGAACACGTCGTCGTTGAGGTAGAGGAAGTGCTCCGAGAGGCCGGGGATGTGGTGCAGCTGGCTCTCGATGGCGTGGGAGTTGAAGGTCGGCAGCGCGCCGGGGTCGCTGAAGATCTCGCGGTGGTCGACGACCCGGAGGCCGGGCAGGTCGGTGCGCAGCCACGCGGGCACCTGTCCGGCCGTGACCAGGTGGATGTCGCGGACCCAGGGCGCGTACTGGTGGATGGAGCGCAGCGAGTACCGGAGTTCGTCCCGGCTGGTGTAGCGGGAGTCGTTGGCGGCCTGCTCGTGCAGTTCACCGGCGGCGAGTCCGCCACGTGCCAGTTCGCGGCTGCGCCGCCACGCCGGGTCGGAGTCGTCGACCCAGGTGTAGACGACGTCGATCGGGAAGAGGTGGTCGTCCGGCAGCGCGGCGAGGAACTCCGGGACGGTGCGGGCGTGGCCGGTGGTGTAGAGGCCGGGAACGGTACTGAATCGTTTCTGCTGACCCCAGCAGCGGCCGGCGTCCGCCGGGATCTCCGTCGCCACCTTGTTGGGGCGCGGCGCGACGAGCACGCCGTCCCGCTCGTCCCAGAACTCGACGTCGCAGCCGGACTCGGCGCCGAAGACCAGGTGTCCGGTGGGGTCGCAGACGACCCAGGCCACGCGCAGCACGGGCGTCCCGCGCAGCGCGCGCCAGCTCGCCACCGCGCTGCCGGGCCGCAGCTGCGCCGGGCTCTGGGTGCCCACGTATCCCGGGTACTCCGCGAAGGCGATGCGCAGCAGTTCCTCGAAGCGGGTCCGCAGCCGGGCCGGTACGGCCACGCAGGGCAGGCGCTGGGACGCGGTGCCGCGCACACAGAAGTAGTCGATCCCGGCCTCCTCCAGGAAGGAGACGAGGAGGTGGAGGTTGCGGGCGCGGGCGGCCCACTCGGTGGCGCCCGGCACCTCGACCGCGCGGAGGAACTTCCCCGCGACCTTGACGACGCGTCGCACGCCGTCGGCGCTGTCCACGTCCGCGCGGCGGCGGCCCTCCATGGCCCGGACGACGGCCGCGGAGCGCACGGCGTCGGCGGAGGCGAGTGAGCGTTTCACCGAGGTGCGCATCGAACCGGGCACCCGTCGCACGATCCAGCGCCGCGCGCCGGCCGGAACGACAGATCGATATGTCGACACGAGCGCGCTCGCCTCGGGGTTGTTCAGGCTCACCCGACTTCCACACCATCCAACTCGTACCGGCGCAGAACGCACCGGTGGCCGCCCCCACCCGTCACCGCGACCGTCGCCCTCGTCGCCGCAGTCACCGACCTGTCGATCACCCCTCGTTCACGAGGTGGTGACTACGGCTCACCTGAGCCTCACCGATCACACGGAATATTTACATCTGACCTGCGAACTGTCCAGAAGAGGGCGGGTTTCCGGGGACTCCTGTCGCACATCCCACATCCGTACAACCTGTTGACCTCCACTGAGTCGGCGTCACACCCGCCTCGCCTCCGGTCCGATAGGCGGATATCAAGCCATCACATAACATGCACATTCTCTGCACTGATCAGCGAACGAGGACAGCGACGTCATGACGACATCCAAGGCCCCCGACAGCTCACGCCCGGTCAAGGCGCCCCGGCGGCGCCGCACCGGACGGTGGGTCATGCTCACCCTGGCGGTGGTCGTCGCGGCCGGCGCGGGCACCGGGTACTGGATGTACAGCCGGCTCGACGGCAACATCAAGGGCGTCGACATCGAGAAGACCCTCGGGGACGACCGCCCGCCGAAGCTGCCCACCTCCGGGCAGAACGTCCTGGTGCTCGGCTCCGACTCGCGTGCCGGCGCCAACGCCGCCACGGGCACCGGGCATGTCGCCGGGGCGCGTTCGGACACCGCGCTGGTGATCCACATACCCGAGGGACGGCAGAAGGCCGTCGCCGTCAGCATCCCGCGCGACACCCTCGTCACCCGTCCCGAGTGCGTCAAGGGCGACGGGACGAAGCTGCCGTCCGCCGGCCGCGTCATGTTCAACTCGGTCTACTCCGCCGCCGGTCCGGCCTGTGTGGTCAAGACGGTCGAGAAGATGTCGGGCGTCCGGCTCGACCACTTCGTGGAGATCGACTTCGCCGGGTTCAAGGGCCTGGTCGACGCCATCGGCGGTGTGCCCGTCACCGTGGACCGGGACATCCACGACTCCTCCAGCGGCCTGGACCTGGCCGCCGGCACCCACCGGCTCGACGGCACCCAGGCGCTCCAGTTCGTCCGCACCCGGCACGGCGTCGGGGACGGCAGCGACCTGGGCCGGATCGGGATGCAGCAGAAGTTCCTGATGTCCCTGCTCGCCGAGATCAAGCGGCAGGACCTGATGGGCAGCCCCACCAGGGCTTATGCCGTGGCGGACGACCTGACCACCGCGCTGACCACCGACTCCGGGCTCGCCTCCCTCACCAAGCTCGCCGAGTTCAGCCGCAGCATGAACGGCGTCGACACCTCCACCATGGAGACGATCATGCTCCCGGTGCGGTACGACACCCAGGACCCCAACCGGGTGGTCGCCGCCGATCCCCAGGCCAAGCAGCTCTGGGAGGCCCTGCGCACGGACGGGGTCGTCCCCGACTCCGCCAGGAAGTCGCCCGCCCGCGGCGGCGCCACGCCGTAACGGCGGCACGTTCGCGCCCGGCGGCGCGGGTCAGACCTCCCGCCAGGGCTCCAGCGCGAGACCCGGCTCGCCCTTGCGGTGCGTGAGGACGAGCCGGCCGGTCGACGGGGAGAGCGCGGCCGCGCTCAGCCGCCCGGTGTCCGCGCCGCCCGTGAGGAAGACCCGCGCGTCCTCGGGCAGCACCGGGCCCGGACCGGCCGCCGGCAGCAGCGCGAGGGGCGCCGAGCGGGGGCGCCAGGCGCAGAGCATGCCCTCGGGGTCGGTGAAGAACACGGTCGTGCTGTGCGCCGAGGTGGGAAGCGCGGACAGGGTGCCGGGCCTCGCCCGTACCTCCAGCGACCCGGTGACGGCCGGCTGCGCGCCGGGCTTCTCCTGGGACCAGTGCAGGATGCCGCCGGGCACGAGCCCGTACACCTCGACCAGCCCGGACTCCCCCGTCACCGCCGCGAGGCCGTCCTGGACCCGCGAGCCGTGCAGGTCGCGCCAGGAGTCCCAGCCGCCCTTCTCCCGCTGGGCCCTCATGCTCAGGCCGTGGCCGGCGTTGACCACGAAGACATGGGCCCGGCCCTGGGCGTCCACCGCGACCGCGGGCGCCGAGGTGCGGGGGCCCTTGGTGTCGGGGTGGCCGATCGGTGCCCAGTCGAGCGCGGCGAGATCGGGGCGGTAGTGGGTGGAGTGCGTCAGCACCGCCTCGCCCTTGCCCGCCGGGCTCCAGGAGACGAGGTGGGCGTAGCCGTCCGCCCCCTGGCCCACGCCGAGGCCGGGGCTGCTCAGTCTCCGTTCGCCGCCCACCCTGCGCGGGGCGGTCCAGCCGCCGGGCCGGTGCTCCGCGCGGGCCAGGACGCCGTCGTCCGTGGGCCGGTAGACACCGAGCCGGTCGTCGCGGCCGCGTATGAGCCAGTCGCCGTTCACCGGATCACCATAATCTGCCTGGTCAGGGCCACGGACCGCGCCTCCGCCCGGCTCCCGTGGGACCCTGGGTCCATGGACGACGTACACGGTGTTGCGGATCAGGACGATCCCCTGCTGGCGATCGTGGACTGCGCCAATGTGATGGGCTCGCGTCCGGACGGCTGGTGGAAGGACCGCAAGGGGGCGGCCGAGCGGCTGCGGGACCGGCTGGCCAGCGACGGCCTGCCCGGCCGGACCGACCCCGCGGAGATCGTGCTCGTGGTGGAGGGCGCGGCGCGCGGGGTGGAGTCCGTGCCCGGGGTGCGGGTGGAGTCCGCGCCGGGCAGCGGCGACGACTGGATCGTGGAGCTGGTCGCCGGGTCCGGCGACCGGGACCGGCTGGTGGTCACCGCGGACCGCGAACTGCGCCGCCGGGTCGGCGCGCTGGGCGCCGACGTCGCCGGTCCGCGTACGGCCCTCGGCTGAGGGACACTCACGCGGACCGGCTCCGGCTCAGGGGGCCTTCGGGGTCTCCGGCTCCTTGGCGGCCTTCTGCTCGAGGGCCAGCCGGCTGTGCGTGCGGCCGTAGAGGAAGTAGACGACGAAGCCGATCGCCATCCAGATGGCGAACCGCAGCCAGGTCTCGGCGGGCAGGTTGAGCATCAGCCACAGCGAGGCGCACACCGACACGATCGGCAGCGCCGGGACCCACGGGGTGCGGAAGGCGCGGGGCAGGTCGGGGCGGGTGCGGCGCAGGATGATCACGCTGATCGCGACCACGATGAACGCGAACAGGGTGCCGATGTTGACCAGCTCGGCCAGCTCGCTCAGGCTCGTGAAGCCCGCGATGACGGCGATGATCACGCCGAGCAGGATGGTCGGCCGGTGCGGGGTGCGGAAGCGCGGGTGCACGCGGGAGAAGAAGCGGGGCAGCAGTCCGTCACGGCTCATGGCGAAGAACACGCGCGTCTGGCCCAGCAGCAGGATCATGCACACCGTGGTCAGACCGACGGCGGCGCCGAAGCTGATGATGCCCGCGTACCAGGGGTGCCCGAGTGACTTGAAGGCGTCCGCGAGCGGCGCCTCCACCGACAGCCTGGTGTACTTCTGCATGCCGGTGACGACCAGGGAGACCGCCACGTAGAGCACCGTGCAGATGAGCAGCGAGCCGAGGATGCCGCGCGGCATGTCCCGCTGCGGGTTACGGGTCTCCTCGGCGGCGGTGGCGACGATGTCGAAGCCGATGAACGCGAAGAACACGACCGAGGCGGCGGTGAAGATGCCCATCACCCCGAAGTTGGCCGGTGCCCAGCCGAACATGAGCTGGATCAGCGGCGCGCCCAGGTCTCCGCCCGCCTCCTGCGGCTGGGCCGGAGGGATGAACGGGTCGTAGTTGGAGCCCGTCACGAAGAAGGCGCCCGCCACGATGACGATGAGGACGACGATCACCTTGATGGCGACGACGGCCGACGTGATCCGGGCGGAGAGCTTCATGCCGACCACCAGCACGCAGGTCAGCAGCAGCACCAGCGCGGCGGCGAGGATGTCGAAGCCGAACCCGGTGGCACCGTCCCGGCCGGACAGGTACTCCGGCAGGTGCCAGCCCCAGCTGTCGAACAGCGAGCGGATGTACCCCGACCAGCCGACGGCCACCACCGCCGTGCCGAGCGCGAACTCCAGCACCAGGTCCCATCCGATGGTCCAGGCGGGCAGCTCCCCGAGCGAGGCGTACGAGAAGGTGTACGCCGACCCGGCCACGGGGACCGTCGAGGCGAACTCGGCGTAGCAGAGCGCGGCCAGGCCGCAGACCACGCCGGCGACGACGAAGGAGATGGCCACCGCGGGTCCCGCGCTGTTCTTGGCCACCTGGCCGGTCAGCACGAAGATGCCGGTGCCGATGATGACACCGACACCGAACACGGTCAGGTCGAGGGCGGAGAGGGACTTCTTGAGCGAATGCTCCGGTTCCTCGGTGTCCCGGATGGACTGCTCGACGTTCTTCGTACGGAAGAGCGTGCTCACGTGCCTACCTCCCACGCTTGTCGTCCTCGACATGGTCGAGAGGGACGGGGTGCGTGTGCCCCGGCATTGGCAGATTCACGCAAGCGGGCCGGTTCCGCCACCTGAGAAGGCGGGCGGAACCGGCCCGGAGGCTACGGCGATCGGGTGGTCAGTCGCGCGCGGACTCCACCGGGTCCATGGCGTCGGCGCTCTGGCCGAAGCGGCCGTCGATCTTGGCGACCAGACCGGTGACCTGGCGGGCGATGTCCGGCGCGGTCAGCCCGATCTCGGCCATGACCTCGGCGCGGGAGGCGTGGTCGAGGAAGCGGGGCGGGATGCCGAAGTCGCGCAGCGGCACGTCCACGCCCGCGTCGCGCAGCGCCTGGGCGATCGCGGAGCCGACACCGCCGACGCGGCTGTTGTCCTCGACGGTGACGACGACCCGGTGGCCCTCGGCGAGCGGGGCCATGGCCGCGTCGACCGGCTTGACCCAGCGGGGGTCGACCACGGTGGTGGAGATGCCCTGCTTGTCGAGGAGCGTGGCGATCTCCAGGCACATCGGGGCGAGCGCGCCGACAGACACCAGCAGCACGTCGGGGCGGTCGGTGCCCGGCTCGCGCAGCACGTCCATGCCGCCGACCCGGCGCACGGCCGGTACGGCGGGGCCGACGGCGCCCTTGGAGAAGCGGACCACGGTCGGCGCGTCCTCGACGGCGACGGCCTCGCGGAGCTGGGCGCGGACCTGGTCGGCGTCGCGCGGCGCGGCCAGGCGCAGACCGGGGACGACCTGGAGGATCGACATGTCCCACATGCCGTTGTGGGAGGCGCCGTCGGTGCCGGTGACGCCGGCCCGGTCCAGGACGAAGGTCACGCCGCACTTGTGCAGGGCGACGTCCATCAGGACCTGGTCGAAGGCGCGGTTGAGGAAGGTGGCGTACACCGCGAAGACGGGGTGGACCCCGCCGTGGGCGAGTCCGGCGGCGGAGACGGCGCCGTGCTGCTCGGCGATGCCGACGTCGTAGACCCGCTCCGGGAAGCGCTTGGCGAACTTGTCCAGGCCGACCGGCTGGAGCATGGCCGCCGTGATGGCGACGATGTCCTCGCGCTCCTCGCCGAGCTTCACCATCTCCTCGCCGAACACGGAGGTCCAGTCGGCGCCGGAGGAGGCGATGGGCAGGCCGGTGTCGGGGTGGATCTTGCCGACGGCGTGGAAGCGGTCGGCCTCGTCCTGGAGGGCGGGCTGGTAGCCGCGGCCCTTCTCGGTGAGGCAGTGCACGATGACCGGGCCGCCGAACCGCTTGGCGCGCACCAGCGCCGACTCCAGCGCCTCGATGTCGTGGCCGTCGATCGGGCCGACGTACTTCAGGCCGAGGTCCTCGAACATGCCCTGCGGGGCGATGAAGTCCTTCAGGCCCTTCTTGGCGCCGTGCAGGGTCTCGTACAGCGGCTTGCCGACGACCGGGGTGCGGTCCAGCAGGTCCTTGGTGCGGGCGAGGAAACGCTCGTAGCCGTCGCTGGTGCGCAGGGTGGCCAGGTGGTTGGCCATGCCGCCGATGGTGGGCGCGTAGGAGCGCTCGTTGTCGTTGACGACGATGACGAGCGGGCGGTCCTTGGCCTCGGCGATGTTGTTCAGCGCCTCCCAGGCCATGCCGCCGGTCAGCGCGCCGTCACCGATGACGGCGACCACGCGGTCGTCCGACTTCTTCAGCTCGTTGGCCTTGGCGATGCCGTCGGCCCAGCCCAGCACCGTGGAGGCGTGGCTGTTCTCGATGACGTCGTGCTCGGACTCGCTCTGCGCCGGGTAGCCGGAGAGGCCGCCCTTCATCTTCAGGCGGGAGAAGTCCTGGCGCCCGGTGAGGAGCTTGTGCACGTAGGACTGGTGGCCGGTGTCCCACAGCACCTTGTCGGCGGGCGAGTGGAAGACCCGGTGCAGGGCGATGGTCAGCTCCACCACACCGAGGTTCGGGCCGAGGTGACCGCCGGTCTTGGAAACGGCCTCCACGAGGAAGGTCCGGATCTCCTCAGCAAGCTGGTCCAGCTCCTCCAGGCTGAGCCGGTCCAGATCGCGCGGTCCCGTGATGCGGGTCAGCAGCGGCACCCGTGCCTCCTTGCAAGTATGAGCTGATCGAGCTGTTGCCGGGCTTGATGAGTCTAATGTTCCGCTCCGCCTGCCGGTGGCCGGGCGGTCCCCCCTGGAATCCCCAGGGGGGACGCGAACGGCCCCACCCCCGGTGGACGGGGGTGTGGCCAGGGGAAATGCGGGAGGCCCGGCGCTCCGTCGCGCCGGGCCTCCCAGTGCCTGCCGAGCTTACGCGCGGCCGGCCGACTTCTGGGTCTTGCGGGTCACCGCGTCGATGACGACGGTCGCCAGCAGGACTCCACCGGTGATCATGTACTGCACCGGCGAGGGGATGCCCTGGAGGGCCAGGCCGTACTGGATCGAGACGATGACCAGCACGCCGAGGAGGGCGTTCCAGGTGCGGCCGCGGCCGCCGAAGAGGGAGGTGCCGCCGATGACGGCCGCCGCGATGGCGTTCATCAGCAGGTCACCGCCGCCCGCGCCCTGGTTGGCGGAGGCGATCTTGGAGGCGATGAACAGGCCGCCCAGCGCCGCGAAGGTGCCGGAGATGGCGAACACCGAGATGCGGACCAGGTCCACGTTGATACCGGCGCGGCGGGACGCCTCGACGCTGCCGCCGAGCGCGAACACCTTGCGGCCGTAGGCCGTGCGGCGCAGCACGAAGTCGGTGACGAAGAGGACCGCGACGAAGATCACGACCGCCAGCGGCAGACCCTTGTACTGGTTGAAGACGATCGCCACCGCGAAGGAGACGATGGCCAGCAGGACCGTGCGCAGGACGATCTCGCTCAGCGGCTTCGACGGCACCCCGGCGGCGTCACGGCGCTTGTTGCCGAAGTAGGAGCTGAGGAAGAACAGCACCGTCACCACGGCGGCCAGGCCGTAGGCGGCGGCCACGTCGGAGAAGTAGTAGCTGGTCAGGTTGGCGACCAGACCGTCGCTGTTCAGGTTGATCGTGCCGTTGTCGCCCAGGACCTTGAGCATGAGGCCGTTCCAGAACAGCAGTCCCGCCAGGGTGACGGCGAAGGCCGGCACACCGATCTTGGCGAAGAAGAAGCCCTGGATGGCACCGGCGACGGTGCCCGTGAGGATCGCCAGCACGAAGGCCAGCACCTCGTTCATGCCGTTGGTGATGTTGAGCACCGCGAAGGTGGCGCCCGCGACACCGGAGAGGGAGCCCACCGACAGGTCGATCTCGCCGAGCAGCAGGACGAACACGATGCCGACGGCGATCATGCCCGTGCCGACCATGGCGACGGAGATGTCGGAGAGGTTGCCCGCGGTGAGGAAGTTGGAGTTCAGGCTCTGGAAGATGATCCAGATGACGATCAGTCCGACGACGACGGGCATGGAGCCCAGGTCGCCGGCCTTCATCTTGCGCTTGAACTCGCCCACGTAGCCCGCGAGTCCCTGCTCGCGCACGAGCAGGCGGGGGTCGACGGCGACACCGGCGCCGGGGGCGGCCTCCGGGTTCACCGCGGCGGCCTCGGCGGCGGGCTCGGGGGCCGCGTCGCCGGGCGGCGTGGAGGTCTTCTCGATGCTCACTTCTTGATCTCCCCATTGCTGCGCGCCGCACGACGGGTGACGGCATTGTCCGAGGCGCCGGTGATGGCGGAGATGATCTCTTCCTGCGAGGTCGACTTGACCTCGAAGACGCCGTTGTTGCGGCCCAGGCGCAGCACGGCCACCTTGTCGGCGACCGCCTTGACGTCGGCCATGTTGTGGCTGATGAGGATCACGGCGTGGCCGCGCTCCCGCAGCCGCTCGACCAGGTCGAGGACCTGGGCGGTCTGCTCGACGCCGAGCGCGGCGGTCGGCTCGTCGAGGATGACCAGCTTGGGCTCGCCGAGCATGGACCGGGCGATGGCCACGACCTGGCGCTGACCGCCGGAGAGCGAGGCGATCGGGATACGGACGCTGGGGATGCGGATCGACAGCTGGTCCAGCAGCTCACGCGAGCGCCGCTCCATCTCGACCTCGTCCAGGACGCCCGCGCGGCGGATCTCCCGGCCCAGGTAGAGGTTGCCGACGACGTCGATGTTGTCGCACAGCGCGAGGTCCTGGTAGACGGTCGCGATGCCCAGGTTCTGGGCGTCGTGCGGCTTGTTGACCTGGACGGTCTTGCCGTCCCATTCGATGACACCCTCATCGATGGGGTGCACGCCGGCGATCGTCTTGACCAGCGTGGACTTTCCGGCACCGTTGTCGCCCACCAGGGCGACCACCTCACCGGCGTGGACCTCCAGCGTGACATCGGTGAGCGCCTGGACGGCACCGAATCGCTTGGAGACTCCGCGCAACGCCAGCACGGGCGTAGCGGACACGTGAACCATCTCCTTCGCCGCCTGACCCGGCGGGAGGTTGTGCAGAAGTTTGGGGGAATTCCGTCCGGCGCCCCGCGCCGAGCTTGCGGGGCTGTGTGTATGCGCGGGGCGCCGGAGGAGCCTTGAGCGGGGCCTGCCGCCCCGCCGGCGGGAATCCGGCCGGCGGGGTGAGGGGCGCCGTCGGTTACTTCAGGCCGGCCTTGTCGCAGGCGGCCTTGTACTGGGCGGTGCAGATGTCGGCCACCGTGTAGACGCCGTCCTTGAGGACGGTGTCCTTGATGTTGTCCTTGGTCAGCGAGGTGACCGGGACCAGGATCGACGGGACACCCTTGGTGGTGGGGCTGTCGACCTTGTCCTTGGCGACGGAGTCCAGCGACTTGCCCTGGGCCAGGTTGACGGCCATCTCGGCGGCGGCGTCGGCCTCGGGGGCGTAGGGCTTGTAGACGCTCATGTACTGGGCACCGGAGACGATGCGCTGCACACCGGCGAGCTCGGCGTCCTGGCCGGTGACCGGGACGTTGGCGATGCCCGCGGACTTCAGGGCGGTGATGATACCGCCGGCCATGCCGTCGTTGGCGGAGTAGACGCCGACGATGTTCTTCTTGCCCAGGGCCGAGATGGCGCCCTCCATGTTGGAGTTGGCGTTCTCCGGCTTCCACTCCTTGGTGTCGTACTCCTTGCCGACGTTCACCTTGCCGTCGAGGACGTCGTGGGCGCCCTTCTTGAACTGCGCGGCGTTCGGGTCCGTGGAGGAGCCGTTCATCATGACGATCTTGCCGGACTTGGCCTTGGAGCCCAGGGCCTTCAGGAGGGCCTCGCCCTGCGTCTTGCCGACGGTCACGTTGTCGAACGAGGTGTAGGCGTCGATCGGGCCCTGCGCCAGGCGGTCGTAGGCGACGACCGGGATGCCGGCGTCCTTGGCCTTCTGCACCGAGTTCTTGATCGCCGCGGCGTCCACCGCGTCGACGATCAGGACGTCCACCTTGTTGGTGATCATGGTGTCGACCTGCTGGTTCTGCTGGGTCGCGTCCTGCTTGGCGTTGGCGTAGACGACCTTGCCCTTGCCGTTCGTCAGCTCCGAGACCTTCTTCTCGATCAGCGGACGGTCGAACTTCTCGTAACGCGCGGTCTGGTTCTCCGGCAGGAGCAGACCGACAGTGATCGCGTCGCCCTTCTTCTTGCTGTCCGCGGACTTGGCGGCACCGCCGCCGGACTCCTTGGCACTGCCACAGGCGGCGAGCGAGACGGCCATGGCACCAGCAGCAACGGCGAAGGCCGCACGACGCATACGCGTGTTCACTTCAGAAACCTCCCTGACGAGGCCGCGTCGTTGCGGCCGAGGTGGCTGGAAGTCAACTCGGCCACGCGTTCGGCGTCAAGAAGTAAATCCTTAACGAGATGGCAACGGTGCCATCCGTTATCTAAGTGAAGGCAGGAGCGACCACGGGCAGCGAGGCCGTGGCCGACCCGTCGAGCAGGGTCGAATCACCCATTTCGCTCAGCGCGAGCGCCAGTGCTCCGAGCACCTCGGCGCGACCGCCAAGTGCCCCTGGAAGTACGGACAGTTGACGTCCCGCGCTGGGGATCGCATAGCGTCCCACGGACTCCCTGATGGGGGCCAGCACCAGCTCCCCGGCCTCGGCGAGATCGCCGCCCAGGACGACCCGGCTGGGGTTCAGCAGGTTGCAGAGGTTGGCCACGCCGCTGCCGATGTGCCGGCCCACGTCGGCGATGACGCGGCGGCAGCCCGGGTCCCCGTCCCGGGCGAGCCGGACGACGCCCTCCATGGTCAGGGAGGTGCCGTGGCTCGGCTGGAGCAGCGGCAGCACGTAGCGCGCGGCGGTGAAGGTCTCCAGGCAGCCGCGGTTGCCGCAGCGGCACACCGGGCCCGCCTCGTCGATGGTGATGTGCCCTATCTCGCCGGCCGTGCCGCCGGGCCCGCGGTAGATCTGCCCGTTGATCACCAGGCCCGCCCCGACCCCGCTGGCCACCTTGATGTAGGCGAGGTCGCGCACGCCCTTGCCGCTGCCCCAGACCAGCTCGCCGAGGGCGCCGAGGTTGGCGTCGTTGTCCACGTGCACGGGCACGCCGAGCCGTTCGCGCAGCTCCTCGGCGGGCCGGGTGCCGCCCCAGCCGGGCAGGATCGAGGTGGAGCCCAGGGTGCCCGACTCGACGTCCAGGGGGCCCGGCACGCCGAGCCCGACGCCCGCCACCTTGCCCCGGTCCACCCCGGTCGCGGCGATGAGCCGGTCGATCAGCTCCTCGGCGCGGTCGAACCCCTGCGTCGAGGAGGCGTCCACGTCCAGCGGCTCGGACTCCTCGGCGAGCACCTGGTGGGCGAGGTTGCCGATGGCCACGCGCAGGTGGGTGTGGCCGAAGTCGATGCCGATGACGATCCCGGCGTCCCCGCTCAGGGACACGCTGCGGGCCCGGCGGCCGCCGGCCGAGGTGGGGGTGACCTCGACGGTCCCGCCGTCCTTCAGCTCCCGCACGATGTTGGAGACCGTCGCGGCGGACAGGCCGGTCGTACGGGCGATCTCCGCCTGAGTGAGCGACCCGGCCAGCCGCACCGCCCGTACGACTCTTTCCAGGTTGGCTCGGTGCAGCGACGACTGCGACCCCGGAGTCTCCATCGACCCATCCACTCCCGACATCGTGGGCGGCCCCATCGCCACCCGTGGCCCAGGTCACATCTGCGGAACCGGGCCACTTACAAGTTATGAACTCCAAGCTCCGCTGAAGCGGTAACCGCAGTCAAGTCCTTGACGGAAATCGCTGAGACTCGCCGCCTACCGCCGCTCCTTCCCGGAGGGGGTTTCGTCGCGTGATGGGGCTGTGACCAGGAGTGGCTTCACCGGCTGACGGCGGGGTTCGCGCGGGGTGACCGATAACGATCGCAAAGTGACCGCCGGTGTCCGGACGCGCGCCGGCCCCGGTGGGTCACACCGGGGCCGGTCGCGTCGTCCGGGAGGGGGCGGAGAGGGGGACGCCGGACTACTTCAGCGCGCCCGCCGTCAGCCCCGCCACCACCTGCCGCTGGAAGACGACGTAGGCCGCCAGCACCGGCAGCATCGCCATCACCAGGCCGGCGAAGAGGCCGGACCAGTCGCCCTTGTAGCCCTGGCTGACGGCGAGTTGGACCAGCCCCTGGGTGAGCACCTTCTTGTCCGGGTCGGTGTTCAGCACGGTGGGCAGCATGTACTGGTTCCACTGACCGAGGAAGTTGAAGATGCCCACGCTGATCAGGCCGGGCTTGGCCATGGGCAGCATGATCTGGAAGAAGGTCCGGGTGTGCGAGGCGCCGTCCACGAAGGCCGCTTCCGCCACCGAAGTGGGCAGGGTGCGGAAGAAGGCGGTCAGGAAAAAGACCGTGAACGGCAGCGAGTAGGCGATGTAGACCAGGATCAGTCCGTGGATCGTGTTCAGCATCCCCATGTTGTTCACGACGTAGAACAACGGGACCAGCGCGAGCATGATCGGGAAGCTCATGCCGCCGACGAACAGGTAGTAGATGAAGCGGTTGCCCGGGAAGTCGAAGCGGGCCAGCACATAGGCCGCCATCGAGCCGAGCACCAGCGTGCCGATCAGCGAACCGCCCACCACCAGAACGGTGTTGAGGAAGTAGTCGCTCATGTTCGCCTGGGTCCAGGCGCGGGAGAAGTTCTCGAAGTGGAGCTTGTCCGGCAGCGACCAGGGCGAGCCGAAGATGGAGCTGTCGTCCTTGAAGGAGGTCATCACCGCCCACAGCAGCGGCAGGACGACCATGACCGCCCAGATGACCAGCACCCCGTGCGAGAACACGTTGAGGACGGTGCCCTCGGAGCCGCGGCGGGCTCCGGGGCGGGCCGGTGCCGCGTCGGTCTTCACGACGGGCGCGGGCGGCGGGACGGGAGCGTCGGTGGTCTTCGTGGTCTTCATCGGGCTCAGTACTCCAGCCGCTCGCGGCGGCCCAGCCGCATCACGATCGCGGCGAACGCGAGCGTGACGACCAGCAGGGCGACGCCGATGGTGGTGGCGTAGGCGGCCTGACCGTCCCGGAACGCCTTCTGGTAGACGTACAGGACCATCACCGTGGTCGAGTAGTCGGGGCCGCCCGGACCGGTCGTCATGATCTGTACGACCGCGAACGATTCGGCGCCGAGCGCGAGGATGCCCATGTAGACCCAGCCGGACTGCACGGTGTCCCACAGCAGCGGCAGGGTGACCCGGAAGAAGGTGGTGGCGCGGCCGGCCCCGTCCAGCAGGGCCGCCTCGTACAGCTCGGCCGGGATCGAGGCCATGCCCGCGGAGAACAGCACCACGAAGAAGCCGGTCGTGGACCAGACCAGCACCGCCATCACGCACCACAGCGCGAGGTCCGGGTCGCCCAGCCACAGCGGCTGGAGGCTGTCGAGCCCGATGCCCCGCAGGAACGAGTTGATCGCCCCGCTGTCCGGGTTGTAGGCGAAGGCGAACAGCAGGGCCACGATGGCGATCGAGAGCACCTGCGGAAAGAAATAGACGATCTTGTAGAAGCCGGAGCCGCGGACTCCGGAGATCACCGGGCCGCCCTTCCGGTGCACGCCGCCCACATTGATCATGAAGGCGAAGAACAGGGCCATGCCGAGCGTCACCAGCGGCAGCAGCAGTGCGAAGAGCAGGCTGTGCGTCAACGACTTCCAGAAGATGTCGTCGTGCAGCATCCGGGTGTAGTTGTCGGCCCCGACCATGCTGAATTCCGGGCTCAGGCCGGTCCAGTCCGTGAAGGAGAAGTAGATGGACTGGATGAACGGCCAGATGACGAAGAGCGCGTAGAGCCCTAGCGGGGCCGCGAGGAACCCCGTGATGAATCCGTACTTGCCGTGCTGCATTGCCGGACGACCCCGTTCCTGGAGTTCCTGGGACACGTACTGCCGCTGGTGACGGACCCTCGGATGGGGCCTAGCGGTGCTTGTAGTGCTTGATGGAGGAGTCCTTGGCGGCCTCGTCGGCGAAGCCCTGGATCTTCTTCACCGTCTCGGCGGGGGTGAGCCGGCCGGCCATCATCTCGCCGAGGCCGCCGACGCCGATCTTCTCCTTCTCCAACTGCACGTACCAGTCCGGGATGCGCGGGTTCACCACGTTGTCCCCGGCCTTGTCCAGCGCCGCGACACCCGCCTTCAGACCGGGGGTCAGCTCGATGCCGTCGATGCCGCCGTTCAGCGCGGAGAGCGACTTCACCTTGGAGGTGAAGTTCCGGGAGGACGCCTCGGAGAGCATGACGCGCAGCTGCTCCATGCCGCCCTCGGGGTTGGCCGCCTTGGCCGGGACGACGAAGGGCTCACCGCCGGAGGCCCAGATGGTGCCGAACGGCATCTTGTCGGAGCTGTCGAGACCGGTCGGCGCGGAGACCGCCAGGTCGAAGTCGGCCGGGAAGACGTTGGCCGACTCGTTCTCCACCCAGGAGCCGTTCGGGATGAACAGCGCCTTGCCCTTGGCCCACGCGGTCTGCGACTGGATGTGGTCCAGGCCGGGCGTGCCGCGCAGGATGTAGCCCTTCTTGAACAGCTCGTAGTACGCCTCGAAACACGCCTTGACGGCCGGGTGCTTCCAGGCGTTCGGCTCCAGGTTGTCGATCGCGTCCAGCACCTCGCGGCCGCCGACCTTGGCGATCATCGGGTAGAGCGAGAAGGGGATGTAGTACGGGTACTTGCCCGCGTAGGTCCAGCCCGCGATGCCCTTCTTCTTGGCCTTCGCGCAGACCTTGAGCATCTCGTCCCAGGTCTCGGGGTACTTCTCGTCCAGCCCGTCCAGCGCCTTCTGCGAGTACCAGACGCCGTACACGGTGTAGGCGTAGTTCAGGATCCACACCGGGTCGCCGTCGAACTGGCCCATCTCCACGATGCCGGGGCGCAGGGTGTCGCGGACCTTCTTGGACGGGTCGTCGTAGGACGGCGCGTCCAGCAGCGGGGTGAGGTCGGCGAGCTGCTTCTTGCCGACCAGGACGCCCATGTCCATCTGCTCGGCGCCGGAGTTGTCGATGAGGTCCGGCGGGTTGCCCTGGTTGAAGCGGGGCTGGAGGGTGGACTGGATCTTCTGGGTGGCGGAGAACTTCACCTGGGCCTTGGGGAAGTCCTTCTCGTACAGCTTCACCGCGTCCTCGGCGTACTCCTTGCCGAAGCCGCCGTCGAAGAGGACGAAGTCCAGCTTCGCGGTGTCGTTGACGCCCAGCGGGTTCTTCGCGGTCTTCTTGCCCGCCTTCGCCTTGTCCTGTCCGTCGCCGCCGCTGCTCGCGCAGGCCGACAGCAGCCCCATTCCGGGTGCGGCCACCAGGCCGAGTACCGCGGTGCGCTTGATCAGATCACGACGGCCGACGCCCTCGCTGCCATGCTGTCCGGTGGAACCCATGCTCAAGTCCTCGCCTTCTCCAGGACTCAGGCGGTGAACCGGATCTCCCCCCGGCACCGCGGTCGGGTTGTGCTGGCTCGTGCAGGAAACGCCGACAGGTATAGTCCACTTCCCGCCAAGGGGGCAAGATCGAATGCAAGGTCGGCCGCCGGTCTTTTCCGAGTTGAGACCTGGTGGAAATATCGCCGGGCTCCGCACACCCTGCCGGATGAATTACCGATATAGCCCCCTGAATGCCGCAGCCAACACCCTTGACATCACCGGCCACTTGACCACCTACTGGTTCCTGCGCAGCAAGTTGACAACGTTGTCCGCAGTAAGCGCGGGAGGGGAATCCGTAGATGCAGCGGAGATCTCGGCACAGATGGACTCCGGCGGTCGTCCTCACGACCGCCTTTGTCATGGGCGTCGGCACTCAGGGAGCGGCGGTCGCCCTGCCGGCCAGGGCTCCGGCCGCGGCCACGGAGTTCGCGTCCTCGTTCGAGTCCGGCGATCCGGCGCCGGACTGGCTGAACACCGTCGAGACCGACCCGGGCGGCGCCAAGCGCTCCTCGGGCGTGGACGGCGGCTACAGCAACGGCATTCCGGGCAATGTCACCGACCACGTCACCGATCTGCGGGCCAGCGGTGAGAACACGGGCGCGGGCGAGGTGAAGGAGAACCTCACCGATGTCGATCCCGGTAGCAAATGGCTGACGTTCGCCCCCACCGGCTGGGTCGAGTTCGACCTTGACCGCCCGGTGAAACTGGCCGCCTACGCGCTCACCTCGGCCAACGACCACGCCGAGCGCGATCCGAAGGACTGGCGGCTCCAGGGCTCGGCGGACGGCAAGGACTGGAAGACCCTCGACACGCGTACCGGCGAGACCTTCCCGGACCGGTTCGAAACCAAGTCGTACCAGCTCACCGAGGCGGCCGAGTACCAGCACCTCCGGCTGGAGGTGACCCGGAACAACGGCGCCTCGGACGCGCTGCAGCTCGCCGACGTCCAGTTCTCCACCGGCGGCGGTGACGGACCGGCGCCGCAGGACATGCTGGCCCTGGTCGACAAGGGCCCCAGCGGCTCCCCCACCGCCAAGGCGCGGGCCGGGTTCACCGGCACCCACGCGCTGCGCTACGCCGGCCGGCACACCGCCCAGGGCCGGGGCTTCTCGTACAACAAGGTCTTCGACGTCGACGTGAAGGTGGCCCGCGACACCCGGCTGTCGTACCGCCTGTTCCCGTCGATGGCCGACGGCGACCGGGACTACGACGCGACCAACGTCAGCGTGGACCTGGCCTTCACCGACGGCACCTACCTCAGCTCGCTGGGCGCGACCGACAGCCGCGGCTTCCCGCTGACCCCGCAGGGCCAGGGCGCGGCCAAGGGGCTGTACGTCAACCAGTGGAACGACGTGGCCTCCGCCATCGGTTCGGTGGCGGCGGGCAAGACAGTCGACCGTGTCCTGGTGGCGTACGACTCCCCCAAGGGCCCGGCGAAGTTCCGGGGCTGGATCGACGACGTGTCGCTGGAGCGGGTGGCGCCCGAGCGGCCCAGGGCGCACCTGTCGGACTACGCGCTGACCACGCGCGGCACCAACTCCAGCGGCAGCTTCTCGCGCGGCAACAACTTCCCGGCCACCGCGATGCCGCACGGGTTCAACTTCTGGACCCCGGTGACCAACGCGTCCTCGCTGAGCTGGCTGTACGAGTACGCGCGCGCCAACAACGACGACAACCTGCCGACCGTGCAGGCGTTCAGCGCCAGCCACGAGCCCAGCCCCTGGATGGGCGACCGGCAGACCTTCCAGCTCATGCCGTCGGCCGCGAAGGGCACCCCGGACACCGGCCGCGACGCCCGTGAGCTGGCCTTCCGGCACGAGAACGAGACGGCCCGGCCGTACTACTACGGGGTGAAGTTCGAGAACGGCCTCAAGGCCGAGATGACCCCGACCGACCACGCGGCCGTGCTGCGCTTCAGCTACCCCGGCGACGACACGAGCGTGCTGTTCGACAACGTCACCGAGCAGGCGGGGCTCACCCTCGACAAGGAGCACGGGATCGTCACCGGGTACTCCGACGTGAAGTCGGGGCTGTCCACGGGTGCGACCCGGCTGTTCGTCTACGGCACCTTCGACAAGCCGGTCACCGAGGGCTCGTCCAGCGGCGTGAAGGGCTACCTGCGGTTCGCCGCGGGCGCCGACCACACGGTCACCCTGCGCCTGGCCACCTCGCTGATCAGCCTGGACCAGGCGAAGGACAACCTCCGCCAGGAGGTCCCCGACGGCACCTCCTTCGACACCGTCAAGGCGCGCGCCCAGCGGGCCTGGGACCAGATCCTGGGCAAGGTCGAGGTGGAGGGCGCCACCCCGGAGCAGCTCACCACGCTGTACTCCAGCATGTACCGGCTCTACCTCTACCCGAACTCGGGCTTCGAGAAGGTCGGGGGCAAGGACCAGTACGCCTCGCCGTTCTCGCCGATGCCGAACCCGGACACCCCGACGCACACCGGCGCGAAGATCGTCGACGGCAAGGTGTACGTCAACAACGGCTTCTGGGACACCTACCGCACCACCTGGCCCGCCTACTCCTTCTTCACGCCCTCGCAGGCCGGCGAGATGGTCGACGGGTTCGTGCAGCAGTACAAGGACGGCGGCTGGACCTCCCGCTGGTCCTCCCCCGGCTACGCCGACCTGATGACCGGCACCTCCTCGGACGTGGCGTTCGCGGACGCGTACGTCAAGGGCGTGAAGTTCGACGCGAAGGCGGCGTACGACGCGGCGGTGAAGAACGCGACCGTGGTGCCGCCGAGTTCGGGCGTCGGCCGCAAGGGCATGACCACCTCGCCCTTCCTCGGGTACACCGCGAGCGACACCCACGAGGGCCTGTCCTGGGCCATGGAGGGGTACGTCAACGACTACGGCATCGCCAAGATGGGCGAGGCGCTGTACAGGAACACGGGCGAGAAGCGGTACCAGGAGGAGTCGCGGTACTTCCTCAACCGGGCCCGCGACTACGTCAACCTCTTCGACTCCAAGGCCGGCTTCTTCCAGGGCAAGGATGCCAAGGGCGCCTGGCGCGTGGACTCCGCCAAGTACGACCCGCGCGTGTGGGGTTACGACTACACGGAGACCAACGGCTGGGGCTACGCCTTCACCGCCCCGCAGGACAGCCGGGGCCTGGCCAACCTGTACGGCGGCCGGAGCGGGCTCGGGGACAAGCTGGACGAGTACTTCGCCACCCCGGAGACGGCCTCCCCCGAGTACGTCGGCTCCTACGGCGGTGTCATCCACGAGATGACCGAGGCACGGGACGTCCGGATGGGCATGTACGGCCACTCCAACCAGGTCGCCCACCACGTGATCTACATGTACGACGCGGCCGGTGAGCCCTGGAAGGCGCAGAAGAACGTGCGCGAGGCGCTGTCCCGCCTGTACACGGGCAGCGAGATCGGGCAGGGCTACCACGGCGACGAGGACAACGGCGAGCAGTCGGCCTGGTACCTCTTCTCCTCGCTCGGCTTCTACCCGCTGGTCATGGGCAGCGGGGAGTACGCCATCGGCTCGCCGCAGTTCACCAAGGCGACCGTGCACCTGGAGAACGGCCGGGACCTGGTGATCAAGGCCCCGAAGAACAGCGACCGCAACGTGTACGTCCAGGGCGTCCGCTTCGACGGCCGCGCCTGGAACTCCACCTCGCTGCCCCACTCCCTGCTGTCCAAGGGCGGGGTGCTGGAGTTCTCGATGGGCTCGAAGCCCTCGTCGTGGGGCTCGGGCAAGAACGCCGCCCCGGTGTCGGTCACCGAGGACGACAAGGTGCCGACGCCCCGCGCGGACGTGCTGGAGGGCGAGGGCGCGCTGTTCGACAACACCTCGGCGACGAGCACGGCGCTCACCTCGGTGGACCTGCCGGTCGGTGCCGCGGCCGAGGCCGTGCAGTACACGCTGACCTCGCCGTCCGACCGGGCGAAGGCGCCGACCGGCTGGACCCTCCAGGGTTCCGCCGACGGCACCACCTGGCGGACGCTGGACAAGCGCTCGGGCGAGTCCTTCGCCTGGGACCGCCAGACCCGGGCGTTCAGCGTGACCACGCCGGGGTCGTACACCAAGTACCGGCTGGTGCTTGACGGGGAGTCGACGCTGGCGGAGGTGGAACTGCTGGCCTGACGGCTCGCACAGACGGTGAAGGGGCGGTCCCTCGCGGACCGTCCCTTCTTCGTGCCGTCTGCCCGGCCGATGCGGGGGCATGAGTGCGGTGGGCCGGGCCTCCCGCGCCCGTCACCGCCGACCGAGCCGAGGAGAGACCGCCATGCCGACCGCCGTACCGGAAAGATCCGCCGGACTGCCCGGCGGCACCGTCGGGGCAGCGGCTCCGGCCCGCAGGGCGAGGATGCCGCGCGGACTGGCGCGGGCGGCCGCGCACATCGGCGCCCTGGCCGTGTGCCAGGCCGCCCTGATGATCGGCCTCGGCCTGCTGATCACCGGCCCCGCCCGGCACATGTGGCCGGTGACGGCCGAGGACGGCGTCAACCGGGGCCTGGAGCGAATACGCACCGCCGGCCTGACCACGCTCTCCTCCGTCGGGTCCGAACTGGGCAACACGGGCACCGTGATCGGCGTGACGCTGGCGGCCTGCCTGGCGCTGATCCTGATACCCCGGCTGCCGCTGTGGCGCCAGGCGTGGTTCCTCGCGCTCGCCGTCTCGCTGCAGTCGCTGGTCTTCCTGGTCGTCACCATCGCGGTGGAGCGCCAACGCCCCGACGTCGACCGGCTCGACGGCTCGCTGCCGACCTCCAGCTACACCTCCGGCCACACCGGCGCGGCCACCGCCGTCTACGGCGGTCTCGCCGTCCTCGTGCTGTCCCGCGTACGCGGCCCCTGGCGGCGCGTGGTGGCCGCGCTGCTGCTCCTGCTGCCGGTCGTGGTGGGCGTCAGCCGCCTGTACCGGGGCATGCACCACCCCACCGACGTCGTAGGCGGCATGATCAACGGCGCGCTGGCCCTGCTGGTCGTGGGACACGCCCTGCTCCGGGACGGCCGCGTCGCGGCGCCCGCCGCGCTGCCCGAGGCCCCGCGGGCCGCCCGCGCGGAGCGGCTGCCCGGCCGGGCCGCCGTGATCCTGAACCCCACGACCGTCGACGAGGACACCCGCGACGAACTGCGCCGGGTCCTCGCCCAGCACGGCCACCACGAGCCGGTGTTCATCGAGACGACGGCCGCCGACCCCGGCGGCGGCCAGACCGCGCGGGCGCTCGACGAGGGCGCCGCCCTGGTCGTCGTCTGCGGGGGCGACGGCACCGTCCGCGCGGCCGCCGACCGGCTGGCCGGCACCGGTGTCCCGCTCGCCGTCGTGCCCTGCGGCACCGGCAACCTCCTCGCCCGCAATCTCGGTCTGCCGCTCTCGGCGCCCGAGGCTCTCGACGCCGCGCTCGGCGGCGCGCCCCGCTCCCTCGACCTCGCGCGGGTCGAGGGCGACGATCTGCCCGCCACCCACTTCGCCGTCATGTCCGGCGTCGGCCTGGACGCGGCGATGATGAAGTACGCCGAGGAGCACGACCGGGCCAAGGCGACGCTGGGCTGGCCCGCGTACGTCCTGGCCGCCCCGAAGGCGATGCGCGGACCCCGGATGCGGCTGAGCGTCCGCCTCGACGGCGGACAGCCGCTGCGCCGTACGGCCCGCATGGTGCTCGTCGGCAACACCGGCTCCCTCCAGGGCGGCCTGCGGCTGATCCCGGACGCCCGTCCCGACGACGGTGTGCTGAACCTGCTGATCCTCGACCCGCGGGGCCCCGGCGGCTGGCTGCGCACCACGAGCGCGCTGCTGCGCGGCAAGCGGGGGGAGAACGGACCGGAGTTCCGTACCTTCCGGCAGGCCGAGTTCACCTTCGACGCCCCGCAGCCCCGCGAGATCGACGGCGACCCCATCGGCACCGGACGCCGGCTGTCCGTGGCGGTCGTGCCGGGCGCGCTGACCGTGCTGGTCCCGGACCGGGAGGTCTGAGATGGGCAGCGCCACCAAGGTCCCGGAGACCCGGGACATGAGCGGGGACGAACTCTCCGCCGACGAGGCGTGGGTGACCCTGCGCCGCTACGGCGGCTGGCCCCTGCTGCGCGACGCGTTCCTCCGCTTCCGCTACGCCGACGGGTTCAGCCACTCCCGCGCGCTCGCCCTCCAGACGGTGCTGTCGGTGATCCCGCTGGCGCTGGCGTTCGTCGGCCTCTCCAGCACCCTGCACACCGAGGACATCGGCAAGCTGGCCGAACTGACGATCCACCGGATCGCCGAGGGGCCCAGCGCGGAGGTGGTCGACGACGCGCTCGACCGCAGCCGCCGGGAGGCGGGCGACGGCGCCCAGGTCGCGCTCTGGTTCGGCGCGCTCTTCTCGATCGTCAACGTCACCACGGCGATGTGCCAGATAGAGCGCGGCGCCAACCGCATCTACGGCAACGAACGCGACCGGCCCTTCCACCTCAAGTACTCGCGCGGGCTGATCATGGCCCTGTGCGCCGGGTTCCCGCTCGGCCTCGGCTTCGTCGTGATGGTCGCCGGGGACGACCTGGCCTCGGCGGCGGGCTCGGTCTACGGGCTCGGCCCGGACGCGCAGGCGGTGTGGGACATCGTGCGCTGGCCCTTCGGGCTGCTGCTCGCCCTGATCTCCGCGAGCGCCATCTTCCGTCGCTCACCGCGCCGCAAGCAGCCCGGCTACACCTGGCTGGCCTTCGGCGCGGCCGTCTACCTGGTGCTCTGGATGACCCTGACCTGGGTACTCACCCTGTACCTCGACCTGAGCGGCTCCTTCGACACCGTCTACGGTCCGCTCAGCGCCTTCATGTCCCTGCTGCTGTGGGCCTATCTGACCTCGCTCGCCCTGTTCCTCGGCCTCTCCTTCGCGGCCCAGCTGGAGGCGGCGCGCGGGCGGCGGCCCGAACCGATCCAACCCGACCCGGGGGTCTGATGCCGATGAGACGAAGGACCCTGCGGGCCACCGACCGCCGGTTCGGTATGCGGCTGCTGGCGGCGGCCGGACTCGCCGCGGCCGCCGCGGTGCCGTTCGCGCTGCTGCTGGTCCTGGTGGAGGGGCGCTGGCGGCCGCTGCGCGACCTCGACCGCGACGCGGCGGACGGCCTGCACCGGATCGCCGTCGGCCATCCGGCGTGGACGGCCACCCTGCGCCTGCTCTCCGACTGGGTCTGGGACCCGCTCACCCTCCGGGTGGCCGTGGCCCTGCTGACCGGCTGGCTGCTGTGGCGCGGGGCCCGGCGGCTGGCCGCGTGGGCGGCGGCCACGGCGGTGGCCGGCGGGCTGATCGGGCTCGGGGTGAAGACGGTGGTCGAGCGGGCGCGGCCCGCGCTGGAGGACCCGGTGGCGCACGCGCCGGGCTATTCCTTCCCGTCCGGGCACGCGATGACCGCCACCACCTCGTTCGCGGTGTTCCTGCTGGTCCTGCTGCCGCTGGTGCCGCGCCGCGCCCGCGTCGTGTGCTGGGCGGTGGCGGTGCTGTCGGTGCTCGGGGTCGGCTTCACCAGGGTCGCGCTCGGTGTGCACTGGTTCAGCGACGTGCTCGGCGGGTGGCTGCTCGGGCTGGCCGTCGTGGTGCTGACCGGCCGGGCCTTCGAGGCGTGGCGGGCGGACACCGGCAGGCGGCCCTCGCACGTCGCCGAGGGGCTGGAGCCCGAACTCACCCGTCCGAGTCCCGAGCCGGACACCACCCGCCGCTGAGCCGCGTCACACGCCGGTCAGCCGGCCGATCTCCTGCGGGTCGAGCCCGGTCAGCCGGGCGATGCGGGGCGCCGGGATGCCGGCGGTCAGCGCCCGGTGCACCAGGGTCTCCCAGCCCTGGGTGGCGTCCCGGAAGTCCAGCAGTTCCCGCTCCATGTCGGTGACCGACTGGGGCGCGCACTCCTGCTGGACCCGGACCTCCTCCTCGGCGGTGAGCGGGATCGGCAGCCGCTCGGCGTCCTCGGGGATGAGGATCTCCGAGGAGGCGGGCAGAATCCTCAACTGCTCGGAGGACGCGGCCACGTCATGGGCGGAGATCCAGCCGCGCACGGCCGGGGTCTGGTCGCATTCCAGCGGGGCGACGGCGGCCATGGCCGCGCCGAGGCTCGGGTGACGGTCGGGGAGCAGGAACAGGTAAGCCTCGTCGGCCATCGGGCGGTTCCGCCTTGTCGGTGTCGGTATGAGTGCGGAGGACGATGCTACTGCCGCCGCACCGCACCGAAGAGGCGGAACCGCGCCGGGTCAGCCGGTGGCCAGGGCGAACACGTGCAGGTCGCCGTCGTCCGGCAGCTTGACGCTCCTGATCTCCTTCCCGTCCGGCGCGCCGAACGGCGCGGTGGCGAACACGTAGGTGGCGACCGGGTCCTTGTCGGCCCCCGCGACGTTGCGGTACGCGGCCTTGGCGACGACCTCGTTGCCGTACTGGACGGTGCCGCCCCCGCCGCCGACGGTCCAGTCGGTGAGGGAGAGGTCGGCCGTGCCGGTGCTGCCGTCGGTGTAGGTGACGGTCGCCTTGGCCGGCTGGTTGCCGTTGACGGCGCTGCCGATGAAGGCCAACGTGCGCGTCGCTTGGGTCAGTTCGATGGTCTGGCCGTGTGCGGAGGCGTTGTCCGGACGGCCGGCCGGAGAGTCGGGCCAGGTGAAGGCGAGGCCGCCGGTGGTGGTGACCCGCTTGCCCGGGGTGAGCCCGGCCGCGGCGAGGGCCTGCTCGGAGTAGCTCCAGCCGCCGCCGTCGTAGTCCGCCTCGTCGTGGTCGCCGGTGTCGTCGGAGACGCCGGTGTTGTCGTAGGCGGCCAGCAGGGTGCCGGGGGCGGCGACGGTCAGGGAGACGGGCTGCTGGTAGGAGGTCTCGCCCGAGGTCACCGTCACCTTGGCGGTGTAGAAGCCCTGGGTGGCGTCCTTCGCCGCGGTGAGGGTGATCCGCTGGGCGCCGCCGGTGACGGTGCCCTGCGCGGGGCCGGCCGTGACTCCGGCGGGGGTCTCCACCTCGAAGCGGACCTCGGGTCCGGTACCGCCGCTCAGGGACAGGGCGCGCACGTCGATGGTGGTGCTGTCACCGGGGGCGAGCGTGGCCGTGGTGGGGCCGACGCCGATCTGGTACGGCTGCTCGCCCTGGCGGAAGGAGGGCGGCGGGTTCTGGGCGCCCCAGTTCCGGTTCGGGGTGGTGCCCAGGCGGTAGTCGAGCCGGCCGCCGTCCCGCACGAAGGACGCGGGCAGCCAGGCCCGGTCACTGGAGCGGCCGTCGACCTTCAGGGACTGGACGTACGGTGCGTCGGCGGCGGCGCCCTCGGCACGGATCGAGATGTCGTCGCCCTGCGGCCGCTTGATCTCCACCCGCTCGAACAGCGGGGAGGCGAGGACCAGTTCGGAGCGTGAGGGCACCTGCGGGTACATGCCCATGGCGGAGAAGACGTACCAGGCCGACATGGCGCCCAGGTCGTCGTTGCCCGGGATGCCGCCGGGCGCGGTGGACCAGAGCTGCCGCATCGCCGCGCGCACGGTCTCCTGCGTCTTGTAGGGAGCGCCCGCGTAGGCGTACAGGTACGGCACGTTGACCGAGGGCTCGTTGTCCATCTCGGACTTGGCGCCGCCCTGGCCCGTGAAGGCCCACTTGCCGTCGGCGGTGTGGAAGAAGGAGTCCAGCCGGGCCAGCGCCTTGCCGGTGCCGCCCATGGCGGCGAACAGCCCGGCGGGGTTGTGCTGGACCATCCAGGTGTACTGGGCGGCGCTGCCCTCCACGAAGCCGTTGCCCGTGTCCGGGGTGAAGCCGGTGACCCAGCTGCCGTCCGCCTTGCGGTTGGCGATGTAGCCGCCGGTGGAGTCCGCCGCGATGTTGAAGTTGTTCTGCCACCACTGGGCGCGCTCGGCGAACTGCTTCCCCATCCGCTTCTCCCCTGCCGCCGCGGCCAGTTGGGAGAGGGAGAAGTCGGCGGTGGACATCTCCAGCGTCTCGGCGGCGCCGCCCCAGGCGTTGGAGACGCTGGGCATGTAGTGCAGCTTCAGGTACTTGTCGAGCGAGGGGCGCTGGCCGACGGACAGCACGGGCTTTCCCGCCGCCGACAGGTCCTGCTCCGTGGGCACGGTGGCCGCCTTGACCAGGGACTTCAGGGCGCCCTTCAGGTCGAACCCGGTGCCGCCGAAGGCGTGGATCCCGGCGAGCGCGCTGGGCGAGGGGTCGCCGTTCATGACATGGGTGCCGCCCGCGCCGTGCAGCCAGCGGTCCCAGATCCCGCCGTTCTGCTCGCTGAGTTCGTACAGCGACTGGGCGATGTCGGAGCCGGTGCGCGGGTCGAGCAGGGTGAGCAGCTGGACCTGGCCCCGGTAGACGTCCCAGCCGGAGAAGGTGCCGTACTGGGCGCGGTGGCCGCTTCCCACCCGGTGCACCTTGCCGTCGCTGCCCCGGTAGCGGCCGTCGGCGTCGCTGATGACGTTGGGGTGGAACAGGGCGTGGTAGAGCGCGGTGTAGAAGGTGGTGCGCTCGGCGTCGGTGCCTCCGCCGACCCGGACGGCGCCGAGCCGCTCCCGCCAGGCGGCGCGGGCGGCGTCCCGTACGGCGTCGAAGGAGCGGCGCGGGCCGTTCTCGGCGCGCAGGTTGGCCTCGGCGGCGTCCTGGCTGACGTAGGAGATGCCGACCTTGACGTTCACCGGGCCCTCGCCGGGCGCGAACTCGACGTACCCTCCGGCGCCCTTGCCCGCTACGGGCCGGCCGCCGTGGGAGAAGCCGCCGGTGCCGCCGGAGGCGCTGGTGGAGCCGGGGCTCAGCCTGTCGTCCTGCCAGGTGCCGGTGGTCTTGAAGGCGCGGTCGAAGTGGGCGGTGAAGTAGAGGGTGTAGTAGGAGCGTTGCCCCTCGGGGTCGAGGTAGCCGCAGAAGTTGCCGGAGGTGACGGAGCCGGAGACGGTACGGGTCTCGGGATCGATGCTGACCTTCGAATCCTCCGAACCCACTTCGGAGTTGGCGGTGCGCACCAGCAGCGAGGCGGGTTTGTCGGCGGGGTAGGAGAAGCGGGCCGAGCCGGTGCGGGCGGTGGCGGTCAGGTCGGCGGTGACCCCGGAGGCGAGGCCGACCTTGTAGTGGCCGGGCTCGGCGGTCTCGTCGGTGTGCTTGAAGTCCGAGGTGTAGACGGCGTCCTTGGTGTCGCTCGCCGGAGAGGAGGCGACGTCACCGGCGTACGGGAAGAAGGGGATGTCGCCGCTGCCGCCGGCGCAGCCGGTGCCGGACATGTGGGTGAGGCTGAAGCCCCGGACGCGGGTGGCGTCGTGGTGGTAACCGCCCGGCGCCGTGGTGCGGGTGGCGTCGCCTCTGGTGGTCTCCGGGCTCCAGGAGAGCATGCCGAAGGGCACCACGGCGCCGGGGTAGGTGTCGCCGCCGTTGCTGCTGCCGATCAGCGGATCGACGTACGGGGTCGGGTCGTCGACGAGGCCGGGTGGTGCGGAGCCCGCCGCGAGGGCGGGGGTGGCGCCGCCGCCCACCGCGAGCGCGGCGGCCAGCAGCAGGGACATGGGACGGAAACGCATCACGCGGCCCTTCCTCCTTGCGGACGGGTCGCGCACCACTGGTCGCACAAGCCGCAGGGACCCTAACGCGCCCCGGCGGGCTCGCGGAAGAGGGCCGCGCCGGACCCACTCCATTGCCCCAACTCGCTTGACATCGTTGTCCGTTGGGGCGGTAGAGTCATGAACGGACCCACTAGACAACGTTGTCGCGCTCCACCGTCCGGCGAGGCCCCGGCCTCGCCGTCACAAGCCACCGAGCACCGCGCACGACCTCTGTCCGCTCCGGGCGGGCACCCCGTCCCCCCGGCCCCGCCCGGAGCACCCCCGCGCTCGCTCCCCCCCGAGCACGGCGGAGGGCCGCACCCCCGTCACCGGGGATGCGGCCCTCACTCGCGTTTCCGGACCGCTTAGCCGCGGATCAGGTTGCGCAGCACGTACTGCATGATGCCGCCGTTGCGGTAGTAGTCGGCCTCGCCGGGGGTGTCGATGCGGACGACCGCGTCGAACTCCACACCCGTGTCGGTGGTGACCTTGACCGTGCGCGGGGTGGTGCCGTCGTTCAGCTCCTCGACGCCGGTGAAGGAGAAGGTCTCCTCGCCGGTCAGGCCGAGGGAGGCCGCGGTCTGCCCCTCCGGGAACTGCAGCGGCAGGACGCCCATGCCGATGAGGTTCGAGCGGTGGATGCGCTCGTAGGACTCGGCGATGACGGCCTTGACGCCCAGGAGCGCGGTGCCCTTGGCGGCCCAGTCGCGGGACGAGCCGGAGCCGTACTCCTTGCCCGCGAGCACGACCAGCGGGATGCCCTGGTCGATGTAGTTGCGCGAGGCGTCGTAGATGAAGGAGACCGGCGCGCCCTCGACGGTGAAGTCGCGGGTGTAGCCGCCCTCGGTGCCCGGCGCGATCTGGTTGCGCAGGCGGATGTTGGCGAAGGTGCCGCGGATCATGACCTCGTGGTTGCCACGGCGCGAGCCGTAGGAGTTGAAGTCACGACGCTCCACACCGTGCTCGGTGAGGTACTTGCCGGCCGGGGTGTCGGCCTTGATGGCACCGGCCGGGGAGATGTGGTCGGTGGTGACCGAGTCGCCCAGCTTGGCCAGCACACGGGCGCCGGAGATGTCGGCGACCGGGGCGGGCTCCATGCCCATGCCCTCGAAGTACGGGGGCTTGCGGACGTAGGTGGACTCCGCGTCCCACTCGAAGGTGTTGCCGGTCGGGATCGGCAGCGCCTGCCACTGGGCGTCGCCCGCGAAGACGTCCTGGTAGGACTTGTTGAACATGTCCTCGCCGATGGCGTTCGCCACGACGTCGTTGACCTCGGCCTCGGTCGGCCAGATGTCGGCCAGGAAGACCGGCTTGCCGTCCTGGTCGGTGCCGAGCGCGTCCTTGGTGATGTCCACCTTCATGGAACCCGCGAGGGCGTACGCGACGACCAGCGGCGGGGAGGCCAGGTAGTTCATCTTGACGTCGGGGTTGATGCGGCCCTCGAAGTTCCGGTTGCCGGAGAGGACCGAGGTGACGGCGAGGTCGTGGTCGTTGACCGCCTTGGAGACCTCCTCCGGCAGCGGGCCGGAGTTGCCGATGCAGGTGGTGCAGCCGTAGCCGACGAGGTTGAAGCCGACCTTGTCGAGGTACGGGGTCAGACCCGCCTTGTCGAAGTAGTCGGTGACGACCTTCGAGCCCGGGGCGAGGGTGGTCTTGACCCACGGCTTGCGGGTCAGGCCCTTCTCCACGGCCTTCTTCGCGACGAGCGCGGCGGCGACCATGACGTACGGGTTGGAGGTGTTGGTGCAGGAGGTGATGGCCGCGACCGTCACCGCACCGTGGTCCAGCTCGTAGGTCGAACCGTCGGGGGCGGTCACGGTGACCGGGTTCGACGGGGCGCCGTTGGGGGCGACGGCCGGGGAGTCGGAGGCCGGGAAGGACTCCTTGCCCGCCTCGTCCACGACGTCGACGTAGTTGAGGACGTCCGTCTTGAACTGCTCGGCGGCGTTCGCGAGGACGATGCGGTCCTGCGGGCGCTTCGGGCCGGCGATCGAGGGGACGACGGTGGAGAGGTCCAGCTCGAGCTTCTCGGAGAAGTCGGGCTCGGCGGCCGGGTCGAGCCAGAGGCCCTGCTCCTTGGCGTACGCCTCGACGAGCGCGACCTGCTGCGCGGAACGGCCCGTCAGCTTCAGGTAGTTCAGCGTCTCGCCGTCGATCGGGAAGATCGCGGCGGTGGAGCCGAACTCCGGCGACATGTTGCCGATGGTGGCGCGGTTGGCCAGGGAGGTGGCGGCCACGCCCTCGCCGTAGAACTCGACGAACTTGCCGACCACACCGTGCTTGCGCAGCATCTCGGTGATCGTGAGCACCAGGTCGGTGGCGGTGGTGCCGGGCTTCAGCTCACCGGTGAGCTTGAAGCCGACGACGCGCGGGATGAGCATGGAGACCGGCTGGCCGAGCATCGCGGCCTCGGCCTCGATGCCGCCGACGCCCCAGCCCAGCACACCGAGGCCGTTGACCATGGTGGTGTGCGAGTCGGTGCCGACGAGGGTGTCGGGGTACGCCTGGCCACCCCGGACCATGACGGTGCGGGCCAGGTGCTCGATGTTCACCTGGTGGACGATGCCGGTGCCCGGCGGGACGACCTTGAAGTCGTCGAACGCGGTCTGGCCCCAGCGCAGGAACTGGTAGCGCTCCTTGTTGCGGCCGTACTCCAGCTCGACGTTCTGGCCGAAGGCGTCCTTCGTGCCGAACTTGTCGGCGATCACCGAGTGGTCGATGACCAGCTCGGCCGGGGAGAGCGGGTTGACCTTCGCCGGGTCGCCGCCGAGCTCCTTGACGGCCTCACGCATCGTGGCGAGGTCCACGACACAGGGGACGCCGGTGAAGTCCTGCATGATCACGCGGGCCGGCGTGAACTGGATCTCCTGGCTCGGCTGGGCCTGGGAGTCCCAGCCGCCCAGGGCGCGGATGTGGTCGGCGGTGATGTTCGCGCCGTCCTCCGTGCGGAGCAGGTTCTCCAGCAGGACCTTCAGGCTGTACGGCAGGCGGGCCGAGCCCTCGACCTTGTCCAGCCGGAAGATCTCGTACGACTCGTCGCCCACCTGCAGCGTGCTGCGGGCGTCGAAGCTGTTCGCCGACACGACAGTCTCCTTCTTTGATGTGCGCGTTCCACCGCATCCTGCCGCCACGCCGGTCCGGCCGATCCGCTAAGGTAAGGCTAAGTTAGGTAACCCTTACCGGGGTGGCTGCCGCGGTGCGCCTTCGGCAGATATCTCGATGTCGAGATAACTCTAGTACATGGGGGCTGGATGGTCATGCCTGGACGACGGGTGTGACCGGTCCGTCACGCCCGGAACGGAGAGGCGGACCGGGGCGGGCGGCTGGAACGATCACGGGATGAGCCACTTCCCGTCCCGGCCGGCCGGAGATTCCGCACCGGCAGCCCGCCCCGCCGAACGCCCGGATCTGGAGGCCGCCATGGAGGCGGTCAACCGCGACCTGGCGGCGACTCTCCCGGAGGCCGGACCGATGCGGCTGCTGTGCACGCCGTCGGACGACGAGGACGTCCCGGACCAGTACCACGCGGCCCTGCCCGACGGCCGCCGGCACGACGGCGTGACGGACCCCGTCGCCGCCGACATCGCCGACGCGGCCCAGGAGACGGTCCAGGCGGTGCTGTGACAGGTGTGGCCGGTGTGCACCGAACACCGGAGCGGGGTACACGCGGAGGCACGGTCGGACGGCGGGCGGGCGGTCTGGTGGTGCCGGGCCGGCGAGGGCCACGAGCTGTGCGAGGTGGGCGGACTGGCGCAGCGCCTCGGTCAGGCGCGCCGGGCGCCGCGCCGGAAAGAGCGCAGGCGAGCGGGGTGACCGGCACTGCGCTCAGACGGTTGCTTCCGCGGCCCAGGAGCCGGACCCGACCACCACCGGGTCGGCCACCGCCTGCGCCCCGCAGGCGTAGAGGAGCCAGCGCAACTCCTCCCAGGAGAACATCGGCTCACCCCACGTATCGAGCCAGAGGTCCAGCCGCCCACCGCCGTCAGCCGCACGGGTGATACCCCAGAACTCCCAGCCGCGCGCCTCCAGTTCCGGGTCGAAGCGGAAAAGCCAGTTCTGAATCCCCCAGGGCTCGGCACCGGTCCTTTCCCGGTACCGCGCCCGCGCCACTCCGACGGTCGGACCGACCGCGCCACCGTCCGAGCAGGCACTGAGGAACCAGTCCGCGATGCCGTCCACGGGAAGTTCTTCCTCGTCGAAGTCCGCGTCCAGGGCGAGAGAGAAAACCTCACTCAGAACATCCCGCAACCTGCGCGCATAATCCTCCACAGCACCTCCTTCCGGAGCCACCGCGACACAGGTGAGAACGGGAGTTCCCGGATCGATGCCAGGCCGTTCGGAAATTCGCGCCAACTCCCGCGCGACACCCTCAAGACCGTGCAGCATGCGCCCCCGATTTCACACAAGACCCTGAGACACGACCACCCAGTAGTCGTCATCCTCGACCGATACGGCACAGAGGCGGAACCCGTCAAGCGAGATCGCTATGAACTCCGGGGAGCCTGTCACCTGGGCGACGCGAGCGGGAAGGACGGCTCCCACGTCCGCATCGAGCACCGCGGAGAGGTCCGACGCTTCGTGTCCTGGACGCCCAGTCTCGTGCGGCACACGCCCCCCTTCAGTCTTCACAGGTAGGCGAGGTCGCCACCGTCGGCGAAGAACCTGTCGATCTCTCGCTCGCGCAACTCGGCATCCCTCACCGAGAAGCGATGTTCACCGACTGCCAGCGCTCTTGCCACCCGATCGTACGATTCCGCAGGGCAGAAGATCACATGCCCCGAAACCGGGTGTCGGTTCAGTGGGACGATCAGCATGAACCCCATGACGATCGCGGCCGAAATGTAGAGCGCCACCGATTTCCGCCGCAGCGATTCGAGCTCTGGGGTGTTCTCGAAGTCGTATGCGAGGGAGAAGTGGCCCTCCATCAGTTGAGCCGCACCCGCCCACCGCTCCGGTCCGGCGCCCGGCGACCCGACGGTCAGCGCGTAGCCTGAGGATCTGCGCAGAAAAGGCTCCAGCGTTTCCTGGGCTTCACTGCCGAAATCAAGGTAGTTACTGAAGGAAGAATCCAGGAGAGGCAACTGAGAGAACGCCTTCAGCCCCGCCCGCTTGACGGAACGCCTGAGGTACACGTGGGCGTCGGCTTCGGCAGGCGCGACAGCCTCCGCAGACAGGCGAGACGACCACGTGAACAGTCGATGATCGATGAAGACCTCAAAAGTCCGTCGTAGACAGTCCATCTCGCTTTTTGGGCCCGGGCCACACAGAATCCAGAACGCGGAGACGTCTCCGAGACTTCCCTCAAGAGCCGACGACCGGTCGCCCTTCCCATGCACATCCCATGACCGTTGACCGGTAACATTGAAGCTCCGGCCATTCCCAGACGATGCCAAAAACTCTTCACCACCAGGGAACAGGAAATTCCCACGCAAAAGCGAACTCTCCTAGATCCAAGAGATTCCTTGAGGCTCCAGGTCAGATGAGTTCAAGATGTCACTTCTCGGCTTGCCGAGCTGTGATGATCACGCCATGCTCAAGCCTTGCGACACCCGCTCCTGAAATATAAACCTTCGCACTGTGTGGCGGATCCATGAAATCCACTGGTTTCTCATAGCGGATGATCTCATTCAGCCTCATAGGCGAGTGCACGTCAACTCCGGGGGTGCTTGCACTGAAATAAAAGTTCTGACCAACACGCACGATTCCTCCCACGCAGCGAACAATGCAGATGGCGGCTTCACTGCCATCCGGCTCGCAAGAGTAGATCTGCAGTCTTGCCGCATCGAGTTCATCCATGCTTGTACGCCTCCCGGACAAATTGTTGCACCTGTTCAGGTGATAGCTTGGGTACATCCCACGCGAGGGCATCGCTCATGCCCTCGTAGGATTTTATTCTAGGTATGTCAATTCCCATATCGCCCAGAATCTTCTGCGCGGTGCTCACAGGAAGCTCTACTGCGGCCCTGCTGGCAAGTTCTCCCGCAGAGAGGTTAACCCCTACTTCCGCCTCTGCGCGAATGAACCCCGGAATGAGATCAACTCCTTCGAGCGCGCTGCGAGGTATAACCTGAACTACTGCCTCGCCGAATTGCTCCGAGTGTCGCGCGAAGGTTGTCGCCACACCCGGATCAGTGGACGTCGGAGTGGTCCCGGAAGCATGGGTTCCCGAGCTGGCTTCGTATCCCTTGGTGGTACCCCGGAATAGGTGCTCGTCAGTACAGGCCGCAGGGGCCAACCCCAGGACATCGACCCATCTGTGCGGATTCAGGACGTAGGTCGCCGGATTGGGAGCGGGTGCGAGGCCGAGCGGGTCAGCGGTGATGTACCGCGCCGTCTCCGGGTCGTAGTGCCGGAAGTAGTTGTAATGCAGCCCCGTCTCAGGGTCGAAGTACTGACCCGGGAACCGCAGCGGCGTATAGGCGGTGCTGTCCGCCGCCCATGCCGTCGTTCCCCACAGCGTGCTGCGCGTACGCCAAGCCGTTTCTCCCTGTTCGTCGACCAGTTCCGTCGGTGTGCCGATCAGGTCGGTGACGATGGCGTAGAAGCGGGAGTCGATTTCCGTGTCGGGTGAGGCGGAGGTGATGCGTTCTGTCTGGGTGATCGGGTGGAGGCCCTGGTGGTCCCAGGTGAGGGTCACCGGGTGGGGCAACTCGGCGGCGGACGTGGTCTGTTCGCAGAGGGTTGTGCCGTCCCAGGTGAAGTCGACGCGCTCCACCACCGTCCCGCCCGCCATGCGGAGCTTGGCCGTGCGGCGGCCGAGCGGGTCGTAGGTGTAGTGCCAGCGGGTGCCGTCCGGGGTGGTCACCGCGGTCAGGCGGTCCTCCGCGTCCCATTCGTAGCGCCAGGTGTCCGGGCGCCGGGAGAGGCGGGTCTTCTGGCGGAGGATCGTACGGCCGAGGGCGTCGTGCTCGTAGCGGATGCCGCCCGCCCGGGTGATGCGGGTGCCGGTGTAGGCGCGCGGGCCGGTCGCCTCGCCGCCCGGGTGGCTCGTGGGCCAGCTCGCCTCGGTCTGGTTGCCCGCCTCGTCGTACGCGTACCGCTCCGTCCAGCCGGCCGCGTGGACCGCCGTGACCCGGCCGGTGGCGTCCAGGTCGAAGGTGCGGGAGGACAGGTCGTCGTCGATGCGGGTGACGTTGCCGTCCGCCCGGTACTCGTAGGCGCGGTGACGGAGGAGGCCGCCGCGCGGCGTCCGTACCGACTGGGCCTTCAGGCGGCCCAGCACGTCGAAGGTGTGCTCCAGGGAGAGTGACTCGCCTATGTGTCGGCCGACTTCGCGGCCCGCCGCGTCGTAGGTGAAGTCGATGCCGCGGCCGGAGGCGACCATGCCGGTGCGGCGGCCCGCCGGGTCGTAGGACCAGGTGGTGGTGGCGCCGGTGGGGGTGGTGCGGCCGGTGCGGCGGCCGAGGGTGTCGTGCGTGTAGGTCAGCGTGCGGCCGTCGACCGTCTCCGAGACGGTGCGGCCGTAGCGGTCGCGCAGGATCTGGAGGGTGGAGCCGTCCGGGCCCACCGCCTCGGCCAGTTGGTCCGTGAGGTCGAAGGCGTACGTGGTGACCGCGCCCGCCGCGTCCTTGCGGACGGTGCGGCCCAGTTCGTCCCGCTCGAAGGCGATGGTCTCGCCGAGGGCGTTGGTACGGGCGGTGAGGCGGCTCGCGGGGTCGTAGGCGTAGGTCAGCGTGCGGTCGTCGAAGTCCGTCTCCGCAGCGAGGCGTCCCGCCGGGTCGTACGTGTAACTCCACGTCAGACCCTGGGGGTTGGTGACCTCGGTCAGGCGCAGTTCGGTGTCGTAGCCGAACGCGTGACGTACGCCGTCCGGGCCGGTGCGGGCCGACAGGAGGTCGAAGTGGGTGTACTCGAAGCGGGAGACCGCGCCGAGGGCGTCGGTGTGGGTGGTGCGGTTGCCCTCGCCGTCGTAGGTCCACGACTCGGTCGTGCCGTCCGGTGCCGTACGGCGGGCCAGGTGGCCCTCCACCGTCCATTCGAGGCGGGTCACCGCGCCGGTGGGGTCGGTGATCAGGATCGGGCGGCCGAAGGCGTCGCGTTCGTAGGAGGTGGTCGCGCCCAGCGGGTCGGTGACGCGCAGCGGGAGGCCGGCGCGGTCGGTGGCGAGGGTGGTGGTGTGGCCGAGCGGGTCGGTCACGGAGACCAGGTGGCCGGCGTCGTCGTACGTCAGCCGCGTGGTCTCGCCCGCCGCGTCGGTGACCGAGGTGAGGTTGCCGCGGCCGTCGTAGGTCTGGCGGACGGTGGTGCCGTCGGGGCGGGTGACCTTCACCGGGAGGCCGAGCGCGTCGTACTCCGCGCGGGCCTCGCGGCCGTCGGGGCGGATCACCGTGAGCGGGTTGCCGTCGGCGTCGCGGTGGAACTCCGTGGTGTGGCCGAGGGGGTCGGTCACCGACAGCAGGCGGTTGCGGCGGTCGCGCCGGTAGCGGGTGGTGGCGCCGAGCGGGTCGGTCTCGGCGACGACCTGGCAGTGGCGGTCGACGCGGTAGCGGCTGGTGTGGCCGAAGGAGTCGGTGATGGCGGTGACCGAGTCGCCGGTGGCCGGGTCCGGGGCGCCGTAGGTGAAGGTGGAGCGCAGGTGGCCGGCCGCGCCGGACTGGTGGGTGCAGCGGTCCTGGTCGTCGTAGCCGTAGGTGAAGTGGCTGTCGTTGGTGTCGGTCCAGGAGGTGATGCGGGCCGAGTCGTCGTAGGTGAAGCGGGTGGGGCGGCCGGAGGAGTTGGTGACCTCGGTGAGGTGGCCGTCGGTGTGGCCGTAGCGGATCAGCTCCTGGCCGGCCCCGGTGAGGCGGAGGGCGGTGACGCGGCCCTCGGCGGTGGAGATGCCCAGGTGGTAGCCGCCGCTGTGGGCGAGGGCGGCCGGCGCGCCGTCGGCGTCGTACTCGAAGGTGATCCAGTTGCCGTTGCGGTCGTCGAGCTGTTCGAGGACGGCGAGGGTGTCGGAGCGGTCGGCGAAGTGGCGGGTGTGCCCCGACTCGGGGTCGGTGAGGGTGTAGCCGTCCTCCACCCGGTCCAGCGGCCAGCGCGGGCCGTGCGAGGGCAGGGTCGGTACGCCGGGCGCGGGGCGCGGGTAGGCCAGCACCAGGCCGTCCTCGCCGACGAACACCACGCCCTGGGTGTCGATCTCCAGCCGCTGGTCCAGCGTGGACGACCAGGACGGACCGAACCAGCCGCCGAGCCGGTACGACGACTCGAACTGCCGCTTGACCAGCAGCGGGAGGACTCCCGGCAGGGCCACGTCGGTCTGCGGCAGCACCATGCGGCCGGTGGCGACGTCGACGGGGTCCTTCTCGCAGACCTTCTCCCCGGGCCGCCGGGCCACGTCGTCGGCGTCCTTCTCGACCACGTTCCGGGCGGTACGGCGGATGCCCTGGCTCGCGGCCTCCTCCGCGCCCTCCTTCATGGCGAGCCGCAGCCCGCCGCGCGCCAGCCCCGCCCCCTTCGTGCCGACCAGCTCCGGGATCAGCCGCCCCACGAACTCGGACGGGTCCTTCTGCAGGCCGTCCACCACGGCCTGCACCGTGCGTTCGGGATGGGTGGCCGTGGAGACCAGGCCCGACAGCGTCATGCTGACGTTCTGGAGGTAGGCGGCGGGGTGGGTCAGGTTGTACGGGTCGGTGGGGTTGAGGCCGCGGGCGAAGTTGACCAGACCGGCCGTGCCCTTCAGGGCGCCGCCGACGACGTGGGTCAGCTCGGTGTTGGCGGCCTGGAAGCCGTCGGTGAAGTCGTGGCCGAGGCGCTCCAGCGGCGGGGGCTCGGCCGGGGCGTGCGCCATGGCCGCCCTGACCTTGCCCTGGGCCTCCGCGGCGGCGGTGTTGCGCTGCTTGCGGGCCTCCTTCAGCTTGGCCACGGCGGCCTTGACGTCGCCCTTGCCCGCGTCCATGTCCTGCACCGGTCTGACGCCGGGGTCCTCGCCCGCGCGGGCCTTGGCGTTGTAGGCGTCGGCCTTCTTCTGGTAGTCGCCGGCCGCGTCCTCGAACGCCTTCGTGCCCTTCTTGTACAGCTCGACGGCCTCCGCCGCCTGCTTCTGCGCCCAGGTGACCGTGTCGGCGTACCGCTCCAGCGCGCCGGCCGCCGCACCGCACGCCTCGGCCGCGTGGGCCCACTTGGCCGGGTGGACGCCGAACTTCTCCCGGAAGGCGTCGCCGCCCTCGCCCTTCCAGCCCGCCGAGTCGATCTTCTTCAGGCCCGATCCGACCTTGTCGAAGGCACCGTGGAAGTCCTTGAGGTGCTTCGCGCTCTCGCGGATCTTCTCCGGCTTGCCGTGGACGAGTTCGTCGGCCTGCTCGGTCTGGCCGAGTTGCTGTTCGCCCGGGGTCGCGCCCAGGTCGGAGGCGATGTCGTCGCCCCAGTCCTCCACGTTGTCGGCCCAGTCGTGCAGGCCGACGCGGTCCATCGCGCCACCGAGCTTGTCCGTGCCCTCGTCGACGAGTTCGCCGACCTTCTTCTTGCCCTTGTCGTAGAGGTCCTCGGCGCCGCCCAGCAGCGAGTTGGTGAGGTCCCCCAGGCCCATCAGCCCTCACCGCCCGGCTGTCCGGCCGCCTTCGCGCGGGCTTCCGGGGACGGGCCGAAGGTGTCGTCCAGGAACTGGTCGTACTCCCCGTCGGACACGCCCGCCGCGCGGCGCATGTTCTCCGGGGTGACGGGGATCGCGCCGACCATGTTCGAGGTCATCGCGTCCCGGCCGGCGTCCTTCCAGCCCTGCTTGCTGTTCTCCCACGCCTGCTCGAAGGACTCCTGCGAGTAGTCCACCGTCCGGCCGGACTCGACTATCTCGCCCCAGCCCATCTTCTCCACGTCCTCCTCGGACGCGTACGGGTTGCCGACGGCCGAGTTCGCCACGACCTTCACGCTGCCCTTGAGGTACTGCTCGGTCTCGTAGTACGTGCCCGCCGACAGGTTCGTCTTCTGGGCGAACGCGTTGCCCTCCGCGACGAGGGCGCGCACCCCCCACTCCCAGCGCTCGCAGAACGTCTTCAGCTCGCCCGTCAGACCCTCGTGGCCCAGCTCCAGTCCCGAGAGGGCGATGCCGGAGAAACCGCGTCCGGCGCCGGCCTGGCCGACCATGCCCAGTTCGCCCAGCTCGCCCAGCGCCTCCGTCAGGCCCTTGGCTATCTCCTCCAGGCCCTGCGCCTGGAGATCCATCCCGCCCCCGCCGCTCATACCGCACCCCCGTGCCGCGTCTCGTCGTCCAGGTCCACCGCCGCGCCGTCCGGCACGATCCCCGCCACCGGCGGGAACACCATCCCGTCCGAGCCGTCCGCGCAGTCCAGTGCCACCCCGCAGGGAACGCCCGCCGCGGGCACGGCGGCGTCCAGCAGCCGGGCGCCCAGAATCGTCCGGTACGTCCACTCCCGTGCCGACTCCCCGCGCGCGACGGCGTACCGGGCGAGGGCCTGCTCGTCGGAGAAGGCGAGGATGAAGCGGATGCCGCCCAAGTCGGCGGTCAGCAGGGCCTGTCCACCCTGCGGGTCCTCGCCGAGCGGCACGAGCACCGGGGTGCGGCGGAACTCACCGAGCAGCTTGGCGAACTCTCTCCTCCGGCTCGCCGCCTCCGCCTCGGCGGGCGACATGCCCGCGTCCGATATCCGGTCCCCGTCCTCAGACATCCAGCCATCATCACGACGGGAATGGTCGAAAACAAGTTCGCACCCGTCACATCCTTGCCACAGGTGACGACGGGCGCGTCCGGCGCCGGCGGCGGACGCCACCGGGCGGGCAACCGGTCATCAGTTCCCCGAATGGGGGTATCCGGGTTGAGCGCCACTCAGGAGCGCCGAACAATCGGAGGAGACAGCCATGGGCCTGACGTTCCGCAAGAGCTTCCGCATCCTTCCCGGCGTGCGGCTGAACATCAACCGCCACTCGTGGTCCATCACGACCGGCGGCGGCAAGCACGGACCCCGCCACACCCACAGCAGCACCGGACGCCGTACGACCTCGATGGACCTGCCCGGCCCGTTCGGCTGGCGCAAGACCACGACCAAGCGCGGCTGACCCTCCGTCACCCGAACGGACCCCCCAAGAGGCGGCATCTCATATCTGAGATAACCTCGACCTCATGTCAGACGACTACCTCGTACGCATCGGCAAGCTCATCCGCGACGCCCGGCAGCACCGTGGCTGGACACAGACGCAGCTCGCGGACGCGCTCGGCACCAGCCAGAGCGCCGTCAACCGCATCGAGCGCGGCAACCAGAACATCAGCCTTGAGATGATCGCCCGGATCGGTGAGGCCCTGGACAGCGAGATCGTGTCGCTGGGCTACGCGGGTCCGATGCACCTGCGGGTCGTCGGCGGCCGCCGTCTGTCGGGGGCCATCGACGTCAAGACGAGCAAGAACGCGTGCGTGGCCCTGCTGTGCGCGTCCCTGCTGAACAAGGGCCGTACGGTGCTGCGGCGGGTCGCCCGGATCGAGGAGGTGTACCGCCTGCTGGAGGTCCTGAACTCCATCGGCGTGCGCACCCGCTGGATCAACGACGGCGTGGACCTGGAGCTGGTCCCGCCGGCCGAGCTGGAGATGGACGCGATCGACGCGGAGGCGGCCGTCCGCACCCGCTCGATCATCATGTTCCTCGGCCCGCTGCTGCACCGCACGGACCGCTTCATGCTGCCGTACGCGGGCGGCTGCGACCTCGGCACCCGCACCATCGAGCCGCACATGATCGCGCTGCGCCGGTTCGGCCTGGACATCGCGGCGACCGAGGGCCAGTACCACGCCGTGGTGGACCGCACCGTCCACCCGGACCGCCCGATCGTACTGACCGAGCGCGGCGACACCGTGACGGAGAACGCGCTGCTGGCCGCGGCCCGCCACGACGGCGTGACGGTCATCCGCAACGCCTCCTCCAACTACATGGTCCAGGACCTCTGCTTCTTCCTGGAGGCCCTGGGCGTACGGGTCGAGGGCATCGGCACCACCACGCTCACCGTGCACGGCGTCCCGAACATCGACATCGATGTCGACTACTCCCCCTCCGAGGACCCGGTCGAGGCGATGAGCCTGGTCGCGGCGGCCGTGGTGACGGAGTCGGAGCTGACGGTGCGCCGGGTGCCGATCGAGTTCCTGGAGATCGAGCTGGCGGTCCTGGAGGAGATGGGCCTCGACCACGACCGCAGCCGCGAGTACTTCGCCGACAACGGCCGTACCCGCCTGGTCGACCTCACGGTCCGCCCCTCCAAGCTGGAGGCGCCGATCGACAAGATCCACCCCATGCCGTTCCCCGGCCTGAACATCGACAACGTCCCGTTCTTCGCGGCGATCGCCGCCGTGGCCCAGGGCCAGACCCTGATCCACGACTGGGTCTACGACAACCGGGCCATCTACCTCACCGACCTCAACCGCCTCGGCGGCCGCCTCCAGCTCCTCGACCCGCACCGCGTCCTGGTCGAGGGCCCCACCCGCTGGCGCGCCGCCGAGATGATGTGCCCGCCCGCCCTCCGCCCGGCGGTGGTCGTCCTGCTGGCGATGATGGCCGCCGAGGGCACGTCGGTGCTGCGCAACGTGTACGTCATCAACCGGGGGTACGAGGACCTGGCCGAGCGGCTGAACTCGATCGGGGCGCAGATCGAGATCTTCCGGGACATTTGATACGAGGATGCCGCCGCACCCCGTCTGACCTGCGACTTAGCGGGTCAGGGAGGGGTGCGGCGGCATCTCTGGGACTTCTCTGGGACTTTGGGCCCGCGGTGGGCAACGAGCCACGCTCCACGGGCCCTGCCGACCGGCCACGGCTACGCGAAAATCGCGTCGATGGCGGCACTGCCTCGTGCGCCCGCTCGGGGCAGGAAGTGAGAGTACTTCCGCAGCGTGAACCCGGGATCGGAGTGCCCCAGCCAGCGTGCCAGGGAGACGACCGATTCGCCAGCCTCCAGTTCCTCGGAGGCGAAGAAGTGACGCAGGGCGTGGAAGCCGTGCTCCCGGGACGGCTCCCACACGCGAGCGCCGTCTGTGCTGCCCTCCTCCAGCGGAGCGATCACGCCCGCCGTGGCCAGCGCGGGCTTCCACACGTAGGAGTTGAAGTAGTTCCGGTTGATCGCCTTCCGCTCGCGTCCCGTCACCAGGAGGTCGTAGGTCCTCGGCCGCCGGTGCTTGGCCTCCACCGGCGTCTCGGCAGGGCGCGGGTCGTCCCAGGGCAGCGTGACCGGCACCGGCGCGAACTGCTCCGTGTGCTGCCGGATCGCCTTGGCCACGCTGGACGGCAGCGGCACGTCCCGGACCTTGCGGCCCTTGGGGAGCGCGAAACAGAGCTTCGCCCGCACCATCTTGACCTGCCGCCGGACGTGAACGACTTCCTTCTCGAAGTCGATGTCGTCCACTGAGAGCCCGAGCGTCTCCCCTTGCCGGAGCCCGAGACCTGCTCCGATCACGAGGAGGAGCCGGTAGCGGTCGGGCAGGACCTCCCGTACCGCCAGCACCCGTTCGGGCGGCCACGCCTCGACTCTGCCGGGGTTGGCGGCCGGAGGGCCGACCGTGCTGGAGCGGCACGGGTTGCGTCCGAGGCGACGGTCCTCGACGGCGGCCTGGAGGATGCTGGAGAGCGTCGCCCAGACAAGGCGGATCGAGGTCGGACCGAGGTCCTTCTCCAGTCGCTTCTTCCAGTGGCGCAGGACTTCCGTGCCGATGGCGTTGAGCGGCTGAGCCCCCAGATGGGGAACGATGTGCCGGCGCACCCTCTGCTCGATCCGCTCGATCGTGGACGGGTCACCGCTCTGGGTGGGCCACCAATGCGTCGCGATGTAGTCCTTGAGAAAGATGGCCCCGTCACGCGGATCGACGAACTCGCCACGGCGGGCGTCGGTCTGAGCCTGGGCGAGCCAGGTCTTGGCGTCCTGGAGGGCGTCGAAGGAACGGTCCTTGACACCGGGGATGCCCTTGACGCGGTAGCGGGTGCACTTACCGTACATTGCGGTGCGGTCACGTTTGCCGGTCTTCGGGTTGGGGCGTTTCTTCAGCCATCGGTCTTCTATGTAGCCGGCCAGGTGGAACTCCTTGGTGGTGGGGATGAAGGCGGCGCTCTACGGCGCTTGGGGCTTCAGGCGCTGAGGTAGCGGCTGGACCGTTCCTGCGGAGGGGTGTTGAGCGGGTTGAGGGCCGGGTTGGAGCGGGAGTCGGCCTGCTCCTGTTCACGGACCCAGGCGTCGAGCGCTTCGAGCCGGTACATGACGCGGCCGCGGGAGCCCATGCGGAAGCTCGGGGGTCCTTGGCGGCGGTGGCGCCAGACGTAGAGCGTGTGCGGTGAGAGGCCGAGATAGTCGGCGGCATCCTTCACGGTCAGGAAGGCGGCGGATACGGCGCCCGAGGAAGCGGGGGCAGGAAGCAAAGATCGTGCAGGCATCGGTGGTTCTCTGTGAGGTTGGAGAGGGGTGCGCCCGGATGGGCGGAAATCCAGTTCCGCCCACCCGTTGCCGTGTCATGCGGCAGGGAGGGAATCGCGGACAATCCGCAACGCGGGGCCAGCGCTACGGACGGTGCACGGCTGTCCGGGCCGGCTCACTCAGCAGGTCAGGAAGGGCGAGAACGGCTTCGAGCCGGTCCCAGGGAATTTCATCCCGTGTCGGCTTGCGAAGGCAGTGGGCGAAGCGTTCGGCGAGGCGAGGAGCGCTCATTCCGGCGCACTCGGCCACCGCGAGGATGTGCGCCGCGGTCTGGTCACCGTTCTTCAGCCACGCCGCGATGCACGCGTCACGCAGAGCAGAGATGTTCCTGCCGAGCAACGAGTCGGCCTCATACGCTTCCAGAACCGCCGCCCGCGCCTGCCTCCAGATCTTCTGGTAGACCGGGGCGGTCAGCGGTCGTCCGTCGTCGAGAACGAATATCGCGTCATCGGGGCGGAGATCTCGCCGAGCGATCTCCGCCTTCAGGAGTGCCACCAACTCCCGGCAAGCAGGAACGCGCCGTTCGGCGCCCGCACGCTCCGAATCCGTCTCGCGGCGCTCTTGTCCCTGAGGGTGGATCAGCAGCCAACCGGTGCCGTCGTCCGCGAGTTCCACGTCTCGGACGCGCAGCACCAGGGCCTCCTTCGGCTGCAGCGCCGCGAGAGCGATGGACGCCAGGAAGGCCCGTAGTACGAGGCCGTTCTGCGGCTGTCCGGCGGCCCAGTCCAGGATCGAAAAGCACTGCCGATCGGTCAGAAGAAACGTTTTGGCGCCAACAACTGCGGCCATGGGTGAACTCCTTGGGGTGAGGTGTGGGGGTAGGCACGGCAGTCCGCACCGCTTGTGAGTCGCACGGCGACCGAACCTCTCCAATAGTCTGGAGAATCGCCGGTTTCGGTAACCGGCGATCCCGTGCTACATTCCGCCGACCACGCAGACGATCGTCCGTGAGCTGCTCCAGGTTCACTTGCTTCGCCACGCAATTCCAGCCCCTCGCGGGCTCAATTCGTCTGCCGTGAGCGAATCACCATGCTGACCCCGATATCGCTCCCGCCCAGCCATCAAGCCCTCGATCTGGACGAGCAGCAGTACCGGAACAGAGCAGGCGCCTTCTAAGCACCTGGTGCTTCCAGTTCGGATTTTCCGGCACAAGTCGCTTGCAACACTCGCCGATCATCCGTAAGCCAGCCGACGCGGTCGCCAGCGCGTCGTTCGTACCACTACCCAGCCGTTCCTCGGCTGAATGCCGGCAAGACTCACGACTCGTTCCATCAAACTCGCCGCCCGCCAACGAATTCTCGACGCTGCAGTCGAGAGTGGGGTGCGCCTCCTCGCGCAGGGAGCCACCTGGCAGGCCCGCCGCCTCTCCTAGCCCCCGTGGATGCATCGAACATGCCAGGAAACGACATCGAACAGGCATGCACGCTGGAGCGAAGGCGACAAGCAGACCCGCGAGGGGCACTCTGCCAAACTGCGCGTACATCTGCCGGCACGAGCGGAGATCGTCGGCGTTTTGCCGATCCCCGCCCCTTGTCAGCGCTCGAATCCCTCGCTCGCCATCGTGGTCTGCCAGTGCCCCGGATCAAGAACGCCGGACTCGAGCCCTGGCTGGATCAGGGCCGATGCCGTGCGGACGTGCCCGCCGGTGAGGCGAGGAACGGCTTCCCGGATCCGTTCTGCACGGCTTCTGCGTCCGATTCATTTGTCCAACGGGTCGAGCGCCCCGTCAACCAGGGCGCTAGTCAGGGCCCGAACGGCTTCATGTCCTGCCTCCGCAAGCCGCGACAGGGCCGCATCCCACTCGGTAAGACGACGCAGGGCTTCGCTCCGGCGTCGTTGTTCCTCGATTGCCAGCACGGGCAGGCGCAGCCGTTTCACATCGATGCGGAGGGCTCCGCTTGTTCCGGTGGACGTTCGGGCTGCCTTCGTGGCGTTCTCGGAGCGTGTGAGGGCGCCAGCCGCGAACCACGGGTCGAGGTAGTCCAGATCCACGCGCACGGCGTGCACGCCCGGCCCGAGCCGGGCTCCGATCTGCTCATCCGTCGCGACCCGGGCGACCAAGGTTTGGGTGATTGCTGGGATGAGGATGTCGTGGGCCCGTACCCGGGCCGCCGGGTCGTCGTCGGGGCCGACGGGAACTGAACCGCTGGCGGGTCGGCCGGCGATGACGTCCTGGCTCGTCAGCGCTGGTTCGTGCCGATCAGGGTCGGGGGCATCGCGGTGTGCGGCGCGGGCCGCATGGCGGTGCAGGCTCAGCGCCCCGGTCCGGGAGAGTTCGCCCAGCGTCGCAGTGGGAACGCCAGACGACGTAGGCGCCTGGGTGGGGGAAAATTCTGGCAACGTATCCCGGAGCGCATTGAGTTGAGCCCTCACGACCGCTGGCATCTCGAGCAGTTCGTCGGGCGGGCACGGAATGGAATCCGGGTTCGGCACGTGATGCCGGGGAGTGAAGTCAACGTCCTCGTCGAGCAGTTCGGCCAGCGGCACATCCCGGGCGAAGTCTGCATCCGTGGCCAAGGGCCCGTGTCCCTTACGGTAGCGGTCCCACAACGGAGCGATGTGGCGGCGCAGCGCCTCGAGACGGTCCTTCGGGCGCACGTTCGCCTCCAGGGGCACGTCGTCGCCGTTGACGAACAGCACACCTGTAGGTGGGGCGCTGTCCTCGTCGGGGCTTTGGAGAAGCCAGACATGCACGCCGTTGCCGCTACCGACGGTCGCCGTCGGGGGGAGCCCGACGACTGCCTGCAGGGCGCCGCGCCGGACCAATTCGCTGCGGATGCGGCGTCCCGCGGGACGCGCAGCCACTGCGGGCGGCAGGAGCAAGGCGGCCCTCCCACCGGGCTTCAGCTGAGCCAACACATGTTGTACCCAGGCAAGTTCGGGTTCGGTACGCGGGGGCATACCTCCATAGGCCCACCGGGGGTCGAAGGCGAGGCGGTCGTGGCCCCAGTCGCGGGGACTGTGAGGAGGACTGCCGACTACGGCATCAACGTGGTCGACGGAGAAGGCGCCCTCAAGGAGCGGATCGCCGACGCGCAGGCACAGTTCTTCGCCGGTGCCCGAAGCGGCCTTGGCCTGCTGCCGCAAGACCAGCAGGCGCAGCAGCGCGATGCGCACGTGTTCGGGGCGGGCGTCCAGCCCCAGAAGCTGCGGCGCGCCACCTGCCGCGTTCACCCTGTCGAGGGCGGTGCGCAAGAATGTGCCGGTGCCGCAGGCGACGTCGAGGACGGAGGCGGCGGGGCCGACGAGATCCAGCATCAGGCTGACGACGGGCACGGGCGTATCGGTGAGGCCGGCCGCGCCTCGGGCTGTCACGTATTGCGCGTGAAGGTGCTCCAGAATTCCGACACAGTCCTCTTGGTCGCTCAACGAGCACGAGACCTCGAGGATCTCTCGGTGCGTTGGTGACCATACGACCGGGAGGTCCGTCAAGAGCACGTCGGCGTGACGGGGTGAAGTCAGCAGACGTACGGCGTCGGCAAGTTGGCGAGGGGTGGGCACTGCGGCAGGCGCCGTCAGGAGTGTCAGGCCGACCAGGACGAGGGCCTCAGCGGACTGCCCGGCCGTCCCGAGCGCTTCCAGACGCTGCTGGAGTCGGTCGAGCGGGCCGATGGTGCGGAGCTTGCCTTGCCGGTCGAGCCATAGCTCGACCTCGTCCAGGTCGAAGGCGGGACTCGCGGCTGTGCCGGCGATCGGCCGAGGGAAATCCTGGTGGCGTCGGCGCCAGTTACTCACTGCGGCCCGGCCGACACCTGCGATCCTGGCGATGCCCGTGGCCGTCACGGTGGTCGGTTCCTCTGTCACGCCTTGCTCCCTGCGTCCTACCCTGTCTCTGCAGACAGAGCGTGAAGCGTACCTTCGTTCTACCGTGCGTGTATGTTCTTCACGCGTCGATAAAGGCGCCGCGCTTGGAACCGCGTGCAGTACATCAAGGCACGGATCAATCCCACGTTCCCTCCTCCTCGCACCCCTCGATGCCTTCGTCGATCTCGCGCACTTCTGGACTCTCTGCTCCGAACGCGATGACGGCGTCAGGGCGCACGCTGACATAGGCAGCGTGCGCCTGCTTCGACAACCCCTGCTCGCATAGCAGGCCGGCGTGGTCGATGCCCAAGCGGACCACACCCTTCTCGATGCGACCGAAGTGGCCGACGGCCGACGCCAGGCACTCCTCGATGAGCTGGACGGCGCCTCTCAGATCGCCGTTGGCCGCCTGTGCGGCAGCATCGGCGCGGATCTGGGTCAGGTCGTCCCGCCTCAGGTCGGTTCGCCGCGTCCGGCTGCGGGCCAGTGCATCCATCCGGGTACCGGGAGAGCGCCGCGGAGGCGGCGTTGACGGTTGCGGCGAGGGCGGTGGTGAGCACGGGGCACGCCAAAGCAGGGCCGGATCGAAGCGGCCGAGCTGGGGGCTACCCGTTCCCCTGAGGTCGTCCACGTACGGGTAGCAAGCCCCATACAGGGTTCGCGCGTCGGAGAAGCGCAGTTCCGGGTCCTTGTGCAGCAATCGGTCGATGATGTGGGCCAGCCATAGCGGGGTTTCGGGGCGCACGTCCCGGGTCTTGCGGGGCGCCTGGTCAATGTGGGCGCGCGCCATCGCGTGAGCGGTCGGTGCGTTGAAGAGGAGTTCTCCCGTGACGAGTTCGAATACGAGGCAGCCCGTGGAGTAGAGGTCACTGCGGGGCTCGGCGAGACCGTCGGCAGCCTGCTCTGGGGCCATGTACGCCGCGGTGCCCGGCACCTGGCCGGTGGCCGTCAGTCTCGTCGCGTGGGGGTCGGAGACGGCGACGATGCCGAGGTCCACCACCTTGATGACGCCGCCTGCCGCGATCATGACGTTGGTCGGCTTGAGGTCGCGGTGGACGAATTCGGCGTCGTGCAAACAGGCCAGTGCAGTGGCGAGTTGAGCCAGGATCGCCGTGATCGTAGAGAAGGACAAGGGGTGATGGTTGGCCGCCAGCTCCGCCAGGGTGGGCCCCTCGATGTACTCCATGACGAGATAGGGCTCGTCGGCGTGGTATCCGAAGTCGTACACCTGGGGGAAGTGCCGGCAGCGGCTGAGCCCGGTGGTCGCCTTGGCCTCACGCTCCAGGCGATCCGCGTAACGCCCCTCTTCTCGTTCAACGTTCTGCGCGTGGAGTTGCTTGACGGCGACCTGCCGGTCAAGGCTCAGATCGTACGCCAGGCTCACCTCGCCCATCGCACCGCCACCAAGCCGACGCACGAGGCGGTACCGCCTGGCGATGATTTCATTCTGTGAACCCACCTGAGGTCCGTTCTCTGCAATGAATTTGACGGATCATCCGTGCGTGAACCGTAGCAGCATGTAGCCTCCGGTGAATGTTGTTCACAGAGACGGGTGTGAGGAGTGCGCGTGACTGAGTGGCCGCTGCCCGCAGGAACCACGGGTGACCCGGGCCTGATCAGAGTGTTCACCGGAGGCACGAAGGAGGGGGACGAGGACTGCCCCACGCTGCGGGCCGTCAAGGCCCGGCCACGCCTTCGCCCCACGCACCGCACCCCCTACAAGCCGGCGGACTACGAATCGTTCGCCCTCGCCGCCGTAATGCGCCGGCTCGACACCGTAGAGTTCGGCCACCCCCGGGACGATCCGGCCCGAGTGCGCCCCTCGCACCCCGGGCTCGAGCGCTATGCCGAGCATGCCGCCGCCCAGTACCTGGACGCGGTCAAATCCCTAGACCCAAGAGCGGAGCTGCTGCCCGATCCGCAGTACTGGGTCAAGCAGTCGAGGACAGCAGCCAGGGGTCAAGGCACCCCCACCGTGTACGAGATGAAGGTCTGGGGGCGCTGCTACGCCAGCCGTGACCGTGCGGTGTGCGAGCTGCGCCTGCTCCGGTTCGGATCGGTACAGCCCGGGCGACGTGGGCCGGCTGAGCGGGATCCGGCGGAGGTCGCAATGGCGGCATACATCGCTGCCCACGGCGGCCGTGCACCAGAACCCACCCGATGGAGTGACGCGCACGACGTGCACAGCGCCGTCACCCCGAAGCGGGTACGGGTCGTGGAGATCGGCTGCCTGGACGGCTCGGTCCGTCCACCGCTGTTCGACGGGACACCCCAGGAAGCTGAAGCCGCCTATCACAAGCTCGCCGCGCCCCGCCTGCGCGCCACGGTCGATGCCGTGGACAGGCGCCCGGGCCCCGGATGCGCGACATGCAAGCTCGCCGCTTCCTGCCCTGACCTGGTGCGCACGCCGGGCATCTTGCAGATCGCGGACGGGGCGCGGCCTCGCCGCACCCTGTCCGTCACCGATTTGCGCCGCTATGCGAACTGCCCCGCGCAGGAACATCTGCGGCGCATCCATCTGCCCTACGACAAGGACATCGAGCACGACCATCACGTGGTGCGCGGGCACGCAGTGCACGCCTGGCTGCAGCATCTGCACGCGCGAACCCCACAACGCCCCTGCACACCGGACGACACCCCCGCCGACCGGTCCGACTGGGCGGTCGGCGACTGGCACCTGACGGGGGACGATGCCGAACTCGGTGCCCGCCTGATCGCCCGTCATGCCGCCGTGTGCCCGCTGCGCCACGCCGATCCGGATGCGGCGCTGGTCGCGGAAAGACTCCTCACCTTCCACGACACGCAGGCCGATGTCGTGCTCGTGGCCAAGCCGGACCTCCTGTACCGCAGTGGCGGTTCGGTGGTGTGGCGTGAGGTCAAGAGCACCAAGTACCGCACCCCGCGTGGGGACAAGGACATCCTGGAGCTGTATCCCCAGGCGGCCCTGGCCCTGGTGTTGCTGGCCGACGGTGCGCTCGGCGGTGACGTGCGCCGCTCCCGCGTCGAGGTGGAGATCCTGCGGCCCACCGGACCGGACCTGGAACTTGTCTCCCCCCGTCAGGCCGACCGTGTTGCCACAGCTCGGCAGGTGCTCCATGACCTCGCCGCCCCGTGGCATGCGGACCGCACATCCGCCCCGAACCCGGGAACCCATTGCGCCCGCTGCGAGGTGTCCCGTTGGTGCCCCGCCGCGCCCTCCTCCTCTGTTTCGTCGTCCCTCCAGTGAAACGGACCACCGTGCCCCCCGATAGCTCCGCGCTTGTCCCGCACCAGGGTCTGACTCTGCTGCGCACCGTGGCCTCCGCCGTCCTCGAACTGGATGCCCTGTCCGACCTCGGTACCTTCACCCTCCCCTACCCGGCCGAGGCGCAACGCGCCCTGGACCGCACCGTGCTGGCCTGCCTGCTGCGCGGCGCCGACCCGCCCCTGAGCGTCAGCGACCTGCTCGTGTGGTGTCGCCAGCGGCCGGTGACCGAGTGGCCGCTGGACCTCCCCGACGGTCTGGCGGGCCCGGATGACCGCCTCATCGACGAGAGCGCCTACGTGCCCACGGACCTGTGCTACGAGTGGGCCGTTGACCGGCCCGACTCGGCGACCGAGCAGATCGACCGGGCCTTGATCGGCCTGGCGATGGACCGCTGCCGCAGCGCCAACGCACCGGCCAGCTATGTGGCCTTCCGGCGCCTGCTCATCGAACATCCCGTGCTCACCAGGGACAAGGCCACCGAGATCGCGCTGGAGCCGGCCTTCACTCCACTCGACGGACTGCTCCAGCAGATCTACCTGCAGGCCCCCATCGGCTGGGCCCGCGGGGGCCGGTTCACCTCGTGCCGGCGCTGCCACACCCTGCTCGCCCCCATGCGGGAGGGCGGCTGGTGGTGCGAGAACGCGCGCTGCCGGCACCAGGGGGACGCCCCCGTGGGCCCCGCGTACGACGAGCTCGAGGGCGGCGGCGTGCTGCTACTGACCCGGCCTTTGCGCCTGTTCGTCACCTCTCCCGGCGTCGCCGAACTGCGCCTGGAGCGGAGCTTGTTGCGTCTTCGCCTCACCCCTGAGCTGTGGCCGAACTACGACGCATACGACCTGCGAATCCCGCTGCCTGACGGCCGGGTATGGGCCATCGATGTCAAGGACTGGGCCAACCCCGCGCTGCTCGGCCGCAATGCCAAGCCGCTGCTCAAAGATCCGCCCTACGACGAGGCGTTTCTCGTCGTCCCCGACCACCGGATCGCCATGCGCCGCAACTACGTGTCCGTGGTCCGCAAGTACCTGAGGGCCGATGTACGCAAGTCGATGACCGTGCTCAGCCACCGGCAGTTCATGGCACGGATCCGAACCACCCTGGCCGACGGCCCAGGCGGGCCGTTCGCCGACGACCAGGCGGAGGACGCCGATGCGTGACCAAAAGCAGTGGCGCGACGATCTCATCGCGAGCCTTCTTCCGTACTTCGCCGACGATCCGCAGCCGGAACTCGCGGCAGCCCGGTTGTGCGAAGTCGAGCTCGGACTCTGCCTGGTGGAACAGCTGCTGCCCGGGCATCCCGCACAGGCCGGCTGGACCCTCTTCGGCGGATACCCCTTCGCTGCCGCACTCGGACACGCCCAAACGCCCGCACTGCAACGCATGCTGCGCATCGGCCGCCACCTGCTGTGGCCGCTGCGCCGGCGCCGCGTGTGGACTCAGTCCCTCGACACCTATCTGACGCTCCCACCCGAGCTGCGCGGCTTCCACCTCGCCGGCAAGGACGACGCCCCCCGGCGGCGGAGCGTATCCATCGCCCACCACCGGTGGGCCATCTACACCCAAGCCCTGGCCGAGGCCCCGCCTTACCAGACCCGGTCGCTGCCACTGGCCGAGCCCGGCGCATGGCGCTTTCTGGAAAGCCGCACCTGGACCTCGGTGGAGCTACCCAAAGAACTGCCCGCCGAGGAAACGACGCCCCACGCCCTCGGATCATCGGCCGCACCGGACGGCAAGCCACTGGAGGCCCCCTGGGAGGAACTCCTCGCAACCGCCACGTGGATGGAGGACCAGCTGCGCGGCCCCGACGACCCCGACGGCGGCGACTGGCGGCGCAGGCTGGAAAGGGTCGAACTGTTCGTTCGAAAGCCCGAGTCGGGCGACTTCGCACCGGAGCACAAGATGCTGCGAATCGACCGGATGCTGCATCTGCTGGGAATGGTCGGTGCCGGAAAGAGCACCCTGCGGGACATCCTCGCAGTCTGGGCGGCCACCCACGACAAACGCGTCACCTTGGTGGTGGGCGATGTCGCCGAGGCCCTGCACCTCGTGTCCCTGTTCACCGCGCTCGGCCTCAAGGCGGCCCCCGTCCTTGGGGTAACCACACGCGAGCAGCATCTGCAGCGCACCCACCGCCGCCTCGCCGCACAGGACGGCGGCACCTCCCTGCTCACCCACGACGCGCTGAGCCTCGACTACCTCAGCACAGCCTGCCCCCTCGACGCCCTGCGCGGAGTCGAGACAGCGGAGCCACTCGCCTACCGGGCCGCTCCCTGCACCCAGCTCTTCCCGCCCAAACGGCGGCCACCCCAACGCCCGCTCACCGCACTGGCCACTGACGGATCGCAGGACACGCCAGCCCCGAACCTGCGCAAACGCCACGGCTGCCCTCTATGGCACCGATGCCCACGTCATCACGGTGCCCGCGAACTCGTCGCCGCGGACATCTGGGTCGCCACCCCCGCCGCCCTGGTCCACAGCGCCGTGCCCGCCCACCAAAACGAGGAGCGCATCCGCTTCCTCGAACTTGCCTGCCAGCGAAGCGACTTGGTCGTCATCGACGAGGCCGACCGCGTGCAGATGCAGCTGGACACCATGTTCGCCCCCGCCGCCGTGCTCACCGGGCGCACACCCAACTCCTGGCTCGACGAGATCCACCAGCACAAGATCGACGAACTGGCGCGCGGCGGACGCATCCAACTGTCCAACTCCACCGTCATGGAATGGACGGCGGCCCTGCACACCGTCACAGTCGCCGCCGACCGCATCTACCACATGCTGCTGGGCCACCGGAGCCTGCGCGACTGGGTCGAGGCCGACTACTTCAGCTCATGGACCCTCCAGTTCAAACTCATCTCGGACTGGTTCGGCAAGCCCTCCGACGCCGACACCGATCCGGCCGACACCCCCGACCGGCCCGCCCCCGAATGGGACGAGGACATCGGGCAGGCCGCCGACGGAGACGAGGAGACGCAACCTCCCGAAACCCGTCAGCCGGTCACACCACACTCCTCAGGCGACGCGCGACGCGACGCCGTCGTGGCGATCCTTGACACGTTCCGCGACGACCCGCTCGGCGACCGCGAACAACGCGACCCTCAGGTCGACTCGCTGGTGCGACTTACCCGTCAGCTTCTGCACGCCATCCGCCCCCGCAACGCCCGCCGCCTGGTCGAGCGAGAACTGCTCTCGCTTGCAGGGGACGCCGTGCTGGAAAGCCCCGACAGCGTGAAAGAGCAAGTGCTGCGCTTCGAATTCACCCTCCTGCTGTCCGCCCTGCACACCCGGCTCGACCTGCTGACGGAGCTGTGGCCAGGGGTCGAGGCCGCCTTGAACTTCGGGGCATCGAGCAACGTGCTGTCCCGCCGCCCGCCCGAGGACTACCGGCCGTTGGTCCCCGAATCACCCATGGGCAACATCCTCGGCTTCCAGTTCCTGTCCGAGGACGCAAGCCTGGGACAGCTACGCAGCGGCGAACTGCGCTTCTTTCGCTGCGCCGGAAATGGCCGCGAACTCCTCCTCCAACTGCCGGAGTTGACCATCGCGGACGGTCTTCCCGGACCGAACGTGCTGCTCATGTCGGGCACCAGCTGGGCCGGCCGCTCCACCCGCTACCACGTGCTCACCGAGGTCGGAGCCCTCCTCAAGCCCCCGCTGGCCGAACGCGCGGCCATCAACGAGACCGTATTCACCACCCACTTCCTGACCGGTACCGACGGCCGTCCCCTCAAGCTGTCCGGCACCAAACCCCACCTGCGCCCTCTCGTCCTCGAACACATGCTGGACCGGCTGGCCCGTCGCGGCACCGACGGCAAACCCAGCGTGTTCGAACAGGAACTCTCCGCCGTGAACGACGAAAGGCGCGAACGGCTCCTCGTACTGACGGGCTCCTACGACGAGGCACGTCGCGCGGCGGACATCCTCAACCGCATCCCCCGGTGGGCCGGAAAGGTGTGCCGCCTGGTCGCCGACGACGCGGACGAGGAGCCCCCGTTCTACTCCAGTCCGGCCATGGGCCCCGACGGCGGCACGGTCGTAGCCCTGCGCCGCGGCGACGTAGCCAATTTCGCCTCGACCGGCATGGAGATCCTGGTGGCTCCCCTGCTCGCCGTCGAACGGGGCCACAACATCCTCGACCGGGGAGTCGCCGCGATCGGCTCGGTGTTCTTCCTGGCCCGCCCACACCCCCGCCCCGACGACATCGGCCTCGCCGTACAGGCCGTCAACGACTGGGCGGCACGCATGCAACGCGACGGCAGTTTCGATGAGTTCGTCCGCGCACAACCGAGCCTGGACAAGGCCGGCGCCCAGTTCCGCACCCTCGCCCGCGCACGGTGGCGACACCTCCTCAACCACCCTCTGGCCTGGAGCCGGCTGAACGAGGACGAGAAGATCTCCTTCACCTGGGATCAATTGGTAGTCATCTGGCAGGTCATCGGCCGTCTCGTGCGCGGAGGCGTCCCCGCACGCGTCGTCTTCGTCGACGCTCCATTCGCCACCCGGGCCGCCTCAGGCAAGGCGGTGCCAGACACCTGGCGGACGAGTCTCCTGCTCGCCATGCGGCACGTCCTGGACCCCTACCTCGCTCCGCCCCCGGCCGACGAGACGACCCCCGGCACTGTACCGATCACTGCTCTGGACCGGGCCCTCGTCAAAGCCCTGTACGAACCCCTGCACACCGCGCTCGCCGGCATCGTCCCCTCCGCCCCGGACCCGTCCGACTGAACCGCACAGCCGTTCCCTCACCCCTGTACACGAAGGGACCCCACACATGCCCTCCTACCCCACCGTCAGATTCACCGCGTTCGAACCCGCCCGCGGCACGGAGTTCATCCGCCAGACCCACGGACTCGCCTTCCCCGCCTCATGGCGGGCCGAGGTACTGGACTTCTACCGGATCGGCAAACGCGAACCGAAAAGGATCAACCAGGTACCTATCCGCAGGCTCAACGAGGTCATCCGCGCCGTGGCACCCGACCTGCTGTGTGTCGCGCGCGGCGCCACACTCGACGACAACGCCCCATGGCTGTACGCAGAAACGCCGCTTCCGCTCCCCGTCATGCGGCAACTCATCCACGCCTGGATCCGTGACCTGCACTCCCCGCGCACCCGTAAGGAGTACCCGGACATCACCGAACGGGCCATCAAGCTCAGCGCCTCACTGGACATGGCCGGGCTGACCTGGCAGCCACACACCGTCGACCTCTTCGCGGGCACAACCTCGCCCGGCGGCACCTTCGAGCCGGACCCGCTGATCCACCAGCTCCTGCCCGACGCCCTCGCACAGAGCATCGCGAAGCTGGATCCCTACCGCTTCGAGGGCGTCGAGATGACGTTCAAAATCGCCGCCGCCGAACGCGGCGCCGAGCTCGTCTCCTGGCCGCCGCGTGACCACCAGGACGACGATGGAATGCGGTGGAAGTTCTCGTTCATCATCACGCTCACCGTTCAGACCGTGCCCTTCGCCGGCGACTTCCGTCTCCATATCCGCACCGGGGTTCGCCGCTGGCGCACCGGTGGGCCCGTGCCCGTGCCCTATCGGCGGACGGTGTCGGCGTACCTGCTCGCGCAAACGCCCTGGCTAGGGCAGTCGACAGGAACCGGACGGCTCTCGGTGTGCCGATTGGACATCGACCGCAACACGTCCCTGCCCCAGTGGACGCGCGGAGGCCCCCAAGGCATGCTCAGCAGCCTCGGGTTCTCTCGCGAACTCCCAAACGCGGCGGCAGTGCAGGAGAACCCCGACGCCTGGATCCCCGGGAAGGACGGCATTCAGATCGGCGTCGTGCATGCCACGTCGATGGGCGGCCATGGCGTCGGCACCGGTCTCATGCCGCGCGACCGCTCCCCCCTGACCGAATGGGCAGCCGAGGCGTTGCTGCCTCACCTCACCCAGCTCGGCGACTTCACCCGCAGCCGCTATCCAGTCCTCCCACGCAATCTGCCCAAGTCTCCGACAGCCAAGACGAAGGAGGAACGCGCCTTCCAGAAAGCGGAGTTGGAGCGGGAAGGCCGCAACGAACGACGCGCCGCCCTGGCACGAGTACTCGACGGTCGGCCCCTGCTCGTCGAAGCTCGCTGGCAGAACGACCACACCCGTGACGCCCTGATCGAGCAACTGGCAGTCTTGTTGGGCCTGGACGGGTCGGGCGGAACGGACAAGGCCGTACGTACCTGGACGACACCAGAGCTGACGGTACGCCTGTACCTGGAAGACGCCGGTGTCGTCGCCGCCCGACTCGATTTCCCCGACGGCCAGCCGAAACGGAAGACACTCACCACAGCGATCAGTGCCCGCCGACGAGAGGTCGCCGAACTGTGCGAGCGCGACGAACGGCCCGAAGTCCAGGCCGTCGTGGTCGAGATCGGCCACCCGAAGTCCTTCCGGCCTGACATCGTGGACCCAAAGTTCGCCGTACGCCTCGGGTATGCCGATGCAGGACGGTTGACAAAGTTCATCACCTTGCCGAGCTCGCGCTGGAACACCGCCACCAAGAAGAGCATCGCCCACCGAGCCCTACAGGCTTGGAACGACGTCCTTCGGCAACTGGGCGTCTGCACGGCACCGGAGCACAGTGTGGACGAACTGCCCACGGCCCTGGAGTACGTCGCACTGTGGATGGTCAAGCGCCGCGCCGACGGGCCCACCCGCAAACGCCGCACCGCACCTGTCGCCGTAAGAATGAGCGCAGCCGACAGCTCGGTGACGGGGTGGGACACCGACCGTGGGGACTGGATTCCGTACCCGGAACTCCTGCTCTCTCTTGCCCGCCACGCCGAGATCCCGGGCGAGTATGAGTTCGACGAGGAAGACCAAGATGGTGAGGACGGCGAAGTCACAGGAGCGACCGGGCAGGAGGACGCGCCGAGGCCGGAGGCCGAGGATGGGGAGACGAAGCGCACCACGACCTGGGTTCCCGATCTGGACGATCAACGGGCCGAGACGGCCCAGTTCATCCGGGCGATGCTCTATAGCCTGCGCGACCGCCACGTCCTGCTGCTCTCGCACGCACAGAACTCCCGTCTGCACTGGCCATGGCTGACCAACGGCCGGCTGCGTCCCGACGCCCTCCAGTTCGGCCCCAACCCGGCCCAGCACATCACCCTGTACGGCGAGAATCTGTGCCATGTTCGGGTACGCGACCATGCATCCGACGAAACCCCTCAGTGGTTCGCCCCGGACGACGACACCGCCGATCACGGCTTCGCGAGCGGCCTGTGGGCCCACCCGGGCGTTGACGACGACCACCGCGTGTACTACAGCACCGGCGAAAAGCCCCACACAGCCAAGCACGCGGTGAAGACCGCCTCGAAGATTGCCACCCGGATCCCGCTGAGGAAGAAGCGCTCGGAGGATGAAGAAGACAAAGAGCCGGAGCCTGTCATCGACACGGGCACCAACGCATGGAACCCGTCAGCACTGGAGATCGCGGTTGTCGCCGTGCCAGAGAAATCCAGCGCGCCGGGGCTTTGGGCCGCCATCACCCACCAGTTGCGCCGCGCGCCTGACTACAACGTGACCCTAGGGCTTCCACTCCCGCTCCACATGGCGGCAAAGACCGCACAATACGTCCTGCCACACGACGGCGACTCCGACGAGTCCTCCGGAGAGGAAGGTTCTCCACCGAGTCAGTGACTTGCAGGCTCATCCCGCAGGGCATGCGTGGCAGTCCGGCGTCGTCACCTCGCGGAACTCGACTCCGGCCGCCCGGCGGCTGAGGTCTTGATCTTGCCTGCCGCCCCACGGTCGGATCGGCACACCGTCCGCCGACATACCGATGGGCGCGGGTCGCAGGACCTCCAGCAGCGATGCGAGTGTGGGGCGGCGGTAGGGCTGGCCAGGGCGGACGTCAGCCCAGGGCACGAAGGATCTGCTCCATACATTGCCTGACCGGGGGTTCCTTCTCCTTGCCGAGTGCAGTGCGCACTGCCGTGGCCAATTCTCGCGAAGCGTCTGGGCGTCTGTTTTTCAGCAGCGCGGCCACGTAGGCGGCGCCCTCGACGAATCCGGTGGCCCGCACCGCCTTCAGCACCTGGGTGGTGAAGGCGGTATCCGCGCCAGAGTCGAATGCGATGGCACGAGCGGCTAGGCACTGGCCGAACGGATCTCGCACGAGCGTCCACCGCGGCTCCGCTTCGCCGACTGACTCACTCGTGGGGTGCACGGGGAACTCGGAGGTGGCAAGCAGGGCGAAGAGTTCCTCAGCAGAACCACGGTCCTCCATGTTCCGGGACGGGCGCGATCTTAGCGCCGTGCGGACAGCTCGGCGGAATTAATTGCTTGGCATGTCGCCCGGTAAGGACGCAGTACGGCCCGGCAGCGCGGGTGGACCGCACCGCATTTCGCCGAAGGTCGAATGTCGGTCCTCCTGTCGGACGGTGGGCGAGGGGTCGGGCGCATCGGTATGCCCACTGTGGCCCGCCGCGTGTCAGTCGGCGGGTGACTCTGTCCCCGGCATGTCGTGATCGATTCCAGCATGCAGGGTGCGGCCGCCCGGTGGGATCACCTCGACGAGGCGTTCCTCCTCGTCACGGGATAGATCCGTGAAGAGTCGAATGGACGTGTTCACGAGCTCCAGTAGGGGGACACTGCCGCGAGGCGGTTTTACCGAGGCGGTCCGGGTAGAGAAGTTGTACCTCACCGGTATGCCACTTGGCGGCAGGGCTTCGAGATTCCTGACCAAGGTTCCCGGTCCGAGGGATTCGCTGAGGTGGCGGAGGCGGTCCCCATGCAAAGCGCCCACCTCCCCTTCGTACGCCACTTTCCCGCCACCGTTGACCAGTGTGATGGCCTTGAGGCTCAGCCCTAGGAGCGGAAGACGCTTCCCGACCTCGTCGAGGGCCGGCAGTTCGTACACGACCCCTGCCGCCGACGATGTCAGGTGGTCGACCTTCTGGGCGAGCGTGAGAACGAAGCCGGGTGCGTCGAAGCTGAGGACGCCTTCGCTCTTGGTCCAGCGCGGGAGGGCTGTGCCACGGCGAGCGTCGCCGCGGGAGGAGGGGACTACGGCGCAAACCCGTGCGTTCCATGTGCTCAGCGCCGCGCGCATGAGGTGCTGGAGGTTGTCAGTGGCGGTGATCCTGATGTGCCGCAGCAGATCGATCAGAGTGATCTCACGGGCGATACGGTTCCAGAAGTCCCCATCAGGAATCTCCTGGCCTTCGAGGAGGTAATCGAGTGACGACTCGTCCAGCTGCTGCGGATACCTGGGAGCACGTTCGAGCGCGGCTACCGGTGCACCGCTAGCGCGCCACATGGTCGCCAAGAGGGCCGTCAGACGGCGCGCGATCGGTGGGGGCAGCGTGTCCGAAGCGAAAGCAAGCGCGTCCTCAGTCGCCTCACGATCACCTCGGCGGGCCGCCTGCGCGCCCGTAGTCATAGCACGGGCCAGCCGGGACACGGAGCGCTCGTCAAAGAGGCCCTGGCCGCCTTCGATAACGGTGTTCGCGATCAGACGCCTCAACGCGACGTCGGCCGAATCGCCAGATGTCAGTTCCGCGAAAGCCGCCAGGTCCAGCACCAGGGTGTGTTGGTCGATCGCGAGCGAATCCAGGGCGCGGGCGTCGAAGGGCGGGCGAAGGGCGCCGAGCGCCAGAACGATGGGCCGGTCCTGGCGAGCGAGGCGCGTGACGTCGAACCCGAGCTCGTCCGCGTCCGTCGTGCTACGCAGGTAGACGTACCGGTCGCTGAGGCCGTCGTCGTGCGGCCATCGCATGACCAGGTCCGGCATGTGGGTGTGGTTGTAGTATCCGGTGCTTCTGGTCCGGATCTGCGGATTGATCTGCCGGATGTGCTGTTCGAGGAGTCGTTTGATCTCGGCGAACGAGCGGTACGGGTCGTCCGCCTCGAGTGCCTCCGCGATCGACGATGCGACGGCGTTCACCACTCCCCCTTTAGGGTCAGCTCATGCGCCAGGATGGCCCGCCACTCGGTGAGGGGCAGCAGTCCCTCCTGCTTCTCTGACAGGACGATGCGCCACACGCGCTCGGACACGCTCTGCACCGCGGTCGCATCGATCTTGCTCCTGGCCTCGTCCTCTGAGACATCACCGAAGATGCGTTGCCGGTGCTGGACGACAGCGGATTCGATCTTTTCTGGCTCATGTAGTTGCGACCAACTGTTCACGTTGAACGGAGCCCAGGTGATCCACATGTAGTGATCACCGAAGAGGTACGTCTGCTGGTGCGCGACGTAGCACTTGGCGAGGAACTCGACGAAGTGAGTGCCCTGGTCCGCCGGACCCTGATAGTGCTTGACCTCCGCGCAGAACTGATCGCCATGGTACGGAACGCCCCTCATCGACCCGCCCAGGTCGAAGGAGAAGGTCCGGCCGCCCTCCGGCCAGGCGAGCGTCAGTTTCTTCGCCCACGCGTCCGAGTCCGTGTTCGCGAAGGCCCCCCAGATTCGCATCGTGCCCTCGAGGTAGAGCTTGGCTCTCTTCGCTCCCGAGATCCCCTTGAAGTGGGCTTCCTCTCCTACCACGGTGAGAGTCTAAGCGCCGCAGAAGGCGGCCCGGCGAGCGCTGCGGCGGAAAACTGGCGTGGCTGTAGCGGACTGCGGCGTATGCAAACCGACGACCCATGCATGAACGTCACCCGCAGCCGCCTCGGACGCCTCAATCGCCAAGGCTTCCGCATCCAACCTGGACGAGGCCGCTAGCGGGGGCCGCGCTGCCGGCTCCTGTTGTGCTCGCCGGCCACGCAAAGGAAAATGGCCCGCACACCATCTTATGGTGTGCGGGCCAAAGAAAAGAGGGGCAGTGGCCGAAGCGAGTGCCCCTTTAAGTCTGAGACCAACATAGCACGGCGTCCCTGGGGTGGCTACCAGCCAGCGGCCACGTCGATAGGGTGCGGTGATGACCAGTGCTACAGCCCCTGACTCCGACCCGTACGCGCGCCGCGTGCTGGCACGGATGGCGGACTTCTTCACCGACGAGGGAACGCCGTGGCCTCGCCGACTCTGGGACATCGGGTCTGTGCTGGCCCTGGAAGAACTGTGGGAGGCCGGCCACTGGCAGTCCCACAATGTGCTGGCTCCTTCCGCGTGCGACTGGCAGCGCAACGAGCTCAGGGCTCTGATCGGGCCCGATCAGGGCTTGGGCGACCGGGAGCTCCGCAAGGAGATCAACCTGCTGCTCCAGAATTCACTCGTGGACCCCAGCCCGGAGCGACGGCGGCTGAAGGAGATCATCGGTCATGTCCGCGCCGGGTATCTGGACCGTTGGGCGAACGCTCTGAAGGTCGAAGAAGACAAGCGCGTCAAGCCTGAGCGCTTCTCCCGGACCGTGGCGGCGCATCTTCTGGACCTTGGCTTCAGCGCCAGCCACCTCAAGGTCTGGGCCAGGAGGCTCGACCACGATCGGGCCACCGCCGTGGAGATTGCGGAGTCCGCCGCCAAACTCGCTCGCACACGCGCCCGACCCCACGAGGTGCTGGTCGCACTGGAGAAAGTACCGGGCCGCCGTGAGCTCGCGGAACCGCTCGACCACTGGCGCTCCAAGGGCGAGGTCATCACCTGGCTCAAGGACAACGGCCACGACCCAGCCGGTATCCGCACCGGAGGCGGCTTCGTCTACCGGCTCGACGCCCTCGACCCGTACGGTGCAGCCGAGCAGGCACGCCAGCTGCTGGACCGGATGGTCGCTCGATCCCACTACCTGCGTGCTCACCGCGGGGGCGTCGTCCCTGTTCCCCGCATCTGGGTCGCCGGTCATCCCAGGCCAGTACCGCTGGATCCTCCTGCCCGGGGCGCCGACGTCCTGTCCCTCGTGCACGAGGGACACCTGTACAAGGTCGACAGCGGGCGCGGCCGCATCGATGACGCTCTCGAGCTCGCCGCCGCGGTCAACCGCGGAGCGCTCGCGCCTGCAGTCGCCGGCGGCTGGGCTGCCGTCGAGTCCCTCCTCGTCCACGCCGACGACCCGAAGGGCGACGGGGAGCGCTCCGGTAAGGCCATCGCCGCCGATCGGATGGCCACCATCATCGCCTGCTCATGGCCCCGCGCCGAACTCACCACCCTGGCCCACCGCCACAACCCGAGCGAGCCCGACGACCTCTCCCGCGCGGTCGCAGCCTGCAGCACGAACAGGGAAGCCGCCCGACTGGTCGTCAACGCCCTCGAAGCCACCGGGACCGAAGCCCTGACGCTGACCAAGCCCACCGGTTACAGCGATCAGGCCGCTGCCCAGCGCATGGCTGCTCTCCTGGCCAACCCACGATCCCAGCTCAACGACGTCACCAAGGCATTCCGTATCGCCATGCGTCGCCTCTACCGCACCCGCAACATCATCCTCCATGGCGGAGCCACCCACGGTGTCGCCCTCGAAGCATCCCTGCGCACCGCCGCCCCGCTCCTCGGTGCCGGGCTCGACCGGATCGTGCACGCCTCCTACACGGAAACCCTCGACCCACTCGACCTTGCCGCCCGTGCCGAAGTCGCCCTCCAGCTCGTTCACGGCGAAACCGGCCTGACGACGGTCGACCTGCTCGAGCCCGTCAGGTAACGCTGAGGGCCAGCCCGCAGGCAGAAAGCCTCAGCGACCTGGCCCTTGTGCCCGCGACACACCAAGCCCGTACGCAGGCGTGTGCCCACGTGAAGGCGTCGTTTGCTAGCCGACGCCCACTCTTCAGCAGGTCGGCGAACTACTTATGCGCGCGTCAGCGACCGCCCCGCCGTTCCGGCCCGTCAGGGCTCCATCCCCTGAGATATGGCTTGAGTTCCTCCGGCGTGGGTTCTCGTACGTCTGGCATCTTCGGCAGCTCACTCAAGGGGTCGATCGACCTCACGTACGCCCTTGCCCACTCCAACCAGAGCCGGGTCTGACTCAGAGTCGGCTCGTCTACAACGCCGTGAAGCTCGCCAATACGACGTTCCAATGCCGTGCAGTACGCGCTGAGGGCAGCAGACTCCTGCCAGCGCCCGGCCTCTTCGCGTAGGGCCTGGGCATGTTGTTCTCGAACAGCCTGTTCCTTCGCCACCTCCAACGCGGCTCGCCAGCGAACTTCGCGTTCCACAATGGCCTGCTGCTCGTCCTGCCTGCGCCGGGCGTCTTGTGCCGCTCGTACCTCGATCTCTCCAAGGACCGCGTCCAGGGCCTCTTCGAGCGTCCGGGTCTTCCGATCTCGCCAGCGGCCGGGCCGGTCGGTCAGGCCATGAGCGAGCTCCACGACGAGGCGAGAGGAGCGGTCGGGATCCAAGGACTGCGGGAACTCCTGCCTGACACTGACGGTGTAAGGGAAGCCGTCGATAGCAATGTCCACTCCGCCCTCGCGTGGGTGGAAGAACGAGTGTGCCTTCCGCACCTCGTACCCTCGCCGGACCGCCTCAGCCGACAGTCCCTGCAGCAGAAGAAGCGACCTTCGGCGGAGCACAGAAGGCATGACGAGTCGGCGCTCGTCGTCTTTGAGCGCGGTCACGATCGGATGGAGGTTCCCCAGCCGTGAGGGAACGGGAACCGGATCCCCGCCTTCCTTCGGCCGTTGACTCCGCGCATTGGGATGCGGGCCATCCGCCAGGAACAGCTCCAGCCCCGGCCCGCCGTTCGGAACCTTCTCAATGCGCTTGCCCGCTGGTTCCAGGCCGTGCCGTTTCGCGTAGTTGACGACGCGCCGCCACTCCGCGACCTCGTCGTCATCAGGGTCGGTGATCCGAACGCGGCCCTCGGCGACGAGCCGCTCGATCAGCTCTTGAGCCTTCGCCCGCCGGGCCCGCGCGACGGGCCTCTCGCTGTAGGGCGTCCGAGGGCTGGCGGGCACGGCCGGCTCGCTGCCACCAGCGACCGCAGAGTCGTCGTCGATCATCAGGACCCCACCATCCCGCAAGGCATCGGCCGAGCGCCAGTCACTCGACATTCAGGCTCCACCACCCTTGCTGGAAACGAGGCCGTTCGACTCCCCGTACTGCCATACAGAGCCGAAAGACACCCGTCAGCAGTGGGAGTCCCCTGGGACTTTTCTGGGACTTCCGGCCCCATCAAGCGGCACGAGCGTGAAACAGCCGAAAGGTCATTCGCGCAGCTCAGCGACCACACGCCACTCGTCGCGGCAGGTCACCGCGTTCACTGGTCTCTTCCGGGACATCTGAAGGTTCTGAGGAAAAGAATCGCGAAGCCCCTCCTGACCTGCAGAAATGAGAGGCAGGAGGGACTCGCGGGGCTTTTGTGACTTCTGGGCGTGCTCGAAGACTTGGAGTGACAGGGCACGTCACGTGACCGGACAAGAGTCCGTCCCGCTCAGGGCTGAACAGACTGCGGCAACGAGCTCGCCGGAGGATCCGCCCCCCGCTTCGCTCCGGACGCCGACTCGCACATCGGGACCCTCGCAACGTCTCCGGACGCCATAATGGACTCATGCCCTCCAGCCCACCGCACTCTGCGCCCAGCCCGGGGGACGTCCCGGGCGCGGACGCCGAGGACCTCGCGCTGTACCGGGAGAAGTTCCGCCGCCGTCTGCCGGAGTCGCTGGACGAGCTGCACGGGCCGGCGCAGGGTGTCGTGGATCTGCCGCTGCACATCGCCTGGTCAGGCATGACCTCATACGACCTGGGCAAGCCACGCCAGCGCATGGGCCTGTACCGCACCGTCCTGCACGAGGGCCTCCACGACGACCTGCCCCACTACCTCAACCAGGACCTGCTCCTCCAGCTGTGGCCGGACTTGCGCACACTCGTCGGTCGCACCGTGCGCGCGGTCTGGGAAGACGCCTTCCCGCAGCTCGCCTCCCGCACCCGGGCAGCCGCATGAAGGACATGCCGGAGCTGCACGCGCGACTCCTGGCAGATGTGATTGCGCTCGGTTCCCCGTATCCCCCGGTTCTCACCGGCGGGTATGCAGTGCGGAGCGCACCGCCTCGTAAGCCGCCCCAGCCAGGATCTCGACGTCGCCACGGAGAACCCGACGCCCATGGCCGACATCGCCGCCACGCTCCGCACCGGCCTGGAAGCCCGCGGCTGGAAGGTTCACGCGCTGGAGACCGCCCCGCTGTCTGCCCGCTTCACCGTTTCCGACCCGGCCACCGGGCAGGAATGCGAAGTCGACATCCTCAAAGAGATCTTCTGGCGACCGGTGGCCCAGAGCCCGTACGGACCCGTCCTCGCGGCGGAGGACGTGATCGGGACCAAGGTCCGTGCCCTGGCCGATGGCGGAGCGCCCCGCGATCTGATCGATGTGTTCGCGGCCTCCCGCCGCTGGACCAATGCCGAGTTCGAGGAGTTCGGCCGCCGCCACGCCCGCGGCCGCTTCGAGCGCGAGGATCTGCAATCGAACCTCACGGGCGCCGAATGGACCGACGACGAGGCCTTCGCCGCCTACGGACTCGATGACGCCACCATCACAGCACTCCGCGCGTGGGCCTTGGAGTGGGCTGACGACCTCGCGGCCCGCCTCCTCGAAGAGGCCGATGATCCGGACATCGACTGATCACGTCCGGATGAGATCGCAGCTGCAGGTGATTCAGAGCAAAAGCCAGGAAGTAAAGACGACCGGCCGCCCGGACACGGGCGGCCGGTCGTCACACACTGACACACACCGAGCGCCACGAGCGGGTCCGCGTAAACGCCGGTCGCCTCGGTGAAGGCGCGGGCCTCGGCCAGGTCCGCACCGATGCCTGCAAGGTGGCGTCGTCACCGGAACCCGAACCGACCAAGGACGCAGACATCTGGGAAATGTGACGCAAGGTCAACAAGGACAATGCCTTCTCCAGTCGGACCGTGCCGCTGATTCACCTCTGGGCCGTCGCGGGCAAGCCGGGCGGATAAAACCCCCGGCATGGCTGGGGCGATCAAGCCGAGACCGATGCCGCCGAGCGGATGGAGATCTACCACATCTTCGAGAAGTACAACGACCTTGTACGGCAGGTCGCCCGCGCGTGAGATGGTGACCATGACCTCCTCGTACCCCGCTGCCCTGCCGCTGCTCCTCGGCATCGTCGTTGCCGTAGTGACCGCCTTCGGCCTCGCCGGCTACGGATTCCCCACTATCGGCAAGGGCGGCCGGGAGAATGTGGCACGCGGCGCCGCCGCGCTCGCCGGAGCCCTCGCCGCGTCCGCCTATGTCTGGGGTCTGGCGTCACTTGTCCGTGACGAGAGCGGAACCGCCCGGGCGTGCCAGGACGCGAACCCCGCGCTGTACGGGCAGGTGGGCAGCTACAGCGTCTCCTACCTGCCGCCCGCCCTTGAGTGTCACCTGACGTCCGGTGGTTCCTACGGGGCAGCCGTCCCGGGATTCCTCACGCCTGTCCTGACGGGCTGCGCGGTGATCGCGGTGACGCTCGCTCTGATTGCCGTGGCCGAACACCGCCGCACCACCCCATCCGACCATCCTGAGACGAGGAATACGTGAGGGCAGACCCCGCCTCCCCGTTCTCCCGCTGAGGGTTCCTGCTGCGCGCCGTCGCAGTCGTCACCACCGTGACAGTCCTGCCTCACTCGCAGGCGTTGGCCTCCCCCGCCTACTCTGCGGGGCCACAGGAGTACACCTTCCCCAAGGCCGTTCGTGAGGGCGTCGCACGGGCCGAGGCCCGGAACAAGCGCTCGGCACCGGAGACTGTCCTGGTCCACCTCCTCTGCGGGTTCCACTACGAACTCGCGGAACTGCAGCCCGGTGAGGTCGTCGGCTGAACCCCCTCGACGGGCTCAAGGGACCCGCACGCGACCTGGCCTCCGGCACCGCCGTACGAATCCGTCCAGGCGACGACCACACCGTCGACGAGGCGCTCTTCTACCTCGCGGTCGGCCCCGACGCCCCCCCTCTGGCCGCTGTCGCCGAACGCCTCCGCATCGACCAGGCCACCTCCGGCCGAGGCGCTGGCACCCTCATAGATGTCCACGGAAGGCGCCGTCGCTCAGCCGCCGACGCCCTCGCCCGTCGTCAGCGGAACGCGGCCTGACGCCAGCCACCACACCGCGGGAGTGACCTTTCGGCATCTCGGGTTCCGTGGCCTTGTGAGACGCACCCCCGTACGAGCCCCACGATCGAGTGAACTCGGGAACTCTCCCTGGCGATGGGGCGTATGTTGACGTGAGGGTCGAGCGATTCACCCTGGATGCCCGCCCCGACGGGGCCGGGCGGTCACCTCCCGCTGCGGAGGCGCATTCATGATCTTTGTCCGAGGTTGTTTTCCGGGAGGTCACGATGAGAGGCCCTTGACCGCACCACTCGAAGCGAATTCACGAATCTGACGTCGCGTTCACTGACGTCACCTGCATGCATGCATCACATCGAAGGCGGATTCATGAAAACGATCGCACCGAACCTGAGGAGACCCTATGAACGCACAATTCGCAGACGACGCTAGGCGCTTCTGGTATCCCTACTTGAAGGTCGGCTTCCTCATCGCCAGCAGTCTTCTCTTCGGGACGCTGGCCATCCTGGTGGCACTGGCGTTCAAGCAGCCCTGGTGGACGGCCATCTGCGTGGGAGCGGGGTGTACCGGCTGTGCCGGCGCCTTCCTCTTCGCGGCGGCCACCTACGTGCACTCGATTCGTACACCGTAGTCATTCATACATAGACAGGACGGGCCCCGAGGTGGACGCACCTCGGGGCCCGTCGTGAGTGGTTAGTTGGCTTCGACGTGGCAGTACCAGATGGTGCTGCTCTGGCCGATGGCGCCGTCCAGCTCCTCCGACTCGAGCTGCGGGGTGAGGATCTGGAGGTCGAGGATCGCGTTCATGGTGAGTTCTCCTTGGTATGTGCTTCTGATGTCGTGAACAGGGATCAGCAGCCGTTACGGACTGCTCGGCACCCGGGACTGATCACGGCCACTTGCCCCGGACCTGTGTGCCCGGTCTTCGCCGGGCCGCCTCAGCGGCGGTCGTGGGCGTCGCGATGACGGTCATGGTCGGTCCTTTCGTTCGTTCCGGGCGGGTCGAGGCAGCAGGGGCAGGACGGGCAGGCCGTCGGAGACGGTGTGCAGGGCGTGGAGGATGCCTGCCGTACCGGTGGCCAGGTCCATGGACAGGCGCATGTTCTGGGCGCCGATGACGGCGATACCGCCGTCCTGGGACAGCGCGTGCCAGGCCAGGTCCCGGATGTGGGCCGTGAGAGCGGCGGCCAGGGCCGGGTCGCGGTCGGCCGCCCGGTTGTGGGCGAGGGCCGCGGCGAGACCGGCCCGGCCCGCGACGAGCCCGCTGTGCACGGTGAAGTCCATGTCCAGGGCGGAGTGCAGGGCGTCCAGGGTGCCGCTCAGCTCCTCCTCGGGGCGGTGCCCGAGGTAGGCGGACAGGGCCACGGCGATGCCGGCGGCGCCGCCTCCGAGGGTGGGCAGCGGCCGGGTTCCGTCGCTGGGGGTGAGTGCCGTGCCCACGCGCCGGCAGTGGGCGAGGTCGAGGTGGATCGCCTGGCGGGCGAGGTCCAGCCAGCGGGTCTCGCCGGTGTCCTCGTACAGGCCGAGGAAGAACAGGGCCGGTCCGCTCCAGCCGCGCATGAGTCCGGCGCGGACGGCGGGGGTCCGGGTGACACCGGTCAGCCGGGCGGCCAGGAGCTCACCCGTCCGCAGGGCCTCGCTGTGCAGGCCGGGGATGTCCAGGGCCCGCGCGAGATGACGCAGGTTCAGTCCGATGCCCGCCAAGCCGTCGTGCATGCCGCTCGGTGTCGCCTCGGTGGTGAGGTCGATCGCCCGGTTCAGCACGTCGAGGGCCTGGTCCGGGCGGCCGAGCAGACGCAGGGTGTGGGCGACGCCGTGCAGGCCGTCGTACAGACCTGGGCGCGGCTGTTCGTCGCGCCGGGCGGCCTGCCACAGCCACTCGTGGTGTCCGGGGTCGGTCTCGTGTCCGGTGACGGTCAGCGCGTACAGGACACCCGCGGCGCCGTGGGCGAGGGTGTGGCCGCCGTCGTGCAGTGCGGCGGGCTCGCCCGGGAAGAGCCGGTCGAGGCGCTCGGGGGTGGCGGCGGCCCGGATCGCGGTGACCAGCGCCCGCTCCAGCTCGCGGGCCCGGGCCGAGCCGGGGGCGTCCGCGGCCGCGGCGAACAGATCGGGTATCGCCCGGTCGGTGCGGGTCGGGATGCCGGGCGGGGTCAGTGCGGCGCGTACACGGTCGGTCAGTGTGGCGGGCAGGGGGAAGAGTCCGGCCGCCGCCTCCACGAGCTGGGCGGCCCGGGCCGGGTCGATGTCCAGCGTCGTGGTCAGCGGCAGGAACAGCGCCAGCCGCAGACTGTCCAGCGCGTAGCGGTCCCTCTCGAAGCCGACGGCGTGCCCGGCGACGAAGCCGGGGGTGGCGATGCTGGGCTCGGGGTCGTCGGTGCCGGGCCGGTAGGCGATCTCGAAGTCGATGAGGGCGACGCGTCCGTCGGGACGGAGCATCACGTTGCTGGGACTGAGGTCGCCGAACACCGTTCCGGTGGCGTGGACGGCGTCCAGGACGCGTTCGAGCTGGTCCAGGATGTCCAGCACGGTGTCCACGTACTCCTGGCGTTCCCCCGCGTCCCGGCCCGGCCGGTTCAGCGGGTTGGCGGTGGCCGTGAACTGCTGGAGGGTCTGGCCCTCGATGTACTCCTGCACCAGGAAGTGGTGCTCCCAGGCGGTGAAGGTGCCCAGCAGCGCGGGCACGCTGTCCAGATGGGCGAGGCGGCGCAGCGTCGCCGCCTCCCGGTGCAGCCGGGTCACCGCGTCGTCGCCCGCGCCGTCCAGGCCGGCCAGCGGACGGGCCTCCCGCAGGACCACCCGGCGGCCGGTGGCGTTGTCGGTGGCGAGGTAGATGCCGCCCCCGTTGGAGTAGTGCAGGGCCTTCTCCATGGTGTACGGGAAGGCCGGTTCGTCCGCCGACGCGTGACCGGCGGCGATCTGCTCGGCGATGAACCCGGGCACCGGCGCCCACTCGGGGATCTTGAAGACGGGGGCCCGCTCGTCGGGGACGAGCACCCCGTCGGGACGGGCGACGGCCGCGGTCCGGTCACCGTTCGCGGACAGGCATTCGCGGCGGGCGAAGCCTCCGTAGCGCAGGTAGAGCGGCCCCTGGCGCCACCTCAGGTCGCTGAGGATGTACGGACCCGTGTGGTGGGTGAGGAGGGGGCCCAACTCCTCCAAAACGTCCTTCAGTTCGGCGTCGTCCACCGGGTAGAGGGTGATCAGCTTGCCGCTGCTGCCGCGAGGCGCGTACTTGCTGTTCGTGGACTGGTGGACCCGCGAGTTCGGGAGGAACTTGAAGGTCAGGGAGCGGGACAGGCAGTACTCCCACACCGTGTCGATGACTTCGGCCGCGTCGTCGGCCGTGGCGGAGACGTGGATCTTCCAGCCCTGGCCGGGGAGCCGGAGGCCCTCGGGGCTCAGGTACACCCAGGAGCTGTTCTCCACGCGCTGCCAGCCGGCCGGGGCCGGGCGTCCGGTGGCGGGGAACGGCGTGCCGGCCCGCGAGGCGGCGGGGTGGTCGTAGAACCGCACGCCGGCCCGGCAGTAGGCGAGGTGGTTGGCTCTTTCCACGAGACTCTCTCCTTCAAGGGGACACCGACGGCGTGATCCGCGTCACGCCGCCCCGGCCGGGCCTTGTTGTGCGAACGGGTCAAGTTGATCAGCCACGCCGAGGGGGGACCAGGCAGTTCGTCCGGCGGGATTACGGCCCGTCATACTTCTGCCGGGGAGTCGCTGTTCGAGTCCGTACAGCGCTGAGCAGGGGGTATGTGGAGTGAGCGGTGCCGCACCGGCCGAGGAGGAGTTCGGGCGGCTGCTGCTGGCCCTGCGCGGGCGCGCCGGGTTCAGTCAGGAGCGGTTGGCTCATGCCGCGGGCGTCAGTGTGCGCGCGCTGGCGGATCTGGAGCGCGGCCGTTCCAGGGGGCCGCAGCAGCGCACCGTGCGGGCCCTGGCCGCCGGGCTGGGCCTGGACGACGAGGCGGCCGCCGGGCTGGAGCGGGCCGCCCGCCTGGGGCGGCCCCGCCCGCGGGCGGGCTCCGGAGCCCACACCCTGGGCCCGCTGGCCCTGCCGCGTGACGTGAGCGACTTCGTCGCGCGCGGTCCGGCTCTTGCCGGGCTGCTCGGCCTGGCCGAGCGTGCCGACGCCGGCGGCTGCGCGGTGAGTGTGGTGTCGGGGCAGCCAGGGCTCGGCAAGACGGCCTTCGCGGTGCACGCCGCGTACCATCTCGCGCCGCACTTCCCGGACGGTCAGCTCGTTCTCGACCTGCACGGGATGGACCCGGAGCCGGTCCGCGCGCGCGACGCGCTGGCGTCGCTGCTGCGGGCGGTCGGCGTGGCCGAGCGGGCGATCCCGGCCTCGACCGACGACCGGTCGGGGCTTTTGCGGTCGGTGCTGCGGGAGCGACGGCTGCTGCTGGTGCTGGACAACGCGGCCGGTGAGGACCAGGTCCGTCCCCTGCTCCCCGGGGCCGGGCGCTGTCTGACGGTCGTCACCAGCCGGCACGCGCTGGCGGGTCTGGAATCGGTGCACCGGACCGATCTCGCGCTGCTCCGCCGGGAGGAGGCGGTCGAGCTCCTGAGCCGTATCGTCGGTCCGGAGCGGGTGCGGCGGGAGGCCCAGGCCGCACGCGACCTCGTGGACCTGTGCGGCCTGCTGCCCCTGGCCGTGCGGATCGCCGGGCAGCGGCTCGCCGGGAGGCCCGGGGAACGCATCGGCAAGCTGGCCGCCCAACTCGCCCAGGAGAGCCGTCGTCTGGACACGCTCCGGGCGGGCGACCTCCAGGTGCGGGCCGCGTTCGCCCTGTCCTACCGGCAGTTGGGGCCGGCCGCCAGAACCGTGCTGCGCCGGGCCTCCCTGGCCGCCGGGGGCGACTTCAGCCCGGAGACCGCCGCGCTGCTGGCCGGCCTGCCCGTCGCGGAGGCGGCCCGCTGTGCCGAGGAGCTGACGGACGCCGGGCTGCTGCAGCCCGACGCGTCCGCCGAGCGGTACCGCTTCCACGACCTCCTCAAGCTCTTCGCCGGTGAGCGGGTGGCCGCCGAGGACGGTGACGAGGTGTGCGCGGCCGCGCTGGACCGGACCGCGCGGTGGATGCTGCGCCGGGCCACGACCGCCGCGCTGCGCTTCGACGCCGACCCCCACCAGGACCTGCCGTACGGCGATCCCGATCCCGCCTCCGCTCCCGCCGACCGGGACGAGGCCCGCGCCTGGCTGGAGGCGGAGCGCGCCCAGTGGCTCGCCGCGCTGTACCGGGCGAAGGAGACGGGGCGGCACCGGCAGGTGATCGACACCGCCCGGGCCATGCACTGGTTCTCCGATCTCAACCAGCACTGGGAGCTGTGGGTGGAGGTCTTCCGGTGCGGGGCGCAGGCGGCCCGCGCGCTGGGCAGCAGGCAGGACGAGGCGGTCCAGCTCAACTTCCTCGCCTGGGCCTGCAACAACTGCGTCCACGACCCCGGCACCGCGCTGGTCACCGCCGATGCCGCGCTGGAGGTGGCCCGTGACATCGGGGACCGGCTCCAGATGGGCTGGGCGCTGGGGTACGGGGCGTCGGCGCTGCACCGGCTCGGGCGGACCGAGGAGTCCATGGACCGGCTGCGGGACGCCGTCGACTGCCTCGCCGACCAGACCTCGGTGCAGGGCCGCCTGGCCGAACTCACGGCTCTGAACATCCTCGGCAGCTATCTGCGCCAGTCGGGCAGCGCCGGGGAGGCTCTCTCCATCCACCGGCGCAGCGAGGCGATCTGCCGCGCGGAGGAACCGGGACGGCCCACCGAGCTGATCACCGTGTATCTCGGGGCGAGCCTGCAGCACATCGGCAACGACCTGGCGGCGCTGGACCGCTGGGCGGAGGCGGAGGGGCCGCTGCGGGAGGCCCTGGACATCTTCGAGACCGTGAAGATGGCCTCCTGGGCGGAGAGCACCCGCCTCGACCTCGGCATCGCGCTCAGGCGCCTGTCCCGGCACGACGAGGCCCGGCGCACCCTGCTCGCCGCGCAGGCGGGCTTGCGCGGGCTCAAGAGCCCCCGCCAGGAGGAGGCCACGGTCCACCTGCGGGAGCTGGGGGAACGGGCACCGTGCGGGGGCGGGCCGGCGGTGGCCGACGACGTCTCGCGCGAGGTGCGCGCACGGGTGTGACCGCCGGGGACGCTGTCGTACCGGCCCCGGCGGCCCGGTCCTCGCTCTGTCTCTCAGCCTCCGGTCGTCGCACCGGTGGTCGTCGCGCCGGTTCCCCCGCCGCCGCCGGTCGTCGCGCCGGTCGTGGTCGCGCCCGTGCCGCCGCCGCCACCGGTCGTCGCGCCAGTAGTGGTCGCGCCCGTGCCGCCGCCACCACCGGTCGTCGCGCCGGTGGTCGTCGCGCCGGTTCCGCCGCCACCGCCGCCGGTGGTCGCACCGGTCGTCGTGGCTCCGGTTCCGCCACCGCCGCCGGTCGTCGCGCCGGTCGTGGTCGCGCCCGTGCCGCCGCCACCACCGGTCGTCGCGCCAGTAGTGGTCGCGCCTGTGCCGCCTCCGCCGCCGGTCGTCGCGCCGGTGGTCGTGGCTCCGGTGGTGCCGCCTGTCGTGGTCGCGCCCGTGGTGGTGGCGCCGGTCGTGGTGGCGCCGGTGGTCGTGGTGGTGGCGCCCGTGGTGGTCGCGCCGGTCGTGGTCGCACCTGTGCCGCCGCGGCCGCCCGTGGTCGCGCCGGTGGTGGTGGCGCCGGTGCCTCCGCCGCCGCGGTTGCAGAGCCTCGGGTCCACGCGGACGCCGGTCTTGGCGTTCACGGCGATGATCTGTCCGTTGCGCAGGACGAGCTTGCACACGATGTTCGGAGCGGCCGCCGACGACGCCGGCGCCTTCGCTGTGTGGGCCGGCGCTCCGACGGCCATGACGCCGCCTGTCCCGACGAGTGCCACGGCCAGGTAGGCCGCGCCGACCGCCTTGGGAACGTGCCTCCACTTGCGCGCCGCCATGATGCCTCCCTCAGGGATGGGGCAGATACCTCTCCAACCTGAGGCACCGGGCATGACGGCGGCGTTGGTCCAGCGTGACGGTGCCGTGACGCCCGTCCGGCGCCGGGGCGGGCAACCGTTCGGCCGAACAGAAATCCCCCCTGTCCACCCGTCTTCCTATGCTGATCTCACATGACCGGCCGAAGCGGCGGGCGACTCGCCTGCCCTTCTCCGATACGTCCCGGGACCCCGGATCGGGGGGAGCATGGTGGAGCGAGACGAGGGCGCGGATGAGGCCGGCCCGGGGGCCACGGCACACCGGGAGCCCGACGCGAGCGGTGCGCTGCCCCCCAGGCTGAACGGGTCCTGGTCCAGGCCGGCGCGGCTGTGGCTCGCCACGGTGATCGTGGTGACGGCGGTGGCTGTCACCGTCCACCTGCTGCTGCTCTTCCTCTATCTGGCCCCGGCGAACGCGATCAGCAAAGAGCACCGGGAACTGGTGAACAGCTACGTCTACCCGGAGTTCGACCAGAACTGGAAGCTGTTCGCCCCGAATCCGCTCCAGGGGAACATCTACGTCGACGCGCGCGCCGAGGTGGTGATGCCCGACGGCTCGCGGCGCACCAGCGACTGGCTGCCGCTGACCGCGCAGGACATCGCGCGCATCCGGGACAACCCCGCGCCCAGCCACGCCGACCAGAACCTGCTGCGCCAGGCGTGGGACTTCTACACCCGGACCCATGACGCCAAGGGCCTGCCGGTCGGTCTGGAGGGGCAGCTGTCCGAGGCGTACGTACGCCGGATCGCCGCGGGCCGGCTCGGGCCCGCGCTGCTCGGCGGGCAGGTGGTGAAGGTCCAGCTGCGTTCGACGTACCGGCCGATCGCCCCGCCCGGATGGAGCGGCGAGACCGGCGTGGAGCCGGTCACCTATCAGACGATGGCCTGGTGGCCGGTGTCGAAGGAGGACTTCCGTTGACCGCCGACACGGACCGCTCCCCCGCGCCCTCCCCCTTCAAGGGCATGAGCCGGCGGATCGACGCCAGGATCATCAGGTGCCTGAACGACATCACGGGCCGGGCGCTCTTCCCGTACCAGGCGGCGATCGTCCGGATCGGCTTCTCCCTGACCTTCCTGCTCTATCTCCTGCGGGAGTTCCCGAACCGGCACGAGCTCTACGGCACCACCAGCCCGTGGTCCTTCGACCTGGCGCAGCGGCTGATCGCCTCCAACGGGGCGTTCTCGATCCTGATGTGGTCGGACAGCGGCTGGTGGTTCGAGGTGGTCTACCTCATGGCGATCGCCGCCAGTCTGGGGCTGCTGCTGGGCTGGCACACCCGCACGATGTCGCTGCTGTTCATGGTGGGCGTGCTGGCGCTGCTCAACCGCAACGTCCTGCTGGGCGACGGCGGCGACACCCTGATCCATCTGGTCGCCGGGTATCTGGTGCTCACCCGCTGCGGCCAGGTCTGGTCGCTGGACGCGCGCAGAGGACGGCGTGCGGCCGAGGGCAGGTGCGGGGCGGACGCAGGTGTGCCGGCCCGCGTCGCGCTCTGGGCGGTCCTCGGCGTCTTCCTCGCGCTCGCCCAGGTGACGGGGTTCGCCGAACTGTCCTGGGGCTGGGCGCTGTTCCTGTGGGGCATGTGGCTCGTCCAGGCACTGTGGTTCCGGGTCGAGCGCGGCGGACAGAGCGAGTTGCGGACGGTCATGGACGCCACGGCGAACGTCGTGCACAACGCGGCGCTGCTGGTGATCGCCGCCCAGGTCTGCATCCTGTACGCGACGGCCGGGCTGTACAAGATCCAGGGTCCGCGCTGGCAGGACGGCACGGCGGTCCACTACCCGCTGCACCTGGCCTACTTCAGTCCGTGGGGCCCGCTGTCCCGGACCGTGGACAGCAGCGCCCTGCTGGTCACCGCGATCACCTACGGCACGGTCATCCTGCAGGTGGCCTTCCCCTTCACCCTGCTCAACCGCCGGGTGAAGAACGTGCTGCTGCCGGTCCTGATGGCGGAACACGCTTCCATCGCGGTGCTGTGCGGGCTGCCGTTCTTCTCGATGGCCATGGTGTTCGCCGACGCGGTGTTCCTGCCGACGAGCTTCCTGCGCTGGCTCGGTTCCTGGGTGTCGGACACGGCCCGCCGTCTGGCGGGCCGGGTGCGGGGCGGACGCGATCCCGGGACGGCCGAGGCGTGAGCAGGGGGCGCTCACCGGCGCAGGGCCGCGTCCCCGTCCCCGGCGTAGCGCACCCGGGCCACCAGCTGGTGCAGCCGCTGGGTGGGGCACAGGCCCAGTTCGTCGCGCAGCCGGCGTACGTACCGCTCGAAGTGGTGCACCGCCTCGGACGGGTTCCCCTCGGCCAAGTAGGCGCGGATCAGGGAGGCTTGGCTGCTCTCGCGCAGCGGGTCGGCCCGGACCGCCGCCTGGGCGGCGACCACCGCTCCGGCGTACTCGGTGGCGTCGATGAACGTCTCGGTCAGGGACTCCAGGGCGTGCAGCCGCAACTGCCGCCAGTGATCGGCCTCCAGCAGGGCCCACTCGTCGTACCAGCCGGGCAGCAGGTCGGCCGAGAGCTGGTCGACCGTCGCCGTGCTGAGGCTGAGCGCCACCGGCGGCACGCACGGGTCGAGGAGGTGCTGGGCCAGCATCCGGGCGTCGCGGAGGTCGACCGTGACGTCGGAGGCGAGGCGGACGTCGGTCGGGGTGATGTCGAGGGCCCTGGTGCCGAGCCCGCGCAGCCGGCACAGCGCGGCCCGGAGATTGGTGTGGGCGCACGTCTCGGGCACTTTGGGCCAGAGGCTGCCCGCGAGCAGGGGGCGGGGGACCGGGGCGCGGTAGTTGAGTGCCACGAACGCCAGCAGCCGCCGGGAACCCACCGGGGCCGCCACCGGTACGTCGTTGACGATGAGGTCGAAACCACCTAGGAGAGCGATGCGCACGGAGGGCTTGATCTGGACGACTCCGGATGCGATGGCTTGGTCACCTGCGGTCATAACTTGCCTCAGCGCGTAGAGGGGTCAGCCGCGACACGCGTGCCCCGGCCGTGCGGACGCCGCGCAGAGCGCACACGACCGCAGAACTCGCTGTGGAACCAGCTTGCTGTGGCCGATCGGGTTTGTCCAATTGCGGCAATTGCCACAATTGAGTCGCCGGGGTGAGGGCCCGGACACCGCCGGTGACGCGCACGCCCTGCCCGGTCGGACCCGTTTGCCGTCGGCGTGTGCTGAGCAGTAACTGACAGCGGGGCCTGACGGCAGTTCAGGGGGGCGCATGGCGTACGTGATCGTGGTGCTGTTCGCGGCCGCGCTGGCGGGCTGGGCGGTGGTGACCCGGGCGCGGAGGTTCCCGGGCAGTCTCGCCCTGGCGGTCCTGCCCCGGCACGCGGAGGACCGGCGGCCGCTGGCCCAGGCGCGGGCGAGCGTGCGGACGCTGGAGCAGACGGCCCGCTCGGAGGAGTCCGCCGCGCGGACCGAGGCGGCCACGCTGAAGGAGAACCGGGAGCGGGAACTGCGCGAGGCGGAGCGGCGGATCGCCTCGCTGGAGAAGCCGGGCCGGGGCGGACGGCTCGACGCGCTGGGCGAACTCACGCTGCACGAGCACGTGTTGGTGAAGAAACTCAGCTCCGGGGCCGTACGCACCCTGCGCCTGGCCGGTCTGCGGGTCCGGATCGAGTCCGGCGACAGCGCCTACTACCTCTACGTCCTCAAGGCCGACGGCACCCCCGACCGGACCAACTACCCGCGCCGCACCGGCGAGGGCGACCAGGCCAGGGGGTACACCGAGGACCGGGTGCGGGACTTCGCCGACGCGGTGCTGGGCGCGGTGGCCAGGGAGAACACCTTCCGCGCGACCCTGCCCGGGCAGCTGAAGCAGGCTCAGCACGACCGCGAGCTACTGGAGCGGGACACCGAGGCCGTGGACCGGGCCCACGAGCGGCTCGCCGAGATCCGCGCCCGCAACAAGGACAACCCCCGGCTCGCCGAGGCACGCGCCGAGCTGGAGACCGCCCGGCTCCAGTGGCGGCGGCACACCGGGAGGATGCCACCGCCCTAGGAGGGTCCGGGGGTGTCTCCCGGTGGCCGGGGCGTTCAGCTTGCGACGAGGGTGATGTCCTGCTCCTCGGTGGCGTGGAACACGGGCACGATCAGGGGCGCGCCGGGGCGCAGCTCCATCACGTTGGCCTGGACGTGCGCGGTGCCCGCCTTCAGCGTCTCCGAGGACACCTTGCCGGAGTTCTCCCAGCGGTGCTCGGCGCCGTCGCAGTGGGCGGCGCCGCCGCCGATGCCGTGCCGGACGCGCGGGTCGGCCTGGCTGACGGAGGAGCTGACGAAGACGGGGCCCGAGCCGGGCAGGCAGCGGTAGGTGCCGGAGAGGGTGACCGTGCCGTCGGCCGCGAGGCGGGCGGTGGCGTCCACGGTGACGCTCTCGGCCGGGGCCGCGACGGCGGCGGGTGCGGCGAGGGCGCCGAGCAGGGCGGCCGCGCCGAGCGCGGTGGCGAGGGCGGGGCGTACGGGCATGGGGTGCCTCCCGGTGTGGGTGTGGGGCTCCACAGGTACCGGCGCCACCCCCCGCGGGCGGCGAACGTCACCCCTTCGGTGGCGCGTCCATGGGCCGGGCGCAGTCGTCCCCGTGACCCACGCCGGGCCTTCACACCAGTGGTGACCAGCAGGTATGCCGAAGATCTAAAATGATCAACGTGTCCGAGCAGCACGCCCCCAGGTCCCTCATCGTCACGCTCTACGGGGCGTACGGCCGTTCCGTTCCGGGCCCGATGCCCGTCGCCGAGCTGATCCGGCTGCTGGCCGCGGTCGGGGTGGACGCGCCTTCGGTGCGCTCCTCGGTGTCGCGGCTCAAGCGGCGCGGCCTGCTGCTGCCGGCCCGCACCGCCGGGGGCGCGGCGGGCTACGAGCTGTCGGCGGAGGCGAGCCGGCTGCTCAGCGCGGACGACAGCCGTATCCACGCCACCGGGCCCGCCGAGGACGCGGGCTGGGTGCTCGCGGTGTTCTCGGTGCCCGAGTCGGAGCGGCAGCGGCGGCACGTGCTGCGCTCGCGGCTGGCCGCGCTCGGCTTCGGCGCGGCGGCCCCCGGCGTGTGGATAGCCCCGGCCCGGCTGTACGAGGAGGCCCGGCACGCCCTGAGCCGGCTGGGGCTCGCCGCCTACGTGGATCTGTTCCGGGGCGAGCATCTGGGGTTCGCGCCCACCGCCGAGTCGGTCGGCCGCTGGTGGGACCTGCCGGCCATCGCCGACGGGCACGAGCGGTTCCTCGCCGCGTACGCGCCCGTGCTGCGCGCCTGGGAGGGCCGGGCCGACACTCCGGCCCAGGACGCCTACCGCGACTATCTGCTGGCGCTGGACTCCTGGCGCCTGCTGCCGCGCGCCGATCCGGGCCTGCCCGCCCGGCTGCTGCCCGCCGACTGGCCGGGCGCCCGTTCGGCGGCGGTCTTCCGGGCGCTGCACGAGCGGCTGCGGGACGCGGGCGCGGCCTTCGTGGGGGTCTGACCGGGGCGGGCCGTGACCGGGCGCTCGCTCCCCGGAATCACGCGGCCCCGCGAGGCGTCCCGGCGCTGTGACTGTGGTCACGCGGTGGGGCCGTCCGCCCTGTGCGCGACCCCGTCCCGTCACCGGTGTCACCGGTGATCGACAAGGACGTAACAGCAGGCACGGAAGGGGATGGTGGGGCGTTCGACGCGGTGCGTGGACGGGTATCGGGACCCATGGCGCGGGCCGGTGCCCGCCGATGGTTTCGATGGCCGCACCCGTACCATTTCCTACAGTCGAAGGCAGGACAGCCTGCTCCATGAACGGACTCGCCTTGCACGAACGCCCCACCGAATCGGCCTCCTGGCGCATCGCGCTGCCGCACACCGCCGCGGCGGTGCCGGTGGCGCGTGCCCTGGTGCGGTCGGCGCTGGCCGAGGTGGCGCACACGGCGGACTGCGACACGGCCGAGCTGCTGACCGCCGAGCTGGTGGCGAACGCGGTGGAGCACACCGCGGGCAGCGGTCCGATCGAGCTGGTGGTGGAGTTGCGGCCGACCGGCTGCCAGGTCGAGGTGCACGACCCCGACCCGGCGCCGCCCGGCCATCTGACCCGCCCGGTGATCGAGGAGCCCGACCCGTGGCAGGAGGGAGGGCGCGGTCTGTTGCTGATCCGCGCCCTCAGTTCGTCCTGTGGTCACCGCCCCACCTCGTCGGGCAAGGCGGTGTGGTTCAGGCTTCCTGCCGTTCCCGCTCAGCGTTCGGCGTGACACCGGCGGCACCGGCCGCCTGAGCGCGGCCCAGCGTGGAGTGCCGGCGCCCGTAGGCGTAGTACACGCCGAGGCCCACCACGAGGAAGACCGCGAACTGCACCCAGGTCTGCCAGCCCGTCTCGTACATCAGGTAGAGGCAGAAGGCGACGCCGAGCAGCGGGGCGACGGGGTACAGCGGCACCCGGAAGCTGCGCTTGAGGCCGGGCTCGCGGCGGCGCAGGGCCATCACCGCGATGTTGACGACGGCCATGATGGCCAGCGTGCCGATGGTGCACAGGTTCACGACGGAGTCGAGCGAGGCGAAGGCCGCGGGGACGGCGAAGACGCAGGCGACGATGAGCGTGCCCGCCACCGGGGTGGAGGTCTTCGGGGACACCTTCTCGAAGGCGCGCGGGATGAGTCCGTCACGGGACATCGACAGCAGGATGCGGGTCTGGCCGTACATGACGGCGAGGACGACCGAGGCGATGGCGACGACCGCGCCGAAGGCGATGACGCCGCCGCCGATGGTGGAGCCGGTGACCATGTTGACCACGTACGACAGCGCGGCGGGCCGGCCGCCGACCTGGTGGGCGCCGATCGCACCGATCGCGGCGACCGCGACGGCGCAGTACAGCAGGGTGACCAGGGCCATGCAGACGAGGATCGCCACCGGGATGTCGCGGCGCGGGTTCTTCGCCTCCTCGCCGGCCGTGGTGATCGCGTCGAAGCCGATGTACGAGAAGAAGGCCGCGGTGGTGCCCGCGCCGATGCCGCCCAGGCCGGCCGGGGAGAACGGGGTGAGGTTGCCGTCCTTGAAGGCGCTGTAGCCGATGGCGCAGAACGCGAGCAGGATGACGAGCTTCACGGCGGCCATGGCGGCGGTGGCCCGCGCGCTCTCGCGCACGCCGCGCACCAGCAGCACGGCGGCCATGGCGATGACGATCACGGCGGGCAGGTTGACCACACCGCCGTCACCGGGTCCGGCGGACAGCGCGTCGGGCAGCTGCCAGCCGGTGAGGCTGTGCAGGAGTTCGTTGACGTACTGGCTCCAGCCGACCGCGACGGCCGAGATGGAGATGCCGTACTCCAGCAGCAGGCACCAGCCGACCAGGAAGGCGGTGGACTCGCCGAGACCGGCGTAGGCGAACGAGTACGAGGAGCCGGAGACCGGTATCGCGCCGCCAAGCTCCGCGAAGGAGAAGGCGGTGAAGACACAGGTGATCGCGGCGAGGATGAAGGAGACGACCACGGCGGGTCCGGCCTGCGCGACGGAGTCGGAGAGGCCGACGAAGATGCCGGTTCCGACGATGGCGCCGACACCGAAGCAGATGAGCTGGAAGAGGCCCATGGTGCGCTTCAGACCGTGGCCCTCGCGGTCGGCGCCGGATTCGGCGACGAGCAGGTGCGGGGACTTTATGCGGGGAGCGGGCATGCGGGTGGTGCTCGTTTCTGGTGGTGCGGACGGCCCGATCGGGGCGCGCTGCGTCGGCGCGGCACGAAGGTGGGGGCCAGGCCGTCGGTCAGGATAAGGCCAGGTGAGGTGGGTCACGCAAGGGTTTGTGACGTATCCCCGAGGGTGGCGACGAGCACGGCCTTGATCGTGTGCATCCGGTTCTCCGCCTCGTCGAAGACCACCGAGTGCTCGGACTCGAAGACCTCGTCGCTGACTTCGAGCTCGGTCAGTCCGTACCGTTCGTGGATCTCGCGGCCGACGGCGGTGCCGAGGTCGTGGAAGGCGGGCAGGCAGTGCAGGAAGCGCACGTCCGGGTTGCCGGTGGCGCGCAGCACGTCCATCGTCACGGCGTAGGGGCCGAGGAGTCCGATGCGCTCGTCCCAGACCTGCTTGGGCTCCCCCATCGACACCCACACGTCGGTGGCGACGAAGTCGGCGCCGCGCACGCCCTCCTTCACGTCCTCGGTGAGGGTGACGCGGGCGCCGGACGCCTCGGCGAGCTGGCGGGCCAGCGCGACGATGGTCTCGTCGGGCCAGAGCAGCCGGGGGGCGACGATGCGCACGTCCATGCCGAGCAGGGCGCCGGTGACGAGGTAGGAGTTGCCCATGTTGTACCGGGCGTCGCCGAGGTAGGCGAAGGCGATGTCCTCCAGCGGCTTGTCGCTGTGCTCGGTCATGGTGAGCAGGTCGGCGAGCATCTGGGTGGGGTGCCACTCGTCGGTGAGCCCGTTGTAGACGGGGACGCCGGCGTGCGCGGCCAGCTCCTCGACGACACCCTGGCCGTGTCCCCGGTACTCGATGGCGTCGTACATCCGGCCCAGGACCCGGGCAGTGTCCTTGACGGACTCCTTGTGCCCGATCTGGGAGCCGGCCGGGTCGAGGTAGGTGGTGTGGGCGCCCTGATCGGCGGCGGCGACCTCGAAGGCGCAGCGGGTGCGCGTGGAGGTCTTCTCGAAGATCAGGGCGATGTTCCGCCCGGTGAGGTGCCGCGTCTCGGTTCCGGCCCGCTTGGCCGCCTTCAGCTCTGCGGCCAGCGCGAGCAGCCCGCGGAACTCCTCGGCCGTGAAGTCCAGCTCCTTGAGGAAGTGGCGGCCGGTGAGGGCGGTCGGGACTGTCGCCATGGGGGCGCTCCAGGGGGTACGTGGTGCACTGACTCGGGAATTCTATACGAGCCTCGGCATTTCTATTCATTGAGCGGCATGATTATGCGGAGTCTCACACGGCGGCCCGCTCGCTCACCCCGCTCACACGGCGGCCCTCTCGACGGGGCAGCTCATGCAGCGCGGCCCGCCTCTCCCCCGGCCCAGCTCGCTGCCCGGGATCTCGATCACCTCGATGCCCTGCTTGCGCAGGTGGGTGTTGGTGGTGGCGTTGCGCTCGTAGGCAACGACGACCCCGGGCTCGACGGCGAGAACGTTGCAGCCGTCGTCCCACTGCTCGCGCTCGGCGGCGTGCACGTCCTGGGTGGCGGTGAGCACCCGGATCTCGCCGAGGCCGAGGGCGGCGGCGATGGCGCGGTGCATGTGCTCCGGCGGATGGTCGGTGACCTTCAGCTCGCGCTCGCCGACGCCGGGCTCGATGGTGTACGAGCGCAGCATGCCGAGCCCGGCGTACTGGGTGAAGGTGTCGCCGTCGACCATGGTCATCACGGTGTCCAGGTGCATGAAGGCGCGCCGCTTGGGCATGTCCAGCGCCACGATGGTTTGCGCGGAGCCTGCCGCGAACAGCTTGTGCGCGAGCATCTCGACGGCCTGGGGCGTGGTGCGCTCGCTCATCCCGATCAGCACGGCGCCGTTGCCGATCACCAGCACGTCGCCGCCCTCGATGGTGGAGGGGTAGTCGGCCTGGCCGCGCGACCAGATGTGGAAGTCCTCCGCGCCGAAGAGCGGGTGGTGCCGGTAGATCGCCTCGAAGTGCACGGTCTCGCGCTGCCGGGCGGGCCAGCGCATGGCGTTGATGGAGACACCGTCGTAGATCCACGCCGAGGTGTCGCGGGTGAAGAGGTGGTTGGGCAGCGGACCGAGCAGGAAGTCGTCCAGCTCCATCACGTGGAAGCGGACCGAGGCGGGCTCCGGGTGGCCGGCCAGGAACTCCCGCTTGGTCATGCCGCCGACCAGGGCCTCGGCCAGCTCGGCGGGGGCCATCGCGTCGAAGGCGGTGCGCAGGTGGTCGGTGGCGAGCGGGCCGTACTCCTTCTCGTCGAAGACGCGGTCCAGGACCAGGGTCCGGGCCTCCGGGACGGCCAGGGTCTCGGTGAGCAGGTCACCGAAGAGGTGCACGGCGACCCCCCGGTCGCGCAGGACGTCGGCGAACCCGTCGTGCTCGGCGCGCGCCCGGCGCACCCAGAGCACGTCGTCGAAGAGAAGGGCGTCCTTGTTGCTCGGGGTGAGGCGCTTGAGTTCGAGATCGGGCCGGTGCAGGATCACCCGTTGCAGCCGCCCGGCCTCGGATTCGACGTGGAATGCCATGCCTTCATCCTGGCCGTCCGCGACCGGGTTCACTCGCTTCCCGACCGTTTCCGCGCACTGTTTCCGTCGTGGCGCGGGGGTGCGGCGGGGTCTGCCGGGGCGCGTGCTCGGAGAGTGACAGATGACGCACGCGTGGTTCCCGTGGTCCGGACCTGGTGGTACACACAGCGGGTGCACGTGTTCCTGTCCGCCAGCAGGAAGGTTGCTCCCGCATGTCCGCATCACGACGTCAGGTCCTGGCCTCCGCGAGCGCGGTGGGGGCGGGTATCGCCTTCACCGGCGCGCTGTCCGAGCTGTTCGCCGGCACCGCCCTCGCCGAGCCGCTCGGCCACACCGGTCACGGCCCGCTCGTCCCCGACCCGGACGGCCTGCTCGACCTGCCCGAGGGGTTCCGCTACCGGGTGCTCTCCCGCGAGGGCGACCCGCTGCGCTCCGGCGAGGGGCCGGTGCCGTCCAACCACGACGGCATGGCCGCCTTCTCGGGCCGGGACGGCCGCACCCACCTCGTCCGCAATCACGAGAACCGGCCCACCGCCCGCATCCGCGTGCCGGCGATCGAGGGCCTGACCTACGACCCGGAGGGGCACGGCGGCTGTACGGCCCTGACGCTGGACTCCCGGAACCGGGTGCTGTCCGAGCGGGTCGCCATCGCCGGTACGGCCGTCAACTGCGCGGGCGGCCGAACCCCCTGGGGCACCTGGCTGACCTGCGAGGAGACCGAGGACCGGGCGGGCGACAACGGCCACACCAAGGACCACGGCTTCATCTTCGAGGTCCACCCCACCGACCCCCGCCGCACCGGCGCCGTCCCGCTGACCGCGATGGGCCGCTTCCAGCACGAGGCGATCGCCGTCGACCCCGGGCGCGGGATCGTCTACGAGACCGAGGACGCCTTCCTCAAGCCCTTCGGCCTCTTCTACCGCTTCCTGCCGAAGAAGCCGCTCGGCGGTGTCGGTTCGCTCCGCGCGGGCGGGCGCCTGCAGGCGATGCGGGTACCGGGCGTGCCCGACCTGTCCTCGGTGCAGGAGACGGGCGCGTCCTTCGACGGCGTCGAATGGGTGGACGTCCCCGACCCGCTGGCCGCCGCCACCCCGACCCGCCTCCAGGACTACGGCCCGCGCGGCATCACCCACGCGCAGAAGCTGGAGGGCTGCTACTGGGGCGGCTCCTGCGTGTACTTCGTGTCGTCCTTCGCCCACAGCGCGGAGGGCTCCGCCGCCGACCACTTCGGCCAGATCTGGCGGTACGACCCCGGGCGCCGCCGCCTCACCCTGGTGATCGTCTTCGGCCCGGACACCGATGTGCGGCTGCCCGGCGAGTCCCCCGACAACATCTGCCTCGCCCCCAGCGGCGGCCTGATGGTGTGCGAGGACGGCAACGGCGCCCAGCACGTCTTCGGCGTCACCCGCGGCGGCGAGGTCTACGCGATGGCGCGCGGCCGGCAGAACACCGGGACGCCGGAGAAGCCGGAGTGGGGCGAGTTCGCGGGCGTCACCTTCTCGCCCGACGGCTCCACGATGTACGTCAACTGCTATACCCCGGGCACCACGTTCGCGGTGACAGGGCCCTGGCGGAGGTAGGTCCCGCCAGGGCCGGCCGGTGGATCACAGGCGAGGGTCCACCGGCTCCGACTCCAGCGCGAGCACGCCGAACACCGCCTCGTGGACCCGCCACAGCGGTTCCCCGTCGGCGAGCCGGTCCAGGGCCTCCAGGCCGAGGGCGTACTCGCGCAGCGCCAGCGACCGCTTGTGGCCCAGGAACCGGCGGCGCAGCTTGGCCAGGTTCTCCGGACGCGTGTACTCGGGACCGTAGATGATCCGCAGGTACTCGCGGCCCCGGCACTTGACGCCCGGCTGCACCAGCCGGCCCTGGGCGTCGCGGACGAGCGCGCCGAGCGGCTTGACGACCATGCCCTCGCCGCCCCGGCCGGTCATCTCCAGCCACCAGTCCACCCCGGCCCGCACCGACTCCGGGTCCCCGGTGTCGACGTACAGGCGCCGGGTGGTCTGGAGCAGGCCGGAGCCGTCGTGCTCCACCAGGCGGTCCAGCAGGGCGAGTTGCTCGTCGTGCGGGAGTCCGGCCAGGTTGCGGCCGCGTACCGCGAGGAGCTGGAAGGGGGCGAGGCGGATGCCGTCCAGGCCCTCGGTGGTCCAGCAGTAGCGGCGGTAGGCGTCGGTGAACGCGGCGGCGTCGGCGGCGCGTTCGCGCTGCCGGTCCAGGAGCGCCTGGACGTCGGCGCCCCGGGACCCGGCGGCCTCCAGCGCGGCGAGCGCGGGCGGGAACACGGCTCCGGAGGCGGCGCCCACGGCGGCGTACTGGCGACGCAGCAGCCCCTGTGCCTTGAGCGACCACGGCATCAGCTCGGCGTCCAGCAGCAGCCAGTCGGTGTCGAGCCGCTCCCACAGGTCCGCCTCGGTGAGGGCCGCGCGGAGCCGGCCGAGGATCTCCTCGGTCACCGTGCCGTCGTCGAAGAACGGGCGGCCGGTGCGGGTGTAGAGGGCGCCCGTGGGGCCCTTGGGCACACCGAACCGCTCGGCGGCGGCCGCCGCGTCCCGGCAGACCAGGACCACGGCCCGCGAGCCCATGTGCTTCTCCTCGCACACGACCCGCCCGACCCCGTCGCGGGCGTACTGCGCGAACGCCTCGGCCGGGTGCTCCAGGTAGCCGTCCTCCTGGGAGGTGGGCGTCGGCGCCATGGTGGGCGGCAGGTACGGCAGGAGGCGCGGGTCGACGGCGAAGCGGCTCATCACCTCCAGCGCCGCGGCCGCGTTCTCCTCGCGGACCGCGACCCGGCCCGCGTACCGGGTCTCGACGCCGCCCCGGCCGACCACGTCGGCCAGGTCCAGCGGCCGTCCGTCCTGGCCGCCGGGTGCGTCGACGCGCAGCGGCCGGACCGGCTCGAACCAGGTCCGCTCGGCGGGCACGTCCACGATCTCGCGCTCCGGCCAGCGCAGCGCGGTCAGCTTGCCGCCGAAGACGGCGCCGGTGTCCAGGCAGATGGTGTTGTTGAGCCAGGTGGCCTCCGGCACCGGGGTGTGGCCGTAGACCACCGCGGCACGGCCCCGGTAGTCCTCGGCCCACGGGTAGCGCACGGGCAGGCCGAACTCGTCGGTCTCGCCGGTGGTCTCGCCGTACAGGGCGTGCGAGCGGACCCGGCCGGAGGTGCGGCCGTGGTACTTCTCGGGCAGGCCCGCGTGGCACACCACGAGGCGGCCGCCGTCGAGGACGTAGTGGCTGACCAGCCCGTCCAGGAAGCGGCGCACCTCGTCCCTGAACTCCTCGCTCTCGCCGTCCATCTGGGCGATGGTCTCGGCGAGGCCGTGGGTGTGCTGGACGGTACGGCCCCCCAGGTAGCGGCCGAACTTGTTCTCGTGGTTGCCGGGCACGCACAGCGCGGTCCCGGCCGCGACCATGCCCATCACGCGCCGCAGCACGCCGGGGCTGTCCGGGCCGCGGTCGACCAGGTCGCCGACGAACACGGCGGTGCGGCCGTCGGGGTGGACGCCGTCGGTGTAGCCCAGCTCGGCGAGCAGCGACTCCAGTTCGGCGGAGCAGCCGTGGATGTCGCCGATGATGTCGAAGGGGCCGGCGAGGTGGGTGAGGTCGTTGTACCGCTTCTCGGTGACGACCGTGGCGCCGTCGGCCTCGGCCACCCCGCGCAGCACGTGCACCTTGCGGAAGCCCTCGCGCTCCAGGTTCCGTATGGAGCGGCGGAGTTCGCGGATGTGCCGCTGGATCACCCGGCGGGGCATCCCGGCACGGTCGGCGCGGGCCGCGTTGCGCTCGGCGCACACCTCCTCGGGCACGTCCAGCACGATGGCGATGGGCAGCACGTCGTGCTGTCTGGCGAGGCCGATCAGCTGGCGCCGGGCGTCCGGCTGGACGCTGGTGGCGTCGACGACGACACGGCGGCCGGCCGCGAGCCGCTTGGCGGCGATGTAGTGCAGGACGTCGAAGGCGTCCTTGGTGGCGCTCTGGTCGTTCTCGTCGTCGGCGACCAGACCCCGGCAGAAGTCGGAGGAGATCACCTCGGTGGGCGCGAAGTGTTTGCGGGCGAAGGTCGACTTGCCGGAGCCGGTGGCGCCGACGAGGACGACGAGGGAGAGGTCGGTGACGGGCAGCGCCCGTCCCGGGCGGGTCTCGGTCATGCGGCCTTCGCCTCCTTCTTGTTCAGCCCGGCCTTGTCGTGCCCGGCCTTGTCCTGCTCGGTGGTGGCGCGGTGGAACACCGCCATCTGGGTGGGCGGTCCCACCGCGGGGTCGTCCGGTCCGACGGGGCGGAACTCGACGGTGTAGCCGTACCGTTCGGCGACGGCGGCCGACCAGGCCCGGAACTCCTCGCGGGTCCACTCGAAGCGGTGGTCGCCGTGCCGGACGTGCCCGGCGGGCAGGGTCTCCCAGCGCACGTTGTACTCGACGTTCGGGGTGGTCACGAGGACCGCGCGCGGGCGGGCCGCGCCGAACACGGCGTACTCCAGGGCGGGCAGCCGGGGCAGGTCCAGGTGCTCGATCACCTCGCTGAGCACGGCCGCGTCGTACCCCGCGAGCCGCTTGTCGGTGTAGGTGAGCGAGCCCTGGAGCAGCCGTACGCGGGACGCCTGGTGCTCGCCCATGCGGTCCAGCTTGAGGCGGCGGGCGGCGATGGCGAGGGCACGCGCGGAGACGTCGACGCCGGTGATCTCGGAGAACCGCACGTCCCGCAGCAGCTCGCGCACGAGGTGACCCTCGCCGCAGCCGAGGTCGAGCACGCGGGCGGCGCCGGTCTCGCGCAGCCCGGCGAGGATCGCCTCGCGGCGCTGGACCGCGAGCGGGGTGGGCCGGGGCTCGGTCTCGGTCTCCGCGCCGACGGCGTTGTCGAGGTCCTCGACCTCGCTGTCGTCGGTCTCGGCCAGGCGCACCAGCTCCAGCCGCTCCATGGCCTGCCGGGTCAGGGACCAGCGGCGGGAGAGGTAGCGGTTGGTGATCAGACGGTGCTCGGGGTGGCCGGGCAGCCAGCCCTCACCGGCGCGCAGCAGCTTGTCGACCTCGTCGGGGGCGACCCAGTAGTGCTTGGCGTCGTCCAGCACCGGCAGCAGTACGTAGAGGTGGCGCAGCGCCTCGGCGAGGGTGAGCTTCTCCGACTCCAGCACCAGGCGGACGTAGCGCGAGTCGCCCCAGTCGGGGAACTCGGTGTCCAGGGCGACCGGTTCGGCGGTGACGTCCCAGCCGAGCGGGGTGAACAGGGCGCGCACCAGGTCCGGGCCGCCCTTCGCGGCGACGGCGGGCACCTCGACGCGCAGCGGCAGCGGGGCGGCGGCGCGCTCCGGGCGGGCCTTGCACACACCGCGCAGCGCGGTGGAGAAGACGGCGCTCAGCGCGACGGCGAGCAGCGAGGAGGCCGCGTAGGGGCGGTCGTTGACGTACTGCCCGAGGGCCGCGTCGGGGGCGCCGCCGCGGCCCTTGCCCTTGCCGCGCCGGACCAGCGCGACGGGATCGACCTCCAGCAGCAGCGCGGCCGTGCAGCGCTCGGCCTCCGCCTCGGGGTAGAAGACGTGCGCCGTCCCGTGGGACGTGCTGAACGTCTGCGCGTTGCCCGGGTTCTTGTGCAGCAGGTACCCGAGGTCGGTGGCGGGGACGGCGGCGGTGCCGCTCGTGGAGATCGTCAGGAACACGTGTCCGAGTCTCGCGGCAGAGCGGGGCGTCGACCACCGGTTTTACGGATATCGGTGTCCTGGTCCGGGCGGGGCCCGCCGCACGGGTGGCGGCGGGCCCGGGGAAGGTGTCAGGACAACTGGGACATGACCTGGGAGGAGATCAGCTCCAGCTGGTCCAGGTCGTCGAGGTCGAGCATCTGGAGGTAGACGCGCTCGGAGCCGGCCTCCTGGTAGCGGCCGATCTTCTCGACCACCTCGGCGGGCGTGCCGGCCAGGCCGTTGGCCTTCAGCTCGTCGACGTCGCGGCCGATGACGGCGGCGCGGCGGGCCACCTCGGTGTCGTCCCGGCCGACGCAGGCGACCAGGGCGTTGGAGTAGACGAGCGAGCCGGGCGCGCGGCCGGCCTCCTCGGCGGCGGCGCGGACCCGGGCGAACTGGCGCTCGGTGTCCTCCAGCGAGGCGAAGGGGATGTTGAACTCGTCGGCGTAGCGGGCGGCGAGGCGCGGGGTGCGCTTGGCGCCGTGGCCGCCGATGAGCACCGGGATCTTGCGCTGGGCGGGCTTGGGCAGCGCGGGGGACTCGGTGAGGTCGTAGTAGGTGCCGTGGAAGTCGTAGGTCTTGCCGGCCTCGGTCGCCCACAGACCGGTGACGACTTCGAGCTGCTCCTCCAGGCGGGCGAACTTCTCCTTGGGGAAGGGGATGCCGTACGCCTTGTGCTCCTCCTCGAACCAGCCCGCGCCGAGGCCGAGTTCGACCCGGCCGCCGGACATCTGGTCGACCTGGGCGACCTGGATGGCGAGGACGCCGGGCAGCCGGAACGTGCCGGCGGTCATGAGGGTGCCGAGCCGGATGCGACTGGTCTCGCGGGCGAGTCCGGCGAGCGTGATCCAGGCGTCGGTGGGGCCGGGCAGGCCGCTGACGTCGCCCATGCGGAGATAGTGGTCGGAACGGAAGAATGCGTCGAACCCGAGGTCCTCGGCGGCCTTCGCCACGGTGAGCAAGGTGTCGTAGGTGGCCCCCTGCTGGGGCTCGGTGAAGATACGGAGGTCCATGCCCTCCATCCTGCACGTCATCGGCCCCGCGGACCGCATCGGCGCCGCCGCGCGGCCCGCCGCGGGCAGGAGCGCCGGGGCCCGCTCAGCCCGGCTCCCGCTCGGGCAGCAGCTCCTCCCTGGCCGCCAGCTTGCGCAGCATCTCCAGGACCCGGTCGCGGGACTCGTCCGCCGCGTCGATGGCCTCCATGCACTGCCAGTACACCGCCTCGTCGGACGCGGCGCTGGCCATGCCGACCAGGGCCATGCCGACCTCGCCGAGCAGCCCGCACAGGCACAGCAGGGTCGCGCGGGCGTCGGCCAGCTCGGTGAGGCGGGCGGCCAGCAGCTCGCCGGTGTGCAGCTCGGGAGGGTCCAGCACACCGCACCCCCGCCCGGCCAGCTCCATCAGCCCCAGCGCCTCCCCCCGCAGCTCCGGCGGCCCGGACACCGCCAGCCTGCTGCCGATCGCCTGCGACAGGGCCTGCGCCTGCCACACCGCTCTCAGGGTCCCCGGCGCGTCGGCGCCCGCCACCAACGCTTCTCTGCTGATCTCGATGAGCCGTAACGCGTCCATCCGCCGCCCCGTCCCCGTCCGTCCGTTCGACCGCACATACGTCTTCACTACCCAGAGTGATGGCACTTGGGGCGAAAAGCCAGAGGAAGGCGGAAATCTGTGGACAACAATTCGGAATCGACAGGGGAATTGACTCCATAGAGTGATAACGGAGCCTGCCGGTCCGCCTCGGGTCAGGGCGCGTCCCCGGCTCCCGGCACCGGGAACCGCTTCTCGTTCCGCTCGATCTTCGCCGCGAGAGCCGTCAACGGGTCGATGCCGAGCACCTCGCAGAGCTGGAGGAGGTAGGCGAGGACGTCGGCCACCTCGTCGGTGACGCGGTGGGCGGTGCCGGGGTCGGTCATGACACGGGCCGACTGCTCCGGGGTCAGCCACTGGAAGATCTCGACCAGTTCGGCGGCCTCCACGCTGAGGGCGGAGACCAGGTTCTTGGGGGTGTGGTACGGCTGCCAGTCGCGGGCGGCGGCGAACTCGGCCAGCCTGCGCTGGAGTCCGGCCAGATCGGGGTGTTCGGTCACGGCTCCAGGTGTACCACCGTCACGCCCGGCGTCCCCGCGGCCCAGCCCGCGTCGCCGACCGCGCCCACGCAGCGGATGTGGCCCCGCTCGCCCATCCGGGCCGCCGTGACGAGGAGTCGGCCCCGCTGGGCGGGGTCCATGAAGTGGTCGAAGCCGTCGGCGAGCACCGTGAGGGTGCGCAGCGCGTCCGGCACCTCCCCCGGCGCGTCCACGTCCAGCACCCCGGGTCCGGTCAGCAGGACCAGGGCCAGCGCGACGTAGCGCAGCTCGCCGTCGCCGAGCCGGGCCAGCTCGGTGCGGTGGCCGTCGCCCCGGTCGAGCAGTGCCCGTACCGTGCCGTCCCGCAGCAGCTCGGCGGCCAGGTCGGCCACCGGACCCGCGCACCCGGCATTCACCACCTCCACCAACTGGGCGTGCCTGCGCCCGCATTCGGACCGCGTCCGGCTCAGTACGTCGGCGAGGTTGTCGCACCCCCGCAGCAGCCGGCCCGAACCGGTGGGCACCGGCGGGCGCATGCGGGCGGGCACGGGGTCGCAGGCGAAGACGGAGCGCAGCGCGACGACCATCTGCTCGGCGGCGGCCAGCACCCTGCGCTGCCCGTCCGTCTTCCCCGCCACCCGCAGCGGCAGCAGGGGGGTGCCCAGGAGGTCGTCGGGCAGCGGGGCGCGGGTGACCGGGGTGGTGCCCGCCGTGTGCCAGGCGGCCTGCACGGTCCGGCTCTCCGGGTCGCGCAGGGCGGTCTCCAGCAGCACGACCCCGCCCGCGCTGAGCCGCTCGCCCACGATCCGCAGCCGGGGTTCGGCCTGGACGGCCACGTCGAGCCGGACCGGGCCCTCGCCGCCGTCCGCCGTGCACCCGATCCGGAACCCGCGCCGCCCCTGGGCGTCCGGCTGCGCCCGGTCGGGCACCCAGGGCGACGGGTCCGGGAACACCTCGGCGAGCGCGGCCCCGGCGCCGAGCCGGGCGAGCGCCTCGAAGGCGGCCAGCGCGGTCGACTTCCCGGAGCCGCTGGGCCCGGCGAGCAGGGTGACGGTGCCCAGCGGGAACGAGGCCCGGCGGTGCCCGGCGAAGGCGGACAGCCGCAGCTCGGTGATCCGGGCGCGCACGTCGTACGCGTCGGGGAACAGGACCGGAGCGGGGGCGGGGGCGAGCGGGGTGACCAGCATGAGCGGACCGTAGGACCGCCCTCGCGGGACGAACCGTTTTCTCCTCCGGTCTTCCTACGATCGGGCGACCGCCCCGGCTCCCGCCGCACCACCCGCTCGGCCGAACCGTCCTACGAGCCTACGAGCGCGCAGAGCCCCGCCTCAGCCCAGCATCAAGCCCCGCCCGGCCCCGCCTCAGCCCGACGCCTCCATGCCCATCAGCCCGCTGACCTCGGTCCCCGGCGGCGTGAGCAGGAAGACGTTGCGGTCCACGCGGTGCATCCCGCTGGCCAGCCCGAACACCACACCGGTGCTGAAGTCCAGGACCCGCTTGGCGACATCGCCCTCCGCGCCGGACAGGTCCAGCAGCACCGGCACCCCGGCCATCAGGGTCTCGGCCACGTCGCGGGCGTCCGCGAAGATGTTCACCCGCAGGACGACGAACCGTCGGCGCGCCTCGGTGTCCGCCTCCGGGAGCGTCCGGTGGGTCACCGCGGACGGCCACGCGTCCCGGCCCCGCAGCGGCACGACCTGGGCGAGCCCTTCCCACTGTTCATCGGTGACGTCGTAACGGCTCACCGGCTCCCCCTGACCTGACTCACTTTCGATGCCTGCACCAGCCAATTCTTACGCCAAGTCACCCGTTCGGCCCAACAACGACACACTGTGCGACACGGCGCTGATCCGGCGCACGGCCCGTCAGCCGTGCACATGACGCCGAAAGCGCCCGTGGGAGGCCCCGATCACAACCGCGACGAGGGGAACGTCACAGGCCATCGTTCTGCTGTCACCTGAGCACCCTGTCCTAACATCCGAGCATGACGGTCCTGCCTGACGACGGGCTCTCCCTGGCCGCCGAGTTCCCTGACGCGACGCACGAGCAGTGGCAACGCCTGGTCGAGGGTGTACTGCGCAAGTCCGGCAAGGAAGCCTCCGGCGCGGCGGCCGAGGACGCCCTGTCCACCACACTCGAGGACGGGCTGCGCACCCGGCCGCTGTACACCGCGCGCGACACCGCGCCCGACCCCGGCCTGCCCGGCTTCGCGCCCTTCACGCGCGGCGCCCGCCCGGCCGGCAACACCCCCGACGGGTGGGACGTACGGCAGCGGCATGCCGCGCTCCACGACGGCTCGGTGCTGGCCGACCTGGAGAACGGCGTCTCCTCGCTGTGGCTCGTGCTCGGCGAGGGCGGCATCCCGGTCGCGGACCTCCCCCGCGCGCTCGACGGCGTCTACCTCGACCTCGCCCCGGTCGTCCTGGACGCGGGCGCCGACACCGAGGCGGCCGCGGACGCGCTGCTGAAGCTGTACGAGGAGCGGGGCATCGCCCCCGAGGACGTACGCGGCAGTCTCGGCGCCGACCCCCTGGGGTACGAGGCCCGCACCGGCACCCCGCTGGACTTCGCCCCCGTGGCCGCGCTCGCGGCCCGCGCCGCCGCGTACCCGGGGCTGCGCACGCTGACCGTGGACGCGCTGCCGTACCACGAGGCGGGCGGCTCGGCCGCGCAGGAGCTGGGGGCCTCGCTGGCCACCGCCGTGGCGTATCTGCGGGAGCTGACCGCGGCCGGCCTGAGCGCCGAAGAGGCGGCGGCCCAGCTGGAGTTCCGGTACGCGGCGACCGCCGACCAGTTCCTCACCATCGCCAAGCTCCGCGCGGCGCGCCGCCTCTGGGCGCGGGTCGCCGAGGTGTGCGGGGCGCCGGGCGCGGGCGCGCAGACGCAGCACGCGGTGACCTCGCCGGTGATGATGTCCCGGCGCGACCCGTGGGTGAACATGCTGCGCACGACGGTGGCCACGCTGGCCGCCGGGGTGGCGGGCGCCGACTCCGTGACGGTGCTGCCGTTCGACCACGCGCTCGGCCTGCCGGACGCGTTCGCCCGCCGCATCGCCCGCAACACCTCCACGATCCTGGTGGAGGAGTCGCACCTCGCGCGGGTCGTCGACCCGGCGGGCGGCTCCTGGTACGTGGAGCGGCTGACCGACGAACTCGCGCACGCGGCGTGGGAGTTCTTCCGGTCGATCGAGCAGGACGGCGGCCAGGCGGCCGTGCTGCGCTCCGGCAGGCTCCGCGCGGACCTCGCGCGGACCTGGCAGGAGCGGTCCGCGAAGCTCGCCAAGCGCCGCGAACCCGTCACCGGGGTCAGCGAGTTCCCCTTCCTGGACGAGAAGCCGGTGCACCGCGAGCCCGCCCCCGAGCCCCCGTCCGGCGGTCTGCCGCGCGTGCGCCGGGACGAGGCGTACGAGGCGCTGCGGGCCCGTTCCGACGCCCACCTGGCGGCGACCGGCACCCGCCCCCGGATCTTCCTCGCCACGCTCGGCCCGGCCGCCGAGCACACCGCGCGCGCCTCCTTCGCCGCCAACCTCTTCCAGGCGGGCGGCATCGAGCCGGTCTCCACCGGGAACTTCGAGGACAGCGGCGCCACCGAGGCGGTGCTGTGCTCCAGCGACGCCCGCTACGCCGAGGAGGCCGGGCAGGCCGCCGAGGCCCTGCGCGCGGCCGGTGCCCGGCAGGTGCACCTGGCGGGCCGCCCGGCCGAGTTCGCGGGCGTCGACCATTACGTCTTCGCGGGCTGCGACGCCGTCGCCGTGCTGTCCGCGACTCTCGACCGCATGGGAGTGTCCTGATGCCAATCCCCGACTTCTCCGGCATCGAGCTGGGCGCCCCGGCCGTGGACGGCGGTCCCGAGGAGTGGCGTGCCGCCGTCAAGCGGGACACCGGGGGCGCCGAGCCGCTGTGGGAGACCCCCGAGGGCATCGAGGTCAAGCCGCTGTACACCGGCCGTGACCTGGAGGGCCTGGACTTCCTGGACACGTACCCGGGCATGGCCCCGTATCTGCGCGGGCCCTATCCGACGATGTACGTCAACCAGCCCTGGACGATCCGGCAGTACGCGGGCTTCTCCACGGCCGAGGAGTCCAACGCGTTCTACCGGCGCAATCTGGCCGCCGGCCAGAAGGGTCTGTCGGTCGCCTTCGACCTGCCCACGCACCGGGGTTACGACAGCGACCACCCGCGGGTGACCGGTGACGTCGGCATGGCGGGCGTCGCCATCGACTCCATCTACGACATGCGTCAGCTGTTCGACGGCATCCCGCTGGACAGGATGTCGGTGTCGATGACGATGAACGGCGCCGTGCTGCCGGTGCTGGCGCTCTACATCGTGGCGGCGGAGGAGCAGGGCGTACCGCCCGAGAAGCTGGCCGGGACCATCCAGAACGACATCCTCAAAGAGTTCATGGTCCGCAACACCTACATCTATCCGCCGAAGCCGTCGATGCGGATCATCTCCGACATCTTCGCGTACACCTCGCAGCGGATGCCGCGCTACAACTCCATCTCCATCTCGGGCTACCACATCCAGGAGGCGGGTGCGACGGCCGACCTGGAGCTGGCGTACACCCTCGCGGACGGCGTGGAGTACATCCGGGCGGGCCGGGAGGCGGGGCTGGACGTGGACGCGTTCGCACCCCGGCTGTCGTTCTTCTGGGCGATCGGCATGAACTTCTTCATGGAGGTCGCCAAGCTGCGCGCGGCCCGGCTGCTCTGGGCCAAGCTGGTGAAGCAGTTCGACCCGCAGAACGCCAAGTCCCTGTCGCTGCGCACCCATTCGCAGACCTCGGGCTGGTCGCTGACCGCGCAGGACGTGTTCAACAACGTCACGCGGACCTGCGTGGAGGCGATGGCGGCGACCCAGGGCCACACCCAGTCGCTGCACACCAACGCCCTGGACGAGGCGCTGGCGCTGCCCACCGACTTCTCCGCCCGGATCGCCCGCAACACCCAGCTGCTGATCCAGCAGGAGTCCGGCACCACGCGGGTCATCGACCCGTGGGGCGGCAGCGCGTACGTGGAGCGGCTGACGTACGACCTCGCGCGCAAGGCGTGGCAGCACATCCAGGAGGTCGAGGCGGCGGGCGGCATGGCGCAGGCCATCGACGCGGGCATCCCGAAGCTCCGGGTGGAGGAGGCGGCGGCGCGCACCCAGGCCCGGATCGACTCCGGGCGGCAGCCGGTGATCGGGGTGAACAAGTACCGGGTGGACAGCGACGAGCAGATCGACGTGCTCAAGGTCGACAACTCCTCGGTGCGCGCCCAGCAGATCGAGAAGCTGCGGCGGCTGCGCGCGGAGCGGGACGACACCGCCTGCCGGGACGCGCTGGACGCGCTCACGCGGGCGGCGGACGGCGAGGGCAACCTGCTGGAGCTGGCGGTGAACGCGGCCCGCGCCATGGCGACGGTGGGCGAGATCTCGGACGCGCTGGAGAAGGTGTACGGCCGGCACGCGAGCCAGATCCGTACCATCTCCGGGGTGTACCGCAACGAAGCAGGCGAGTCGCCGTCGGTGGACCGCACGCGTGCCCTGGTGGACGCCTTCGAGGAGTCCGAGGGACGCCGGCCGCGCATCCTGGTCGCCAAGATGGGCCAGGACGGGCACGACCGGGGCCAGAAGGTGATCGCCACCGCCTTCGCCGACCTGGGCTTCGACGTCGACGTCGGCCCGCTGTTCCAGACGCCGGAGGAGGTCGCCCGGCAGGCGGTCGAGGCCGACGTGCACGTGGTCGGGGTGTCCTCGCTGGCCGCGGGTCACCTCACGCTGGTCCCGGCGCTGCGGGAGAAGCTGGCCGAGGAGGGGCGCGAGGACATCATGGTCGTGGTGGGCGGGGTGATCCCGCCGCAGGACGTGCCGACGCTGCTCCAGATGGGCGCGACGGCGGTGTTCCCGCCGGGCACGGTCATCCCGGACGCGGCGTACGACCTGGTGAAGCGGCTCGCCGCCGATCTCGGCCACGCCCTCTGAGCCCGGCATGGCCGCGATCGATCTCGACACCTATGTGAAGGGCGTGCTCGACGGCAAGCGCGCCCTGGTGGCCCGTGCCATCACCCTGGTGGAGTCCACCCGCCCGCAGCACCGCGCGCTGGCGCAGCAGTTGCTCACCGAGCTGCTGCCGCACAGCGGGCGGGCGCGGCGGATCGGGGTGAGCGGGGTGCCGGGCGTGGGCAAGTCCACGTTCATCGACGCGTTCGGCACCATGCTGACCGGGCAGGGCCACCGGGTGGCGGTGCTCGCCGTGGACCCGTCCTCGACGCGCACCGGCGGCTCGATCCTGGGCGACAAGACCCGGATGGAGCGCCTCGCGGTGGACCCGCGGGCGTTCGTCCGCCCCTCCCCCAGCGCGGGCACGCTGGGCGGGGTGGCGAAGGCGACCCGCGAGTCCATGGTGGTCATGGAGGCGGCCGGGTACGACGTGGTCCTGGTGGAGACGGTCGGTGTCGGCCAGTCGGAGACCGCGGTCGCCGACATGGTGGACTCCTTCCTGCTGCTCACCCTGGCCCGCACCGGCGACCAGCTCCAGGGCATCAAGAAGGGTGTGCTGGAGCTGGCCGACGTGATCGCCGTCAACAAGGCGGACGGCCCGCACGAGCGGGATGCCAGGGCGGCGGCGCGTGAACTGGCGGGCGCGCTGCGGCTGATGCACGGCAAGGACGCCTTCTGGACCCCGCCCGTGCTGCACTGCAGCGCCCGCGAGGCGAGCGGTCTGGACACGGTGTGGGAGCGGCTGGAGCAGCACCGCGCTCTGCTGGACTCCACCGGCCGGCTGACCGCCAAGCGCCGTGACCAGCAGGTGCGCTGGACGTGGGCGATGGTGCGCGACGAGCTGCTGGGCAGGCTGTACGCCGACCCGGAGGTCAAGCGGCTGACGCCGGGTCTCGAACAGGACGTGCGGGACGGTGAGTTGACGGCGACGCTGGCGGCGGAGCGGATTCTGCGGGCGTTCGAGGGGCGGGACGGGACGCTGTAGCGGTCCTGTGACCGGAGGAGTGGCCTCCGCCACAGCCGCAGGGGGCGGGGCCTGGTCAACTCGCCTGATGCGCAGATCATTTGTCGGGCTGAGTCTGCTCGCCTCTCTGACCCTCGCCGGGTGCGGCACCGCCGGGTCCGGCCCGCTCGGTGCGGGCGGGGTGAGCGCGGAGCCGCTGTGCGCCTCCAGGGCCCCGCGCTACGGCGAGGCCCCGCTCGCCCGCCCCACGACAACAGGCGATGTCCCGCGCCCGCCGGGTACGCCCACCCCGGTGCCGTCCTCCACGGGTACCGTCCAGGACGGCGTCCGGATCACCCGCGTGTACGCCGGTGCGATCGACGAGGAGGGTGTCTGCCGGTCGGGCTCGCTGACGGCGGAGTTCGAGGTGGCCAACCCCGCCCCGCACGACATGACGTACACGGTCGTCTTCGACGCCAAGGGCTACACCGGCGCGAGCCGGGTGGTGGGCGTCGGGCCCGGCAGGACCCTGCGCGGCAGGGTGGCGATGAGCCGCGGCCCCGGTGACATCGCGGGCGGCACCAGCGTGTCGATCATGTCCGTCCGCAGCGTCCCCACCTCCGAGGCCCCGGCCCCCGGCGGCCCCTGTCCCGCGTCCGGTGTGCGGGTGTACGCCGACCAGGGGGACGCGGCGATGGGGCTGCGCGTGGTGGGCCTGCATCTGCGGAACTGCGGCAAGGAGCCGTACACGCTGGACGGCCGCCCCGAGTTGGAGATCATCGACGCCGACCACGAGCGCGTCGAGGGGGTCAAGGTGCTCCCCTCCGCCCAGGTGGCCCAGCTCGGCGGCCCGCCGGACGTGGCGCGCCCCCTCACCCTGCGGCCCGGCGAGAGCGCCCTGTCCGGCATCGTCTGGCGCAACACGGTGGAGGCCTTCGGCGGTGCCGTGAACGCCCCCTACCTGCGCGTCCGCGCCAAGGCCGGCGCCGCGCCGGTGATGGTGACCCCGGAACTGGACCTCGGCACGACGGGCAGACTGGGGGTCCAGGTGTGGCGGAAGGAGGAGCGGTGACGGCCCCTTCCGCGCGACAGGAAGGGGAGACGGTGCCGGACATGGAGTACGCCGACAAGGGGCGGCCCTCGCCGCACGCGCTCACCGGTGCCGGGGTGGCCGTGACCGACGCCGCGGGCCGGGTGCTGCTGGGCTGGTCGGTCAAGCGCGCGGTGTGGGAGCTGCCGGGTGGGAAGAACGACGCCGGGGAGGGCTTCGCGGAGGCCGCCGTACGGGAGCTGGCGGAGGAGACGGGGCTTCGGGCGGACGCGGGGGACGCGCGGGTGCTGGCGCTGCTGATGGATTCCGCGCACGGCATCCCGCGGGTGACGGCGGCGGTGCGGGTGCTCGCGTACGAGGGTGAACCGAGCGTGTGCGAGCCGGAGTTGATCGACCGCTGGGAGTGGCACGACCTCGCGGCGCTGCCCCGGCCGCTGTTCACGCCGAGCGCGCATGTCCTCGACACGGTGTGGCCGGGCCGGCTGGCGGGGCTGCCGCCGGTGCACCGGTATCCGGTGGGGTGAGCTACACCGGACGCCCGTGCCGCCGGGTGCGGAACGCCCGTACGAGGAGGCCGAGCAGGCCCGCGTTCGCCAGCGCGCACAGCGCCACCCAGACAGCGAAGAGCGGCGGGCCGGTCCAGTCCGCCGAGGGGTCGATCCCGGGCGAGGGGGCGAGGAAGGCGACGGCGCTGAACGGCAGGGCGGCGGCGAAGGGCCAGATCGCGGCGAAGCCGGGGTCCGGGGTCAGGTAGACGCAGTACAGGAAGTATCCGAGCGCGGACCCGGCCACCACGAGGTAGCCCCGGGAGAGCCAGTTGTCCGTGGCGAGGGTCAGCCAGGCCCGGAGCCTGCGTGGGCGGGGGCGTGTCGTGGGCGCCATGTTCGTCCCTCTCCGTGCGGCCGGTGTGCGGCGGGCTGGAGTACGGGTACCCCGGCGGGCGGGGGATCAGCTCCGCACGGACCCAGGAGGCGGCCGGGGTCATCGGGCGGTGAGGCCGAAAGCATCAACTGAGCTGTTGATCAAGGGAGATGAAGATCCGCGTCACCGTTGCGCGGCCACGAGTGACGCTTCTACGGTTGACCGTGGCGCCGCACGCGCCGTCTCCCCCACCTAGGAGCCCCCGTGCCCGAGCAGCAGCCGCTGGTCCTCGATCCCACCGGTGCCGATCACCACGCCGAGCACCGGGCGCTGTACGCCCGGGGCGCGGCCACGCAGGTGGACATCCTCGGTGTCACGGCCTGGTCCGTGAGCGACCCCGCTCTCCTCAAGGCCCTCCTGACCAGCCCGGACGTCTCCAAGGACCCGCGCGCCCACTGGCCGGCCTTCGCCGAGACGGCGCCGACGTGGCCGCTGGCGCTGTGGGTGGCGGTGACCAACATGTTCACGGCGTACGGCGGCGATCACCGCAGGCTGCGCCGCATGGTGGCCCCCGCGTTCAGCGCCCGCCGGATCGCCGCGCTCCAGCCGGTGATCGAGTCGATCGTGACCGGTCTGCTGGACGACCTCGCGGGCCGCCCCGACGGCGAGGTGGTCGACCTGCGCGAGGACCTCGCGTACCCGCTGCCCATCACCGTGATCAGCAGCCTGATGGGGGTGCCGGAGGTGCACGCGCCGGAGTTCCGCGCGGCGGTGGACGGCGTCTTCGACACGACGCTCACGGTGGAGCAGGCGACCCAGAACACCCGGGCCCTGTACAAGATGCTGGACGCCCTGATCGAGGCGAAGCGGGTCACTCCGGCCGACGATCTGACGTCGGCCCTGATCACGGCCCGCGACGAGGAGGGCGCCGGCGACGCGCTGACCCACGAGGAGCTGCGGGACACCCTGCTCCTGGTGATCAGCGCCGGTTACGAGACGACGGTGAACGTGATCGACCAGGCGGTGACCACCCTGCTGACGGACCCGGCGCAGCTGGCGCACGTCCGCGCGGGGCGCGCGGACTGGAACGACGTGGTCGAGGAGACCCTGCGCCACGAACCGGCGGTCAAGCATCTCCCCCTGCGGTACGCGGTCCGCGACATCCCCCTCCCCGACGGCCGCCGCATCCTCGCGGGCGAGCCGATCCTCGCCTCCTACGCGGCGGCCAACCGCCACCCGTCCTGGCACGGCGAATCGGCCGACGCCTTCGACGCGACCCGCACGGTGAAGGACCACCTGGCCTTCGGCCACGGCGTCCACTTCTGCCTGGGCGCTCCGCTGGCCCGCCTTGAGGTGAGCACGACGCTACGGCACCTGTTCGACCGCTTCCCTCAACTCGAACTCGCAGTTCCCACCAGCGAGTTGCGCCCGGTGCCGTCCCTGATCAGCAACGGGCACAGGAGCCTGCCGGTGCGGCTGGGGCGGGCAGCGCGGTGAGGCGGGCCCCGGCAGCGCCGGCCTCACCCTGACCGCCACCGGTCCCGGCCGTCGGAGCCGGGACCGCACACCATGGACGTGCCCGCCCGGGTGACCCCCCTGGCCCCGGCGGGCGCGCAGAAGGACCCGGGGTGGACGGTCCCGACACCGCCTCCGCCGGACGACGACCGCCCGCCGCCCCCGACCGTTCCGGACGAGCCGCCGGTCCCTCCCGAGGTCCCGCCGGTTCCCCCCGACGCGCTGGAGGAACCTCCCGTCGTTCCGGACGATCCTCCCGACGACCCGGTGTCCCGCACGCGGTCGTCGGTACGGTCCCGGTAGTCCGGGGTGCCGTCGGCGTCCCGGTCGGCGAGGGAGGGTCCGGTACGGGAGCACCCGGCCCGGGGGTCGGTCAGCCCGAGGGTCACCCGCGCGGTGACGGCGTCACCCTGGGCGGGGTCCTGCTCGCACACGCGCCAGGTGTCATGACCGCCGTCCGGCAGCGCGTCGTTCAGGTACCGCGACTCGGCGCGGATCGCGTCCTCGTCCACCCCGAGACCGGTCAGCGCCTCCACGGACGCCTTCCAGGTCATGCCCGTCAATCGCGGCATCGTGGGCCAGGGGATCTTCTCCCCGTCCTTGCCCGGACAGGGTTCGCCCGCCTTGACGGCGGCGAGGGAGAGCACCTGTCCCGCTCCCTCGCGCCCGGCCTTCTGGAAGCAGACGATCCAGCCGGACCGCAGGACGATCGCCCGGTGGTCCGCCGAGGCGTCGTGGCGCCGCGTGGCGTAGCCCGCCCGGCGGGCGGCGCGCTCCGCGGCTTCGAGGCGCTCGCCCCGCAGGTCCGGCGCGCTCGGCTCGGCGGTGCGGCTCGGCGAGGCCGTCGGGCTCGGCGTACGGGCACCGGCCGGCTTCGCGTCGGCCTTGCTCGCCCCCTCCAGCTGTCCGCCGAGACCCGCGCCCGTCATCAGCAGGAACAGCGCCCCGACGCTCGCGCCGAGCTTGGCGTACCAGCGCCACGGCGGCAGGAACCAGAGGAGCCCGACGGCGGCGACCAGCACGAGGAAGCCGAGCGGGAAGCTGAACGCCCCGACGATCGTGACCAGCGCGAGGAGTCCCAGCCCGGCCGGGGTGGTCTTCCACCACGGCCTCCCGGACGCGGCCCGGCCTGGCGTGGAGCTGTACGGATTCACGTCGAACCGCCCCCTGTTTCGGATAGGTCGAATTCGCCGGAGCCTAGTGAGGTGTCGACCCACCTGTGGGGGTTTTCCCGTACGGTTCACCCCCGCCGTCCCCCACCCCGACCTCCGCCCATACCGTCTTCCCCGGCCCCTCCTTCCGGAGGTGCCAGTCCCAGGCCGCGGCCAGCCCGGAGACCAGGACCAGCCCTCTCCCGCCGGCCCTCGGCTCGCCCGGCCGGGGCGGCATGCGCTCCCCCTTCGTGTCGGACACCTCGATCCGTGCCGTCCGTGAGGGCGGAGCCGTCAGGGACAGCCGGACGTGGAAGTCGCGTCCGGGCACGTGCCCGTGCCGCACCGCGTTGGCGGCCAGCTCGGCCGTGATCAGGACGATGTCGTCGTGGGCGTCGGTGCCGTAGGGGACGCCGTACTCGTGGAGGCGGATCGCGACCAGCCTGCGTGCCAGGCGCGCCCCACGTGCCGTGGACGTGAAACGCATGGCGAAGTCGGTCCCCGAGTGACGCACGGGAACACCGAGGTTGCTCATCATGGGCTCCACGCTCCCGTCGATGGCATAGCGTGACCAGCGGTGACGCACTGACGCGAGCCGGTTGTACGCGGAGCGGCGGCGCCGGTACGCGCGGTACGGCGTGACTGGCGTCCGCGCGCGGGCGTTGGTCCGGGGAGGCGGTGAGGTGATGGCGGAGACCGAGAGCGGCGCGGGGCCCGACAGCGGCGGTACGCGCATGGCGGACAAGACCGCGCAGGGGGTCGTCGCGGCGTTCGGACAGACCATGAAGACCCTGCGGTTGCGGGCCGGGATGGAGCGTCAGGAACTCGGCAGGCGGCTGGGCTACTCGGCCGCCACGATCGCCTCCTTCGAGCAGGGACGCCGCATCCCGTCACCCCGCGCGATCGACGGGGCCGACGAAGTGCTGGCCGCGGAGGGCCTGTTGAAGCTCTGGAAGGAGGAGCTGGAACGGGCGCAGTACCCCGTCTTCTTCCAGGGCATGGCGCAGTTGGAGAAGCAGGCGCTGGAACTGCTGGAGTACGACGCTCTCCTGATCAACGGCCTTCTCCAGACCGAGGATTACACGCGCGCGCTGTTCGCCATGCGGCGACCGGCCCTCGACCCAGACACGGTCGAGCAGCGGGTGTCCGCCCGGCTGGCCCGGCAGGCCGTCTTCGACCGGCGCCCGACGCCGCTGCTGAGTTTCGTCATGACCGAGGCGGTGCTTCGGCACCGGTACGGCGGCAAACAGGTGCTGCGCGGTCAGTTGGAGCACCTGCTCCTGACGGGACACCGACCCAATGTCGAACTGCAGGTCATGCCGGTCGAGTGCGAGGACAACGCGGGCATGGGCGGACCCTTCACGGTCGTCACGCGCCTTGACGGCAAGCGGTTCCTCTATGTGGAGGCGCAGGCGACCAGCAAACTGGAAACCGATCCCGAACAGACGAGTCTCGCCGCCGCCCGCTATGGGATCATCCGTTCGCAGGCTCTCACCCCGCGAGAGTCATTGAACTTCATAGAGAAGTTGCTGGGAGAGCTATGAACAGCATCGAGCCCCTGGCCTGGTTCAGGAGCACCTACAGCGACACCGAAGGCGGCCAGTGCCTCGAAGTCGCCCTCGGCACCGGCATCGTGCACGTCCGTGACTCCAAGGCCCCGGCCGGCCCCGTCCTGAAGGTGTCCCGCTCCGCGTGGGCCGGGTTCGTCCGCCGCACCCCCGCGGAGCGGTACACCTGACGTCCGCCGGGTCAGGAACCGACGGTCAGCACCAGCTTGCCGGTCGTGCGCCCGGTCTCCCCCTGCTCGTGCGCCTTCGCGGCCTCCTCCAGCGGGAACACCGCCTCGACGTGGGCCCGCAGCGCCCCGGACGCGGCCAGTTCGGCGACCGCCTTCATCCCCTCCTGGTCCGCCTCGACGAGCAGCGTCTCCACGCGTACGCCGCGCTCCCGCGCCTTCTCCGCCTCCTCGGGGTCGGTGCCCGGGAGCAGTGAGACGAGCACGCCGCCGGGGCGCAGCACGTCCAGCGAGCGCACGCGCGTGTCACCGGACATGGGGTCCAGCACCACGTCCACGTCCTGGACGGCGTCCCGGAAGTCGCCGGCCCGGTAGTCGATCACCTCGTCCGCGCCGAGCGAGCGCACGAAGTCGTGCTTGGGCTCGCTCGCCGTGCCGATGACGTACGCCCCGCGGGACTTGGCGATCTGCACCGCGAGGTGGCCGACGCCTCCGGCGGCGGCGTGCACCAGCACCCGCTGGCCGGGCTGGACCCGAGCGGTGTCCACCAGGGCCTGGTACGCCGTGAGCGCGGCCAGCGGCAGCGCGCCGGCCTGGACGTGGTCGAGGGAGTCGGGCTTGTGCGTGAAGGCGCGGGCGGGGCCGGTCACGTACTCGGCGTGGGAGCCGACGCCGTACGGGTAGGGCAGCATGCCGAAGACCTCGTCGCCGGGCTTGAAGAGGGTCACGCCGTAGCCGACGGCTTCGACGACGCCGGAGACGTCCCAGCCGAGGACGACGGGGAGGCGGTCGAGGAAGAGGCCGGTCTCGCGGTGCTTCCAGTCGGTCGGGTTGAGACCGGCGGCGCGGACGGAGACCAGGATCTCGCTGAGGCCCGGCTCCGGGCGGGGCAGCTCGGCCACCTTCAGGACCTCGGGGGTGCCGTACTCGTCCTGGCTGATGGCGCGCATGGTGGGGTGGTTCGTCATACGTCCAGGTTCGCCCGGACCGGCCCGGCGTACCATGGCATGAATGCCATCTTTCAACGGGATCGTGCCATGACCGCTCCGCATCGTGTCGTCGTCCTCGCCCTGGACGGGGTCTACCCCTTCGAGCTGGGCATCCCCAGCCGGGTCTTCGGTTCGGCCGGAGGCCGCTACGAGGTGTTGACCTGTTCGGTCGACGGCGGGCCCGTCGCCACCAACTCCGACTTCTCGGTGACGGTCGGGCACGGGCCCGAGGCGCTGGCGACGGCGGACACGGTCGTGCTGCCGCCGTTCGACGTCTCCATGGTCCGCCGCGGGCTGCCCGACGAACTCGCCGAGGCGCTCGCGACCGTCCCGCCCGGCACCCGGATCGTGTCGATCTGCACCGGCGCCTTCGTGCTGGCGGCCGCCGGGCGGCTCGACGGCCGCCGCGCCACCACCCACTGGTCCCTCGCGGACACCTTCCGCTCCTGGTTCCCGGCCGTGGAGCTCGACCCGGACGTGCTGTTCGTGGACGACGGCGACCTGCTCACCTCCGCGGGCGCGGCCTCCGGGGTGGACGTGTGCCTGCACGTCGTACGCCAGGACCACGGCGCCGCCGTCGCCAACAACGTGGCCCGCGCGTGCGTCGTACCGCCGTGGCGGGACGGCGGGCAGGCGCAGTACATCCAGCACCCGGTGCCCGAGGAGTCGGCCAACGGCACCTCGGCCACCCGGCAGTGGGCGCTGGAGCACCTGCACGAACCGCTGTCGCTGACCGAGCTGGCCGGGCACGCCAGGATGAGCGTGCGCACCTTCGCGCGCCGCTTCGGCGAGGAGGTCGGCACCAGCCCGGGGCGCTGGCTGATCCAGCAGCGGATCACCCGGGCGCGGCACCTGCTGGAGACCACCGATCTCGCGGTGGACGACCTCGCCCTGCAGGTCGGCTTCGCCACCGGCACCTCGCTGCGCGAGCACCTGCACGCGGCGATCGGGGTGACCCCGCTGGCGTACCGGCGGACGTTCCGGGGCACGCCCGTCGGCTAGCGCCGGACCGCGCCGGATTCGCGTCCTTGCAGGTCAGAGCGGATAGGGCCTATTCCCGGTGGAGCCATCGAAGTGTCGATACCGGACATCGGCCGCTTCATTGGTCCCGCTCCGGGCACCGGTCTACGGTCAAGCCGGGAGCCGGTGCTCCCGCCACCTCAGACTGCTTGGAGAGACCCCATGTCGAAGATCCTTTTCGTGGTGACCGGCGCCGACCACTGGACGCTGGCCGACGGCACCCGGCACCCGACCGGCTTCTGGGCCGAGGAGGCCGTCGCGCCGTACGAGGCGTTCAGGAAGGCCGGTGCCGAGATCGTCGTGGCCACGCCGGGCGGGGTCGTGCCGACCGTCGACAAGGGCAGCCTCGCGCCCGAGGTGAACGGCGGCCAGGAGGGCGCCGACCGGGTCGCCGCCGCGCTGGACGCCGCGGACGAGTTCCGGCACCCGGTCCGGCTGGAGGACGTGGACCTCGCCGGCTACGACGCCGTCTTCTACCCCGGCGGCCACGGCCCGATGGAGGACCTGGCCGTGGACGCCACCTCCGGCCGGCTGCTGATCGACGCCCTGGAGTCCGGCAAGCCGCTCGCCGTCGTCTGCCACGCCCCGGCGGCGCTCCTCGCGGCGACCCGCCCGGACGGCGGCAACGCCTTCGCGGGCTACCGGGTAGCCGCCTTCTCCGACGCCGAGGAGGCCCAGGCCGGCTTCGCCGACAAGGCCAAGTGGCTGCTTCAGACGCGGCTGCGCGAGGCGGGCGTCGACGTGCGCGTCGGCGAGCCGTGGGCGCCGAACGTCGTGGTCGACCGGAACCTGATCACGGGCCAGAACCCGGCGTCCTCCGCTCCGCTCGCGGCCGAGGTCCTGGGGCGCCTGAGCTGAACCGCAGGAGTGCGCCGGCGCCTCTCAGGCGCCGGCCGCCTCGCGGCTGATCCGCTCGAACTGCGCGCCCATGGCCTCCGACAGCGCCTGGGCGGCGGAGAGCGGGCGGACCATGACGGTGAAGTCGTCGATCCGGCCCTCCTCGTCGAAGTGGAGGAAGTCGCAGCCCTGGATCTCCCGCCCGCCGACGGTGGCGGTGAAGACGAAGGCGTGGTCGCGCCCGCCCGGGTCGGCGATCTCCCGGACGTACCGGAAGTCCTCGAACACCCGCAGCACCCCGCGCAGGATGGCGGCGGTGATCGCCTTGCCCGGGTACGGCTTGAAGGCGACGGGGCTGGTGAAGACGACGTCCTCCGCGAGGAGGGCCTCGATGGCGGCCTCGTCGCGGTTCTCCACGGCGGCACGGAAGGGATGCACAAAGGCTCCTTACTCAACAAGTTGAATAGGTGTGTTGGAGAGTAGAGTGAGGAGGTGAGCTTGCGCAATGCGGTGATGGCCACCCTCCTGGAGGGCGAGGCGTCCGGCTACGACCTGGCCAAGGGCTTCAACGCCTCGGTGGCCAACTTCTGGACGGCCACCCCCCAGCAGCTCTACCGCGAGCTGGACCGGATGGAGCGCGAGGGCCTCGTCAGCGCGCGGGTGATCCGCCAGGAGCGCCGCCCCGACAAGCGCCTCTTCTCCCTGACCGACGCCGGCCACGACGCCCTGCGCGCCTACCTCGCGGAGCCGCTCGGCCGCCCCACCGCGATCCGGGACGGCCTCCTGGTCAAGGTGCAGTGCGCCGACATCGGCCAACTCACCGCAGTCCGGGCCGACATCAGCGACCGGATGGAGTGGGCCCGCACCAAGCTCGACCGCTACGAGCGGCTGCGCGAACGCCTGCTGGCCGGGCGCACGGAGGACGAGTACCTGGCCGGCGCCGACCGGGTGGGGCCGTACCTCACACTGCTGCGGGGCATCGCCTTCGAGGAGGAGAACCTCCGGTGGGGCGAGACGGCGCTGCGTGTGCTGACGGCGCGCTCCTCATGAACTCCCCCGACCTCAACCTGCTGCGGACGTTCCTCGCGGTCTACCGCTCCGGCTCCTTCACGGCGGCGGCGTCCCTCCTGGGCCTCTCGCAGTCCACGGTGACGGCACAGATCCGCGCGCTGGAGCGCGGCATGGACCGGGTGCTCTTCGAACGCCTTCCGCGCGGTGTCGCCCCGACCCCGGTCGCCCACGACCTGGCCTCCCGGGTCGCGGCCCCGCTCGACGCGCTCGCGGCCGGGACGGCGGGCGAGACCGCGGCCGCCGGGCGGGCGGCGCCCGTCCATCTGGCGGGCCCGGCCGAACTGCTCTCGGCGCGCGTGCTGCCCGCCCTGGCGCCCCTGCTGGCGGCGGGCGTACGCCTGCGGGTCACGCCGGGCCTGACCGACCCGCTCCTCGACGAACTCCGGGCGGGCCGCCATGACTTGGTGATCGCCACCTACCGTCCGCGCGGGCGCACCCTCACCGCGGTGCCGCTGATGGACGAGGAGTTCGTGCTGGTGGCCGCGCCCGCCTGGGCCGACCGGGTGCGGGAACGCCTCGCGCGGGAAGGCCCGTCGGCCCTCCACCCCGTCCCGCTGATCACGTACGCGGAGGACCTGCCGATCGCCCGCCGCTACTGGCGGCACGTCTTCAACGCCCGCCTGACCCGCCCGGCCGCGGTCACCGTGCCGGACCTGCGGGCGGTGAAGTCCGCGGTGACCGCAGGGGCGGGGTTCTCGGTGCTGCCCCGCTACCTGTGCGAACCGGAGCTGGCCTCCGGCGCGCTCGTCGCGCTGCACAGCCCGGAGGACCCGCCGCTGAACACCGGGTACCTGGTCCAGCGCCCCGGGCACCCTGCCGACCCGGACGTGACCCGGGTGCGGGACGTGCTGCTGGACGCGGGACGCCGCTGGTGAGGGCGTCCCGGTCCGGCAGGGGGCGTCAGTTCTTCCCGGAACCGTACTCCCCGGCCAGCTCACGCAGCTCGGCCATGTCCTCCTCGTCGACGCCGAGCCGGGCCGCCGGGACCAGCAGCGCGCCGATCTCCGCACCCCGGTCGTGGTCCGCGAGGAACTGGGCGTAGTAGACGAAGGCGGTCTCGTCCTCCTGCCCGATGGCCTCCTTGAAGCGCCGGTCGGCCTGGTCCCACTGCTCCAGCTCCTCGTGGAGCAGGGCGAGGTTCAGATAGGCGTTCGTCTCCCCGTCCTCCTCGGCGGCGGCCTCGTAGTGGCGTACGGCCTCCTCGGGGGCACCCGTGTCGGCGAGGTGCAGCGCGTAGGCGAAGTGGGCGCCGGTGACGTCCTCGGCCAGGGCCTCGCGCAGGTGCGTACGCGCCGACTCCAGGTCACCGAGGGCGTGTTCGGTCTCACCGAGCACGGCGAGCACCGAACGGTGTCCGGCCTCCAGCGCCTGCTTCAGCCAGGGCAGGGCGTCCTCGTAGCGCTCCTCGTCGGCGAGGAGGCGGCCGAGGTTGCCGGCCGCCATGGTGTCGCCCCGCTCGATCGCCCGGCGCAGCAGGTCGGCGGCCTCGTCGAGCCGTTCCTCGTCCTCGCTGAGGAAGGCGCCGTAGTCGTTGAGCGCGCGGGGGTGGCCGGCGGCGAGCGCCTGCCGGTAGTACAGCTCGGCCTGCTTGCGGTCCCCCAGCTCGTCGGCGAGCACGGAGGCGATCATCAGGGTGACGTCGCGTCCGGCGTCGGCCGCCGCCCGGAGCGCCGCCAACGCCTGCTCGGGCCGCTCCAGTTCGACGTACAGCTCGGCCAGGGCCTCGAAGGCGGCGGCGTTGCCGCCCTTGGCGTCCGCCTCGACGGTCTTGAGCGCGGCGTCGATGTCCCCCCACTCGGAGACGAGTTCGAAGATCCTCTCCGCCACCTCGTCGTCGGGGCGGTCCCAGGCCCGCAGGTAGAGGGTGAGAGCGGCGGCGGGGTCACCGGCCGCGAGGCGCTGTCCGGCCTCGGCGGCCAGGTTGCTTTCTGTCATGGGGACATCTTCTCGGACGGCAGCCTCACCCGACGCCGCCACCCCTGCCCGGCCGCTCCCCCCTGACGGGACCGGTCTAGCGGGCCCGAGCCCGGCGTGGGGCTTCGGGGAGCCGTAGTGGCGGGCCGAAGTGGACGGGGACTCCGGGGGCGTACAGGACGCTCTCGGGTTCGCCGTGCGGCTCGGAGAGGCCGGCCGCCGTGACGGCGGACTCGTCGTAGCGGAGCAGCTCGCAGCGGGTGAACGTCCACCGGGGGTGGACGTTGGGCAGGTAGTAGCCGCGGCCCCGGACGCCGGCGTGGAGCCCCCAGCGGCAGGTGAGGAACTCCTCCAGCGCGTTCGCCGCGTACGGCTCGTGCGACACCTCGGCCCGTACCCGCGCGCCCGCGCCGGAACGGTCGCGCCGGAGGCTGTCGTAGCAGAGCACGGAACCGAACCGGCGTGCGCGGATACGGGCCCACCGGTACGGCAGCCCGAACACCGCCCGTGCCGTCAGCACCGGCAGCAGCCGGTCGCAGTCCAGGGAGCGGAACACCACCCCACGCCGCCCGAGGACGTCCGTGCTGTACAGCCGTACGTTCACCTCGCCGAAGCTGCCCAGGTACGGGATCGCGGGACCCCGGCCCAGGCCGAGGTGCTCCATGCGGAAGAAGACGAGGCCCACGTAGGTGCGCCCGAGGTGGAGGTCGGGGACCGTGCCGGGAGGCAGCAGCCGGGCCACCTCGTCGGGATCGGCGGGCCAGTGCAGGAACACCAGGTCGCGCCACCACTGCCGGAACAGCACCCGTGACAGCGGGCGCGGGGACAGCGGGGTGACGTCCTCCACGGGACCGGCGAACCGCCCGGACACCGGCGCGCCGCCCGTCACGGCACACCCCGCTCCGACGCGGCCGGTACCGCCTCGATCCCCTCACCGGGCCCGGGCCCCACGAACCGCGCGCCCGCCCGCATCCCCTCCACGACGGCGTCCACCGCCCGGGCCACCGTGATCCCCCGGGGCAGCGGCGGGACGGTGCCGGTCACCGCGCGCCCGGCGAACCCGGACTCCACATGGGGCAGGCAGACCTCCAGGACCCCCACACCGGCGCGCCGCAGCTCCCTGCGGGCGGCGGTGAGCCAGGTGGCCAGGGCGGACTTCGCGGCCGCGTAGTCCGCCATGCCGGCCGGCGCCGAGCGGGCGACCGTACCCGTGACGGCGGCGAGCAGGCCGCCGGAAACGACATGCGTCGACGCGGAGCGCAGGATCGCCATGGGCGCGAGCGCGTTCACCGCCATCAGGTGCTCCGCGACCGCCTCCCCGATCTCGCCGACCGGCCCGAACGCGGCCACTCCCACGCACACCACGACGGCATCGAGCCCGCCCAGCTCCCGCGCCGCCCAGGCCGCGATCCCCTCGGCGCCGTCGAGATCCCAGGCGTCGAAGGTCCGCGACGGGCCGGGCCCGCACCGCTCGCGCACCTGGGCGAGCTTCCCCGCATCCCGCCCCGCGAGCGCGGTCACCGCCCCGAGCCCCGCCAGCCGCTCGGCCAGCGCCGCGCCGATGTCACCGGTCGCCCCGGCGACGAGAATGCGTGCGCCTCGGATCTCCACACCGCGCCTCCCGTCCTGAACGCCCTGATGGATTTTCGCTCCGGGAGGCCCGGACGGATGCGCGGTGACGAAATCGCCGGACGCGGCGGCGGGCCAGGAGACGCCGCTACCGTCGCGCCCGGCGCATACGGACGGGCCCGCGCGCCTCGCCCTCCGCCACGGGCTCACCACCCTGGGTGACCTCGACCTCGCCGGCGGCGACCAGCCGCCAGGCGGCCCGCCGGACCGGCTCCATCAACGCCCGCCAGCCGTCGTCGTCCCCCTCGTGGACGGCACGCGCCACGTCGGAGGGGCAGATCGAGGCGCTCGCGGCACGTTGCTCCAGCAGGCCCATGATGGCCCGCTCCAGCCGCTGACCGTCCTGCCGGTCGGTGTCCGCCACCTCTCCAGTGTGGCACCGGACACGCGTGACGGCGCGTGCCGCACGGCGCCTCTTCCTCCAAAGCGCCCGCCGGAACCGTAGGAGGAAAGCGGACGCCCATGGCGACCTCATGAGGCGGATAGGCTGTGGCAGTTGCAGCGGCGTCCCCCCTCCACCCGTGCTGACACGGTGAGTTGTGCCCTGCGACGGTCGAGGCGTCGTCGGGCATGAGGAAGAGGCACTGTGCTGATAGCGGGCCGATACCGGCTGCTGGACGTCATCGGGCGCGGAGCGATGGGCGAGGTCTGGCGCGCCGTGGACGAGGCGCTGAACCGGCCTGTCGCCGTCAAGCTGATGCTCACCCAGAACGCGGACCCCACCGCGTCCTCCCGGTTCCGGCTGGAGGCGCAGACCGCCGGGCGTCTGGCCCACCCGCACGTGGTGGGCGTACGCGACTTCGGCGAGTTCGACGGCCATCTGTTCCTGGTGATGGACCTGATCGACGGCGACAGTCTCGCCGGGGCGCTCGCCGCCTGGGGAAGCCTCTCCGCGGAACGGGTCGCCCGCGTCGCCGCCGAGGCCGCGGACGGGCTGGCCGCGGCGCACCGGCAGGGCATCGTGCACCGGGACATCAAGCCCGCCAACCTCCTCCTGGACGCCGACGGAAGCCTGAAGATCGGCGACTTCGGCATCGCCCGCTTCATGGACGACCCCGGCAACGCGCTGACCGCCACCGGCCAGATCGTCGGCACCAGCCTCTACCTCGCGCCCGAACGCGCCCTGGGCCGCGCCGCCTGCGCGGCCTCCGACGTCTACTCCCTGGGCTGCGTGCTCTACCAACTCCTCACCGGACGGCCGCCGTTCCAGGCGGACTCCGCCCTCGCGGTGCTGCACCAGCACCTGGACGCCGTTCCCGTACCGCCCCGGGAGCACGGCGCCAGCCTCTCGCCCGCCTTCGAGAACTACCTGCTCAGCCTGCTCGCCAAGGAGCCCCAGGACCGGCCGACGGCCGAGGAGGCGGCGCACTGGTTCGCCCAGGGGCACTGGCGGGGAGTCCCGGCCGCCCTGCCGCACGAGCACACCGGCCACGGGACCGCCGTCACCGCCCCGGTGTCCGGCGCCCTGCCCGCCACGGCGGACACCGACTGGACGACGAGCGTGCACCGTGCGGTGCCCCGTCGCCCCAGCGCGTCACGCATCCGCCGTTCCCGGCGGGTGGCCGCCGTGGGCGTCGTGGCGCTGTTCGCCGCCGCGCTCCTCATCGGCATGAGCTGGTTCTCGCCGGACACCAGCACGGCGAAGCCGCCCCAGGCCGACCCGTCCGCACCCGCATCCGCGTCCCCCTCTGCCGCGTCCGCCCCGGCCGCCGGCACCGGGCTGCCTCCCGCCGAGCCGGACGACAAACACGAGAAGCCCCGCAAGCACGGGGGCGGGGACAAGGGGAAGCACTGACCGCTACGCGGGCTCCAGCACGGGCTTCGCCGGGAGCCCGCCGTTCCTCTCGCAGCGCAGTTCCTTGGCCATGGCGAGGGAGTAGGAGTGGGCGACGGTGGCGTAGGCCTTTTTCAGGCCCTCTACGTTGTCCTGGGGGTCCTTCGGCATTCCCCAGTACTCCACGCCGAGTGCGATGTGGGCCACATTGGTCGAGTCCAGCAGCCTGGGGCTCCGGCACGCGAAGAAGACGTACGCCTTCTCCGTCGCCGCCACGGTCCGCTCACCCATCTTCAGCACGGTGAACTTCGAGGCCGACGGACCCGTCGGGGCGTCGTTCTCCAGACTCCAGGTAACTCTGAGCCGAAAACTCCGTGTCCCGATGGGCTTGAAGATACGACAGGCGTCCTCTCTGCCGACTGTGACCGTCGGGAACACATCGACAAGGTCCGTCGCAGCCTGTGCGACCGTGTACTTCTCTGACGACGCCTCGAAGCGCGACGACCCCGTGATCACCTTGAGTGCCCTGGACGCGTCAGCGGAGATGGCATTGCCACCGCAGAGTTGCGTCCCCGAAACAACCTTGTAGTCATTCGGGAGGCCGTCGTTGCCCTCGTCCCCAGCACAACCCGTGGCACCGAGAAGCAACGAGCCCGCCATGGCTACGGCGAGAACTTCCCCCCGTACCGACCTACGATCGAACACTGTCCGCATCCTCACATGTCCTCGGCCGTCCACCGTCATCAGCCGGTCTCCGGGTCGTTGCCCTGCTGTCTCTCCCGGTCGTTGCCGACCCCGTAGCCGATCAACATCGACTCGAGGAGGTCCTCTTTGAATTGGTCCTCGACAACCCCCTGGCGGCTCAAGAACTCCCGCGTGGGGGCTTCGGCCATGCTTTCACCGGCGGAGTAGATTTTGATCTTCTCCTCCTCGGTGAGGTCCTCCATCTTCTCCTTGTGCTCGTCAACCGAACTGTCCGCGACATCGCCGATCACTTGTCCGATGAACTGCTCGGCAGCCCCGCTGGCGGTGTCGGTCGCCAGCGGAACGAGCACCGCCGCGGCGCCCACGGCCGCCGTGGCGGGCAGGAAGGCGACGCCCGCCGCGATCCCCGCCGTGGCCCCGAACTCGACCCAGCCGGCGCGCTTGGCGACGGCCTTCTCGTAGTCCTCGTGGGTCTTGAGGTTCGTCGCCTCCACCTGGTCGGCGCGGGACTGGTCGAGCATGCCCTGCACCTCGGCGCCCGTACGCACAGTGGCCCGGGCTGCACCCTCGCTGATCTTTCCGTCCGGCCCCACGGTCTCTTCCAGCGCACTGCGGGTGTACACCTGCTCCGCCGCCGAGACCGTCGCGTAGGCGTCCGGGTGCTGGCCAAGCGTGCTGAGGAAGCCCCGGACGACGCTCCGACCGTTCCCGTCCATGGTGTCCGCGAAGTCGACGTGTGCGTCCGGGTTCCTGCCCGGCGCGAAGACGCTGTCCGGATCGTTCTTGTCGAGCGCCCAGTTGATGTCGTCGATGTAGCCGGCGCCCATGACGCCCAGGCTGTCGGCCATGGCCGAGTGGTGCTCCTTGAGCAGGCCCGGGTCCGCGGCGTACTTCTCCATGACCTTCTGCATGATGGCGGCGTTGTCCGCGTCCCGCACCACGTGGGCGTCCGGATGTCCGGCCGGGTAGCCGAGGGTCGCCGCCTCCAGGGCGTGGCCGAGGGCGTCGGGCATCTGGTCGAGCGACGCCTTGTGTTCCTTGGGGTCGGTCGAGTTGACGTCGGGGAAGGACTCCCACTTCTCGTTGCCGAAGAAGTCGAGGTAGTTGCCGATCGCCTCGCCGTCCTTGTTCTTGCCGAGGTCGGCGGTGGCACCGTGGTGGACGGTGCCGTCCTCGTTGTACGCGGTCGGGGGATCGGCGAAGAACTTCTTCGCCGCCTCCGGGCTGTTGCCGAGCGCTTCGAGCATGGCGGTGGCCGGGTCGTACCCGGCTCCGTTCACACCGGAGGGGTTGAGGGGGTTCTTGATCCAACCGTTCAGTGTCTTGTTCTCGGCGAACATGAACGGGTCCTTCTGGTGCAGTTGCGCCACGTGTTCGGCGATCGGGTTGAGGAACTTCGCGTCGTAGTTCCCGTACCGCATGATCCCGCCGAGCAGTTGGTACCCGAACGGCCCGCCGTACTCGTGCTTGGCCAGCGGGATGCGCTCCGTACCCAACTTCCGCAGGTCCGGACCCCACTTGTCGCTGAACGCCTTGTCGTGGGAGGCGGTGGCCAGGTTGAGGCCGAGGTTCCTCTGGAGCTCCTGGACGTCCTTGAGGCGCTCCGGGTCGACCTTGCCGTACTCGGACGTGTCCCTGGCCAGCTGCCCGAAGAACGCGAGCGACTTCTCGGGGCCGAGCCTGCCGTAGAAGCCCGTGGAGAACTCGGCCGACGAACTGTTGTCCTTGAGCAGCTCGTTGAGCTGCTGGAGTTCGGCGTGGGTGAGGTCACTGCCCTTGGCCGCGAGAGCGGCGGCGCGGGCGGCCTCCTCCTGGTCCAGCTTCGTGTACGTCGGGGCGCTGAAGTCCTTGCGGTCGGTGACGTTGGCCTCAAGGGCGTTCTTGAGGGCGAAGTCGGTGTCGTTGCAGTTGTCGACGATGAGGTCGATCCTCTTCTGCCACGACTCGATGTTTGCTTCTCCTGTTGCAGAAGATCGCTGTAGTCGGGGTCATGATGCGCCATGGGGAACTCGGACAACGGCTTTCGCGCCGTCACCTTGCCCTTGCCGTCCACCCGCACACCGGCCGCAGGCCCCTCGTGGTCCCGGATGCCGACCAGGTCGTCCCGGGCCTTCTTGATGGCCGCGTATCCGTCCTCCAGGATGAGCTTCACCCCCCTGGCCTCGGCGGCGGCGTCCGTGAACTCCTTGACCGTCTTGCCGATGAACCCCTTGGTGACCCCGGCGTTGACGCCGTCCCAGGCCGCCCGGTCCGCCTTCGCCTTCATCCCGCGGGCGGCGTCGTCGGCGAGCTTCTCCAGCTTCCCCGCCATCTCCGCCCAGTCGTCGGCCGCGGCCTTCAGCTTCGCCACCGGGGCGTCGACGATGTCCTCGTACTTCAGCATGGCGCGCGCTCCCCCGAGCCCTATTTCATGTCGTCCGTGAGAACGGAGATCTGCGTCAGATCTCCCACGATCTTCACCTCGTCCCGCGCGTGCCGCGCCTTGCTGTAGTCGAGGTGATTCGAGATCTGCGCGCAGGAGTCCAGCAGCGTCTTCAGATGCGTCCGCCAGAGGTCGTGCACCTTCAGCACGGCCGAACCGCTCACGAAGTTCCCGTTGGTCAGCGCGGTCGCGGCGTCGAAGGTGGCCGGACGGGCGATGTCCCCCTCCTTGGCCAGCCGCCCGAGGAGGTCGTACGCGTCGTTGCCGACGGCCCCGAGATCGTCACGGTCGACCACCAGGTCGAACCCGCCGCCCCCGCCACCGCCCCCGTCGGCAGGCACGCTGTTGAGCCGCGTCGCACTCCGCTTGGCCGCCCCCTCGCGGAGTTCGGCCCATTCTCGCTCGAACGTCACGAATACCCCCAGGTCCATTCGTGCAGGCGACCTCACCCTGCTCGCGCGGCCGTGCGGACCGATCACTTCTCGCGTACCGGCAGCACCGCCAGTACCGCGACGACCGCCCGATGGTCCGTACCCGGCACGGTGCGCTCGCCGACGGAGACCCCCGCCAGACCGGAGCCGTGCAGCACGTGGTCCAGTTGGACCAGGGGCGGGACGAGGGCATGGCCGACGGGCCAGGTGCGCGCCCATCCGCGACCGAGTTCGGCATGGGTGTCCGTGAGGCCGGCCGCGAGCAGCTCCCGCATCGGGCTGTGGTCCAGTGAGGCGTTGAAGTCGCCCAGGAACACCGTGTCCGGGCCGGAGCGCCGCGCCACGGCGGCGAGGGCGGTCATGTCCCGCGTCCACCGCTCCGGGTCTCCGAGCGGGTAGAAGGTGTGGACGGCCACCAACTGCACCTGGCGCCCGCCGACTTCGACATGGGCGGTGGTCTGGGGCCAGGCGGTGTCCCCACGGGTCGTGGCGCCGTGGGAAAGGGGGAGCCGCGAGTAGATCGAGGAGTCGTCTTCGGGATGGGCCTCCCGATGGGGCATCAGCGCGGCGAGGCCCGCCCTGTCCAGCGCCCGCAGTCCCTCCGCGGGCGTCTGCTCGACGGCCAGCACGTCGATCCGCTCGGCGCGGACCAGGTCCACCACCGCACGGGCGTCCACGGCGCCTGCATCGGTGTTGAGGGTCACGACACGCAACTCGGCCGCACCCGTAGGCACGTACTGCCGCTCAGGCACGAACCGGGGTACCAGCAGGGCCACTTGAGCGACCACGACTACCGCGACGGCAGCCAGCACCCGACGGGAGCGCAACGCGGGGACAGCCGCCACCACGCCCAGCACCACCACGCCGAGGACGGCCGACCAGGGAAACAGCACCATGGGCACCGCGAGCGGCGTCCCCCGGTCGAGCCCGGTGAGCCGCACCACGAGCAGAGCGGCGGGCAGGGCGGCGAGAAGACAGCAGCCCAGCAGGGTCCACACCCGCCCGCGCCGGTCTCGTGACCGCCGCCGACGCGTGTCCGGCACGGCATCACCAACCGCCCTGCTCATGCGGCCTCGCCTCCGATCCGTACCCGGCGAGACACTCGCGGCCGCCGGCCTTCCGCACAGGGACGCCGACACCGGCCCGCCCGGTTCCGGGCGTTCGGACGCCGATACGGTGCCGCCCACCCGGCCGCCGGAACTCTCCCAGGTCAGGAGGGGTTCAGCACAGAAGATCCGAACGCCAGCCGCACCCGTCGGTGTCGCAGAGCAGATAAAGCAGGGCGGGGTGCGCGCTGGGACCCCTGCGCACCCCGGGTTCCCCGCACTCAGGACACGTTCCGCCCGGCAGCGGGCCCGGACGCCGGGAGACACGACCCCCCGCGGGCGAGACCTCCGACTCGGCGGCGCCGGGTTCCGGGACACCCGGATGTGCCGCCGTCACCGGGGGCCGGGTGGCGGCGCGCGCCACCGGTATCGCGAGCGTCAGGGACAGGAGCAGGGCGACGGCACAGACGGTGAGGCCGCCTCGGACGCCCAGCAGATCGCCGAGCAGACCGCCCGCCAGGGCGCCCACCACGATCCCCGCGGTGCCCAGGAACTGGTAGGCCCCGGCGGCCCGGCCCATGGACTCCTCGGGCACCCACCGGGTCAGCGCCGAGGCCAGCGCGATGTTCGTCACGGCGCCGGACAACGCGGCCGAGCCCAGGCTCACGGAGGCCACGACCAGCGCAGCGACCCCGTGGCCCTGGGCCAGCGGCATCATCGCGGTGGACACGGAACCACCGATCAGCCCGCCCGCCATCAGCCGGGCCTCGTCGACCCGTCGGCCGACCAACCGCGCTGCCAGCAGTGAGCCGCCCACGGCGAGAAGGGCGCGTACGGTCAGCGGCACGCTGTACGCGGCGACCGGCAGCCCCAGGGAGCCCAGCAGGTAGGGAGCGACGAGCGTCCCGGCGGCGACCGAGCAGGTGCCCTGCACCAGGAGGAACGTCATGAGGGCGCGCAGTACGGGCGTGGCGGACAGGACGCGTGTCGAGGTGCGGGCCTCGTGCAGGAACCGGCGCGCCGCCCCTGCCCGTGCCGGGGAGGAGGCCCGCGCGTTCTCCGGCTCCTTGCGCCCGACGGGGTGGGAGCGACGCAGGAGCAGCAGGCTCGACGCGCTGGCCAGGTAGGTCACCGCGTCGACGGCGAGGTGTGCCACCCCGCCGATCGCGGCGAAGAGCGGCCCGGAGACGGCGGAGCCGGCCACCTGGGCCGACGTCTGTCCGACCTGCAGCCGGGCCCGGGCCGGGGCCAGTTCGCCCGTCACGACCGTGCGGAGGTGGATGAAGTAGACCGACTCCATGACCACCGAGACGGTGCCCAGTGCCAGGTTGAGGCCCACCAGCCACCGGTAGTCCGCGAGCGATCTCCACATGCCGAGCGCGACCGCGGTCATGCAGCAGGCGCAGGCCAGGTCGGCGAGGACGAGCAGTCGACGCGGACGGCGGACCCGGTCGGCCAGTACCCCGGCGAGGAGCCCGAACAGCAGAGGGGGCACGCTGCCGGCGGCGGCGATGACACCCACCTGACCGGCGGAGGCGTGGAAGTGGGTGACGGCGATGGCCGACAGCGCGGTGGCGCTGAGTGTCGAGCCGAGTGTGGAGAGAACCCTGCCGCCCATGAAGAGCACGGCGTCGTGGTCCTTCGTCTTGGTCATATGGCCGTTCACTGGTGATGAGCCCGGGACGGGCGGCGGGGTGCCGTGTCGCACCCCGCCACCCGCCCACGCATGTCGCTCAGGTGTGCTTAGTTGCAGGCGATGGTGCTGCCGCTGCTCTCGCTGCAGATCGCGACACCGACCTCGACGGTCTCCTCGGCCTCCATGAGCTGCAGTTCGAGGACCTCGTTCATTGTCATTTCCTTTCGGTCGATCCGTTGTGCCACTCCGCCCCATGACCGGGGCGGAAGTCAGGTCAGCCGCGGGTGGTAGCCATCCGCGCGGCCAGGGCGTCGAGGGTGAAGAACATGTCGGCGCGGTCGTCGAGCAGCCTCGTCAGGGCGAGCAGGACGCCGGCCGAGCCGGTGGCGAGGTCCGTGCTGAAGCGCACCGTGCCCTCGCCGACGAAGCGCGCTCCGGTGGGGTGCGCCACCGCGTGCCCGTACAGTCGGCGTGCCGCGTCCACGGCGGCGGCGCCGGTGCTCCGGTCCCCGGTGCGGGAGGCGTGCTCGGCGAGCGCGAACACCAGGCCCGCGCGGCCCTCGAAGAGTCCGCTGTAGACCGTGAACGGAGTGCGGCACGCGGTCAGTGAGGCGGCGAGCGCCTGCCGGAGATCGGCGTCCCGGTCATCCTCGAGATCGTCCAGGTATCGGGTGGCCACCGTCGCGAACCCGGCGGACCCGGCGTACAGGTAGATCATCGAGCGGGTGTCCTTGTCGGACACGGGGAAGGCCACGCCGCCCTCGCCGCTCGGCCTGGCCCGCAGGAGTTCGGTCCGCAGCAGACCGAGGCCGCGAGCGTGGGCCTTCTCCTCGCCCAGCATCCGGTGGAGGTAGTGGTCGAGGAGGGCGATACCGGCGCGCCCGTTCAGCAGACCCGTCGCGTGGTTGTAGCCCATGAGGGCGGCCAGGCCGGGGCCGTCCTCCGGGATCGAGGCGCGCAGTTCGGCGGCCTTCCGCAGATGCCGCTCGTCACCGTCGTGGCCGTACAGGGCGAGGTGGGTCAGGGCGACGCCGGCCGTTCCCTCGCCGAGCGTGGCCCGCTGCGCCAGCACCGGATGCCGCTCGGCGGCGTCGAGCAGCGCGCCTGCCTCCTCCAGCATTCCGTGGTCGGCGAGCACCCAGGCGACGCCCGCGCTTCCCACGGTGATCCCGGGAGCCGCGTCGTGCCGCTCACGCAGGGCGGACTCGGCGAGCCGGGACAGGATCTCCGGGTCGGTCTCCCGTCCCGCCAGCCGCAACGCGTGCAGCACCCCCGCGGTCCCGTAGGCCACCGAGCGCGTGTTGGACTCGTAGCCGCGCGGGACGGTGGGGAACACCACGTCGGCCTTCGGGTCCGCCATGGCCAGGATGGCGTCGGCGGTCCGGTCGCGGAGGAGCCGCAGGTGGGTCAGGGGGTCGGCGGCCACCGCCTCGGGTGAGGGCAGCGAGGTGGCGGCCTCGGGGTCGGTGAACCGCGTGGCCTCGCGCCACAGACGCCGCGGCACCGGCGCGCTCTCCTCCAGGCTGTGCCGTACGTGGCGCAGGACTCCGGGCTCGCGCTGCACCAGGTCGTACAGCGGGCCCAGCAGGAACCTGGCGATGCCGGAGAGCCCGTACCAGTCGAAGTGCTGCGGGTTCTCCCGCGCCAGCCGCTTCAGTTCGGCCTGGGGGAGCTTCGGGAAGAACCCGTCGGTGCCCAGCAGGGGGAAGGAGTCCGTGCTGCGGGCGGCCGCCTCGAAGTCGATGAGCCGGACCTGGTCCTCGTCGTCGACCATCACGTTGTTCGGGGTCATGTCGACGAACACGTGACCGGCCGCGTGCAGGGTGCTGATCTGCTCGCGCAGCTGGTCGAGAATCTCCACACACCGCGCGTAGTAGTCCTCGTAGGACCACGCGGGCGATCCGGCCTTGATGCTGGGGAGGTTCTCCACCATCCAGGTGCGCAGGGGCCGGCCCTGGACGAACTCCGTGACCAGGAAGGTGTTCTCCCAGCGGCGGAAGTGACTCAGCGGCCGAGGTGCGACACCGGGTGCCTTCTCGTGCAGTTCGCTCAGCACCGTGTGCTCGTGCAGCAGCCGCTCCTGGCCACTCGTGCCGTTCCAGTGCAGTCCGACGTGGGCGCGGGCCTCCTTCACGAAGACCCGGAGGCCCGTGTCCGTGGTCGCGGCCTGGTAGGCGGCGCCGCCGCTGCTGCGCTGCAGCACCCGCTCGAAGCGCAGTCCGTCGAAGGTGACGGCGTCCGGCTGCGGGACGCTGTCGGTGTGGGTCGGCGGTGCGGGGGCGGTGGGCGCGGCGAAGGGGTCCGTGACCCCGGCCGGGAGGATGAAGGTGACGCCCCGCTGATCGGGCACCAGTTCCCCGGACCCGTCCGGGACCAGCCTCTCCGGGAGCCCGTCCGGCCGGGTCCGGCTGGTGTCGCGGAAGCTTCCGTAGCGGTAGGCGACCACGTTCGAGTCGCGGAAGCGCCGGTCGCCGAGAATGTGCGGTCCCGACTCGTCCCGCAGGGACTCGGAGAGCAGCTCCATGAGCCGCCGCGCGGAGTCGGCGTCCGGTGGGTAGGCGGCGATGAACTTACCGCTCTGGGCCCGGTTTCCCACCTTGTGGTGCAGCCAGGTGTAGCGCAGGACGTCGCTGAGGTGCTTGAACGGGATTCCGCTGTCGATCAGGACGCGCGAGGCGATGTCCAGCACCGGCTGCGCCCGGTCCTTGGTGGCCGACACGTGGACCTTCCAGCCGTGTCCGGCCCGCATGCCCGACGGCGGGCTGTAGACCGTCCAGACTCCCGAGCGGCCTCGGTTCCATCCCTCGGGCAGCTCGTCGACGGAGTACACCGGATCGGCGTCCGGCACCTTCTCGAACGGTAGGTAGAAGTCTTGATCCGCGAGGGAGTAGGGCACGTGCAACAAGGAGTTCGTTCCTTTCGAGCCACCATCGGGACGCTGGTGGCGGCCGACGACGGCGAGCTTATGAAGGCCCCCGGCGAGGAAATAGAACGACCGTGCCCATTCGGGTCGTTCGCGATCATGGCGCCGATGTTCTAAGTCCCGGCGACGTCGACGTGTTTGGATTCGGAGGCCCTGCGGGCGCCGCCTCCCTCACTCGGCAGGCGGACCGGCTGTCCGACGACCGACTCGGTCGAACCGCTGTGGCTCTCACACCCATGACGGTCCCTCACGCCGATGCCGGCCGAAGCCCGCCTCGGCATGCCTGCGGACCGGTCCAAGGAACGGAAAAGACGTATGTCCCGACTGACCAGGCTGCTGCGCGCCGTAGCGGCGCCGCTCACCACCATCGCCGTGCTGACGGGCTTCTCCGTGGCCACGGCGGCTCCGGCCTCGGCCTCCAGCATCCGGGACGGCTGGGTTCAGCTGTGCCCGTGGGGCAACTACAAGGTGCACCTGGAGTTCGCCGGTGAGGACAACGTGTTCCGGCAGCTCGGGCCGGTCCTGAACCCGGGCTCCGCCTGCTGGTGGGGTCCCGCCCCGAGCGGCGCCAAGCCCGGGATGATCGCGGTCGTCGGCCACTACAACACCTCCGGCGGCACGTTCGACGTGGTCGGTCCGAGCCGTGAGTACCTGTGGTTCTACAACGGCAAGGACGGCGTCGGGATCGCCGCCGAGGGCACGACCGAGAACCACGGCCTCAGCTCGTACTACTACACCTACTGAGCCGGCACCCCCTCGGCGGACGGCTTCACCCGCCCGCGCACATGACGACCTGAGGTCCCCCGCGGTCCTGTCACCGACACCCGACGTCGGTGGCAGGACCGCGGCCGTCGGGGCACGGCACGACAGCCGTGCACCCCTCTCTCCACCACGCCGACGCAGAATCGAGCTCACGTGAGAAGTCTCCGAACAGCGGCCGTACTTCTGTCCGGTCTGCTGCTCTCCACTACCCTGCCGGCACTCACCCCGCCGACGCCCGCGGCAGCGGCCGCGGCACCCACGGCCGGACCGGGAGCCGAGGGTCCGGACCTCGGCCAGGCCAACCGCACGGGGCCGCCTCCCGGCATGCCCGACTGGTCGCGGGTGGGATTCCGCGGCGGCGCGTCCCTGCCCGGCGACCAGAGCGTGACCGGCGACGCGTCGTGCAGGGTCACACCGTCCCAACTCGCCTCCAAGTTCAGGGTGGTCGCCGACGACGGCGCCGATGACACCACCGGACTGCAGAACGCGATCGACGACATCAAGAGCCGGTGCACGCCGAACGCGAGCTTCGACCGGCTGTCCCTCATCACACTCCCCGCCGGACGCGTCGACATCACCCGGCAGATCTCCGTCGACACCAGCTTCCTGGTCGTGCGCGGTCAGGGGTCGGGGGACGGCGGAACGAAGATGGTGTTCCGCCCGGACACCAACACCCGTTACGACACGGTCGGCAACGGTCGCTGGGACCAGGACAGCATGACGGCGGGCAGCGGCAGCGACGTCGGTACGGGCGGCTGGATCTGGCCGGGCCGGGGGATGTTCCGGGTACAGACCCGGGACGTGGCGGACCGTTACGTGGACGACCGCGCGGCCGCGCCGGCCAACCGCAAGGACCTGTTCGAGGGCAGCGTCAACCAGCACTGGGTCTCGGGCGTCAAGCTCGCGGCCCGGGACGACGATCCGGGCTTCTCCGCCCGGCAGGGCGGAAACGTCGTCCGGCTGGCCTCGAACGCGCCCATGTCGAAGTTCAGCGTGAACGGCTACGTCTGGGTCGGCGCCGCCAACAGCCGCAAGTTCTACGAGCAGCAGGGCGTGACCGACGGCAGCATGATGGACAACCTCCACATGCGCCAGCAGATGTTCCGGGTCACGAGCATCGACGCCGACGCAAGGACGATCAGGCTCGACCGTCCCCTGGAGTGGGACCTGCCGGTGGACTCCGCCTCGGACGGCTCCCCGATCAACGCCACGGTGTACGCCAGCAAGGTCACCCCGCTGAAGATCGTCGAGGGCGTCGGCTTCGAGGACTTCGCCTTCACCCAGGACATGAACGGACTGCCCAAGCTCGGCGGCGGCACGTACCAGCTCACCCCCGAGCAGGCGAAGAACAACTACGGCAACATGGCGCCGGAGTACGCCATGCACGGCATCGTCTTCAAGTGGGCCGCCAACAGCTGGGCGCGCGGACTCAAGGCGACGATGACCGGCTCGCATCCGATCGTCACCGAGAACGCCCGCAACCTGCAGATCGAGCGCAACAGCTTCGACGGCGCCTGGAACAAGGGCAAGGGCGGCAACGGGTACCTGCGGGGCAGCCGGGTGTGGAACTCGCTGTGGGCCTACAACCTCAGCCGGAACCTGCGCCACTTCACCTTCCAGTGGTCGGCCAGCGGCAACGTGGCCTTCCGCAACGACCTCGACTCCGACCTCAACCTCCACGGCGGCTGGGAGCACCACAACCTCTTCGAGCAGAACACGGTCCGCATCCCCTACGAACACCGCTCGGCCAACTGCCAGAGCAACTGCGGCGGTGAGGGCGGCGAGATAGACGAGGGGACCTGGTACCCCATCTGGTGGGGAGCCGGCCCCAAGGCGGCGAAGTGGTCCGGATCGACGGGACCGCAGAACGTCTTCTACAACAACACGCTCATCAAGCAGACCACGCCCGGTGGTGCCTACGAGCCCTACGCCCCGTACTCGAACGGCAGTTCCGGCTCACACGTCGGCACCGCCTACCAGTTCGGGTCCGACAGCGGCTCACCACAGGTCTTCAGGCCGCTGAGCCAGGACGGCCGGCCCATCGCGGACTGGACCGGCCGGGAGACCCAGGACTTCTCGGGTCAGGGAGTGGTGCTCACCGACGTCGGGAAGCGGTCCTCGCTGTTCCTGCGTGACACCGGCGGCGAGCTGGACCCACGGGTCGACAACCGGCGCAAGGTGATCACCTGGAACATGCAGGGCGCGAACACCGACGGCCAGAACAAGTACAGCACCGTCCTCCCCGGTCTGGTGGGCGGCGGCAGCGCCCCGAACCGAGCCGATATCGCACTCCTCCAGGAGGCCGGTTCGCCGCCACCGTCCGCACACCGGACCCAGAGCATCGCGCAGACCGACTACTGGTTCCGCGACGGAGAGCGGCCTCCGGTCATCGAGTACCGCCTCGGAACGAGCCGGGGATCACAGGGTTGGCTGTACTGGATGCAGACCGACTACCACGAGGACGCCTCGAGGGGCCGGGTCAACCTGGCCATCTGGACCCGTAATCGTGTCGATCCCGCGAACGTGTTCGTCACCCATCCGGCGTTCTACGACGAGGGGAACGGCATCTGGAACTCCCGGCCGGCGCTCGGCGTCGCCGTCGACGGCGTCGCCTACTTCACGGTGCACGGTCTCTCGGGCAGCGGTAACGACGACCCCGGACTGCTGCGGAACATCCGGGAGCGGATGGCCACAGCCGGACTGCCGTGGGTCGCCATGGGCGACTACAACAGGGCACCGGACGGCTCGACGAACAGCCTCGCGACCAGGCTCGACACCGACTATCCCGGCGTCTACCGAGTCCGGGCGCCGAGCACCTTCACGCACCCCACGAACAACAACGGCACCCCGACCACCCTCGACTACGCGGTCGTCCCCACGGGCCAGACCACCATCGAGAGCATCGCCCGGGTCGAGGTCAGGGCGTCGGACCACTTTCCCGTCGCGGCCGTTCTCGGCAACCTGCCCAGCGAGCCGACGCCACCGCAGTCGACCATCGATCAGGACCTGGTGGGGACCCGGACGATGCGCAACGCGGCCACCACCAACGGTGCCGGCCCCTCCGGCAGCAGCAACGTGATCACCGACCAGCCGGTCAACCAGGCCGGCCTTCCCGGCCAGACGTACAGTCTGGCCCTCGACCCGGAATACCCCGGCTACTACCGCGTGATGCACGAGGCGGACCGCCGCTACCTCGGGCAGGAGGGCGGCCGTCGTGACGCACGGGCCGTGCTTTGGCCCGACCAGTCCGTCGACCAGCTCTGGATGCCGCTGCCGCAGGGCGACGGCACCTGGACGCTGGAGAACTACTACACGCACCAGTACCTCACCGCTCCCGGCGGCGGACAGACCGTCGTGGCCCGTGACTGGGACGGCTCGCCCGCACAGCGCTGGTTCATCGACCGGAAGGACGAGGCGCTGGACGTGAACGAGGTCGCCCTCCAGTCCCCCACGGCCGACTCCCTCGTCCTCGGCTTGGACGACCTGGAGGAGGGCGATCCCCAGGTGATCGTCGAACGGGACGTCAACGACCCCGAGCAGAGGTTCACCACGATCCACGCGGGCCGCATCGACGGCGAGGAGTGCTACTACCTGTCCTACGGCGGGAACTACATGAACTCCACGTCGGGCCACCCGTACGACCCGCCGAACGGCGCCGTGGTGAAACTGAGCCCGTTCCGCGCCGACGACGACGGCTACCTCTGGTGCGCCTCGCCGCACGGCGACGACGGAGTGTTCCTCACCAACCACACCCGGGACAACGGGGACATGTACCTGACCGCCGACGAGGAGTTCGGCCAACTGACCGTGCAGACATTCCAGCCGGGCATTCCCGTGTCGCTCTGGAAGTTCGCCTCACCCGCCTGACACGTCCGGCCGACGGCACGACCGTGCCGCGTTGATGGCACCTGGACGCCAGATCACCGGCCAAGGGTGTCGTCACGGCCGCGAGGAGGTTTATTTTCGACGAGGCCAAAGCTGATCATCGCACGAACGCGTGAATTACGGCTGCCAAAGAGGGAGGGCCGTCGCTCCGATGCTCGATGAGGGTGCCATGTTCAGAGGCCAGACTCAGCGGCACATACTTTCCGGGCGCTACCGGCTGCTCTCGTCGCTCGGCTCCGGGGGTATGGGCACGGTGTGGCGCGCGTACGACCAGGTGCTGCAGCGCGAGGTGGCCGTGAAGGAGGTCCGAGCCCCTCTGGAGCTCGCCCCGCCCGAGGTCGACCGGCTGAACGCCCGGCTGGAACGCGAGGCGTGGGCGGCCGCGCGCATCACCCACCCCAACGTGGTCACCGTCTACGACGTGGCCAAGGACGACGGCCGTCCCTGGATCGTCATGGAGCTGGTACGCGGCTCGTCCATGGCCGAACTCATCGAGGCGGAGCGGGTGCTCGACCCGCGGCGCACGGCCCGCATCGCCGTCGAGGTGCTGGCCGCGCTGCGCGCCGCCCACGCGGTGGGAGTGCTGCACCGCGACGTCAAGCCGGCCAACGTCCTGCTGGCCCACGACGGCCGGGTGGTCCTCACCGACTTCGGCATCGCCATGGTCGAAGGGACGTCGGCGCTGACGATGGCCGACGAACTGGTGGGCTCCCCCGAGTACCTGGCGCCGGAACGTGCCCTGGGACGCCAGCCGGGCCCGGCCTCGGACCTGTGGTCTCTCGGCATCCTCCTCTACGCCGCGGTGGAGGGGCGCTCCCCGTTCCGGCAGACGACACCCCTGATCACCCTGCGGGCCGTCGTCGACGAGGAACTGCCTCCCCCGCACCGGGCCGGGCCGCTGACCCCTCTGATAGAGGCGCTGCTGAGCAAGGACCCCGAACGCCGTCCGACCATGGAGCAGACGCACCGGGAACTGTGCGCCGTGCGCGACGGCGACACCGGCGACCTCGTCCACCGTCCGCCGACGAGGGACGAGACGACGCCGGCCCTCACGACACCGACGGCCTCCGTCACGCCCCGGCGCCGCAGGAGGTCGGTGGTGCTGGCAGCCGGCACGGCGGCACTGCTGCTGGTGGGCGGCGGCGGGCTCGCCTACGGGCTGCTGGACGGCGGACGGCAGGACCATCAGGCCGCACCGGGAGCGACGGAGGCGGCAGGGTCCGTGGAGGCACCCGTGGAGCCGCAGTCGACCGGCGCGGTGGACGTGACCGTGGCCGCCGAGACCAGCGTCTACGAGGGCAGCTGCCCGCCGGCCAAGGAGGACGCTCCCACCTTCACGGCGACGTTCACCGTCGACCGGACGCCGGCCCAGGTGACGTACCGGTGGGTGACGACGGCCGGCTCGGTCACCGACGGAAAGTGGGAGACGCTCACCTTCGCCGCGGCCGGTGACAGGAAGAAGGTCACCTTCATCGACTTCTCGGCCTACCGGGGCGAGTCGTTCCGCACCCTCATCGGAGTCGAGATCCGGGAACCGGAGCCGATCCTCTCCGAGAAACTCCCGCTGGCGGTCTCCTGTGAGGGCAGGGACAGTTGAGAGGAACTGATCCGGGTACGGGGGGGGGCGAGCAGGGGCTCAGTGCCCCGTGTCCCGCCCGTCGCCGAGGTTCCTCAGATAAGCGGCCGGTGTGCTTCCGTAGAGGGACTTGAAGTTCCGGATGAAGTGACTCGCGTCGGAGAAGTGCCAGCGCGCCGCGATCTCGGACACGCTCGCCTGCCGGCCCAGTCTCACCAGTTCACCGTGCGCCTTCTGCAGGCGCTGCCGGCGCACGAAGGCCATGAGGGATTCGTCGGACTCCGCGAAAGACCGGTGCAGTGTGCGAAGCGAGACCCCGACCAGCTTGGCCACCACGGCGGGCGACAGGTCGTGCCGGTCCAGGTTCCTTTCCACGGCGTTCTTGGCCGCCACCAGGACGACATTCTGATGATCCCGAAACCCGGGATCGGGACGGCCTGAAAGCAGCCCCGAGAACAGCGCCGCACTGGCGTCCAACGCGATTTTCCGCGCAGAGGCCGAACCGCTCAGCTCGGCACTGCTCTTCTCGATCGCTTCCAGGAAGTTCAGGAGGAAGCGAACCTCCGGCGCGGTGACGTCGGACAGGTGAGCCCGGCCGAGGTCCTTGGGCGACGCGGCGTGGGAGAGCACCAGGTGCCGGGGAATCCTCACCACGCGTACGCGGGTGGCGGGCGCGCAGGAGAACTCCCAGGAAGCCTTGGTGTCCCGGATGCAGATACGGCCGGGCGTGACCGTGTACGTCTCCCGCCGGCCCCGGAAAGTGATCTTCCCCGCGGTCACCAGGTCCGCCACGACGGGGTCCTGGTCCTGATCACTCCCCGAGACTCCGGCCAGCGAGTCGCAGTACACCTTCACCGAGAGCAGGCTCTCGACGAGGTGTCCGTTGGCCACGAACCTGAATCCGTGATGGGCGGACGGCTGAGGAATGGTGAGACGCGTGAGGTGACGGAAGGGACCGCGCTCCCACTCCCGGAAGAAGCGGTCGGTGCGATGGATCTGCCGGACAGGCAGGTTCATGGCGGTCCGGAAATCCGTGGAACGACCCCGGTCTGACGACCCATCCGTGGTCCCATCCATGCTTCGGTAACTCACCTGCGCCTCTTTTCGACGCTGCAATCCGGTGCACCGCGAACTGTGAACCGTGAACCGACGGTGCCACCGGAAGGGGAATCGATTCGCCCACACAGCCGGTGACATCGTTGTCGCACGCCTGGATTCCAGGACTCTACCGGCCGCCCGAAGCACGTGTCGAAACGATCAAGGGGGCGGTGGCGCGATGGTCCGACTCGGTGGCACGCAGGTGCGATTGCCCGCCGGGTCGGCACGACGACGCCTTCTACCCAACCGACATGACACCAAATACCCTCATTAAGTCCTCACATCGCGCCGAAAGGTCCCTGTGATGCAGAGCTACACCCTCAACAACGGCGTCCAGATGCCCGCCCTGGGGCTGGGCGTCTTCCAGACCCCGCCGGACGAGACACGCGCCGCCGTCATGGCCGCGCTGGACCTCGGCTACCGGCACATCGACACGGCCGCCGTGTACGGCAACGAACGCGAAGTCGGCCAGGCCATCCGCGAGTCCGGGCTCCCCCGCGAGGAGGTCTTCGTCGAGACGAAGACCTGGATCAGCGACTACGGCTACGACGAGACCCTGCACAGCTTCGACAAGAGTGCCGCCAAGCTCGGCGTGGACCGGATCGACCTGCTGATCCTGCACCAGGCCCTGCCGTCGGACTTCGACAAGACCCTCGCCGCCTACCGCGCCCTGGAGAGGCTCCTCGCCGACGGCAAGGTCCGCGCCATCGGCGTCAGCAACTTCATGGCCGACCACCTGACCGCCCTGCTCGACGCCACCAGCGTCGTCCCCGCGGTCAACCAGCTCGAGATCCACCCCTACTTCCAGCAGCGCGCGGTCCTCGACTTCGACGACCGGCACGGCATCCTCAACCAGGCGTGGTCCCCCATCGGCGGCATCACCTTCTACACGGGCGAGGAGCGCCAGAGCGTCCTGGCCGACCCGGCCGTCACCGCGATCGCCGGCGCACACGGCAAGAGCCCCGCCCAGGTACTGCTCCGCTGGGGCATCCAGCAGGGCCGCTCGGTGATCCCCAAGTCGACCAAGCCCCACCGCATGGCCGAGAACATCGACGTCTTCGACTTCACCCTCGACGCGGACGAACTGAAAACCCTGGACGCCCTGGAATCCGGCCACCGAGGCGGCCCCGAACCGGCCGACGTCACCCTCGCCGCATACGGACACATCCTCATCCCGGAGGCCTGACCTCGCGTCAGGAGAACGCGGCACCGACCGGCGAGCCCGTCGAACGCAGGAAGCATCGCGTTCGGGGCTCGCCCTCAATCCATGCATGGACGACAACTGGTCCGAATCTCCTTGCCCCCAGGTCAGGCGTGGACGGCAGGCACCACCAAATCCGTCGCTCCCCTCGATCGACTCACCCAGCGCGTCGGCAAGATCGCCACACCCTCCACCGATTGTGTCCCGCGCACTGACGCACCGCACCGCACGGCACGCACTCCTGACTCACGCTCCAACACCAGTCCGTACGCCGGTTTTTCGCTACATACTGCCGATCGCCCCACATCCACCGGCGTTTGCTGCTTGGCATGTCATGGGCATTCTGTATTGGTCTGATCGTCGGCGTGGGTGCAACCTTGGGGGGCCGATGGCAAGAGGGGACGTCCGGGCGGGGAAGGGCACGACTGGATCGGTCACGGACCTCGTCGCCCGGTTCGGTGAGGAGGTCAGGGCCAAGTTGCAAGGTCCTGCGGGAGCGGTCAGCAGCAAGGAGGACGCCCTCACGGCGCCGGTGGAGCAACTGCTGCGCGGCATGGCCTCACGGCTACGCCTCAAGCTCGTCGCCCACGGCCAGAGTCGGGTCAAGGAACTTGGGATCAGGCCCGACTTCGCCATCGCCTGCGGCGGCAGGACCATAGGGCACGTCGAGCTCAAGCGGCCGGGCTCGGGGGCCGACCCGGAGAAGTGGTCGGTGAAGACCCACGACCGGAAGCAGTGGGAGAAGATCAAGGCACTCCACAACGTGCTGTACACCGACGGATACCAGTGGGCGGTCTACCGTTTCGGCGTGCAGGTCGGCCCGACGGGAATCCTGGCCGGAGACCTGGAAACCGGTAGCCGGCCACTCATCGCCCCGGACACCGGGTTCGAGCGCGTCCTCACGCACTTCTTCCTGCCGGCGCCCATCGTCCACGGCAGCATCGACGAACTGGTCAGGCGCATCGCGGGAATCTGCGTGCTGCTGCGCGACGAGGTCACCGAACGCCTCACCCGCGAGGAGCACGGGGAGGCCGACGCGGCGTTCTCGGTCCTGGCCGGCAACTGGAAGGACCTGCTCTTTCCCGACGCCCGTCCGGAGGAGTTCGCGGACCAGTACAGCCAGACACTGACCTTCGCCGTTCTCCTGGCGCGTCTCGAGCGCATCGATCTCGACCGGCTCTCCCTCCCCGATGTCGCGATCCGGCTGGGCAAACGGCACTCCCTGATGGGCAAGGCGCTTGCGGTACTGACGGACGAAGCCCTCGACGATCTGCGAGGGATCACCGACCCTCTGATCGACGTCATATCGGCCGTCGACCCCGAGATGTTCAAGGACGAGACCGGAGACGCCTACCTCCACCTGTACGAGGGCTTTCTGAGCGCCTACGACCCGGAACTGCGCCGACGGACGGGGACGTACTACACCCCTGGCGAGGTCGTCCGCTTCATGGTCGGGTTCACCGACGGGATACTGCGTGATCGGCTCGGCCAGGCGGACGGGTACGGAAGCGAGGACGTCACCGTGGTCGACCCGGCCATGGGTACCGGGACCTTCCTCATCAACATCATCGACCACGTCGCCAAGTCCCTGTCACTGAAGTACGGCAAGACGCTCAAGTCCGGACTTCTCCGGGAACTCTCGGGCCGACTGGTCGGGTTGGAGAAACAGACCGGGCCGTACGCGGTCGCCGAACTCCGTGTGCACCACGCCTTCCAGTCCCACGACGCCGATGTCACGCGCCGCCCGCCGAAGCTTCTGGTGGCTGACACACTCGACGATCCCGCCGTCGAACACCACCTGGGCTTCATGTACGAGGCGATCGCCCGCCACCGCCGCATGGCGAACAGGATCAAGGCGGACGAGAAGGTCATGGTGGTCATCGGCAATCCGCCCTACCTGCGGGGTGCGAGGCAGTCGGGTGTCGGACGCTGGGTCACCGAGGGAAACCCGAACGACCAGGGCCCGATCCTCGCCCGCTTCCATCCCGAGGACAACGGGCGCGTCGGATACGCCCTCGACAACCTCTACGTCTACTTCTGGGCGTGGTCCACCTGGAAGGTCTTCGACCAGGTGACGGCCTTGGGAGCGCCGAAGGCCCCCAGCGGGATCGTCGCCCTCATCACCAACTCCGGTTACCTGGACAGCGAGGGCGCGGCCGGCATGCGCCACTACCTGCGCGAGGCCGCCGACGAGGGCTGGATCATCGGCCTGTCCCCCGAAGGCCCCTTCTCCGACCCGCGCACTCGCGTCTTCCAAGGAGTCAAGCGCGAGGTCTGTATCGCCGTCTTCGTCCGCCGGGGTGCGCCGGACCCGAGGAATCCGGCCCGGGTGTGGCGACTCGACGTCCCCGCGGGCCCACGGGAGGAGAAGTTCGACTGGCTGGACGGGCTCGGCCTCGACGGTCATCGCGACGGAACCTCCTGGCAGCTCTGCCCCGCACAGTGGACCGCGCCCTTTCACGTCACGTCCGACTCCGACTGGTCGGCCATGCCACCGGTGGACGCCTTGCTGCCCTGGACGAGCTCCGGCAACAAGAACAACCGCAGCTGGCCAGTCTCACCCAGCCGGAAGGTTCTGGAGAGACGTTGGCGCCGGCTCGTGCAAGCTCCGGCGGAGACCAAGGCAGCACTGCTGAAAACCACCAGGGACCGCCGTCCGGACAAGCCGGAACCACCACTGCCCGGCCAGCAGGAAAAAGACAGCCTCACGGCAGAGAAGGAGACAGTGCCGGTCATCGTTCCCTATGGTCGGATGACCTTCGACCGGCAGTACATCATCGCGGACAGGAGAGTGATCGACTTTCCGCGACCGGCCCTGTGGTTCGCCCACAACGACCAATGCCAGATCTACCTCTCCGAGCTTCACACGGAGTCGTTGCGCACCGGCCCGGCGGTGGGGTTCACCGCGCTCCTGCCCGACATGCATCACTTCAAAGGCACCGAAGGCGGCCGCGTCGCCCCTCTCTACCGCCACCCTCACCAGGCAGAGCCGAACGTGACCCCCGGCCTGCTGCAGTTGCTCGCCAAGACGTACGGAGTGACGGTGACCGCCGAAGACCTCTTCGCGTACATCGCGGGAACAGCCGGCCACCGCGGCTACACCCAACGCCTGTCCGCGAACCTCGCCGAGCGGGGCACCCGTATCCCTCTGACGCGTGATCCGGCCCTGTGGGCGGAGGTGGTGGAGGTGGGCAGGCGCACAGTGTGGATCCACACGTACGGGCAGCGCTTCGCCTCTCACCACGGTGACGGTCCGTCTGGATCGGCCCCGAGGCTTCCCCTGGAGGAGCAACCGGAACCCGTCGTCGCGATCGGGGAAGACGACGGGTTGCCGGAGGACATCTCCTACGACGCTCCCACACGAACCCTCACGGTGGGCACCGGTTGCATACGTCCAGTGGCGCCGGAAGTCTGGGACTACCGGATCGGCGGGGTGCAGGTGATCCGCAAGTGGTTCAGCTTCCGCAAACGCCGACCGGACGTGGAGCGGCAGACCCCGTTGAACGACATCCTGCCTCCGACCTGGCCTTCCCGGTGGACCGTCGACCTGCTGGACCTCATCAACGCACTCGGGCTCCTCGTAGCCCTCGAACCCCGACAGGCCCGGCTCTTGGACGCCGTGATCAGTGGCCCGCTCATCACCACCGACGACCTACGGGGCGAGGGCATCCTGCCCGTGCCTGCCTACGCGACCAAGGAACCGAAGCCGCCACGGAAGTCCCGGCGCGCCCCTGGACCTGGTCAGCAGAGCCTCGACTTCCCGGACTGACACTCGCACTGCGATCGGCAACTCGCGGCCCGCCCTCACCCTCATACCAGGACGAAATCGGAGCGCCATCGGGCTCTGACGGCTACTCAGGACGAGCGTCGTTCGAGCGTCAAGATTTCCGCGCGGCGTCGCGCCCCACGGTCGGCCTGGTTGCCGCTTCAGCGTGACATCGCAGGTCAGACCACCCTCAACGGAAGAAGGTCCACTCGACCCGATGAATAACGGGAAACAGGTCGAGTAGCCGACGAAAACCGCAAAGCCGCAGGTCAGGCGCCCTTCTTCACCGGCTCAAGAATCGCCACACACTCCACATGATGCGTCATAGGGAACAGGTCGACCTGAGAAGGATGGACAAAAAGACCAGGTCGGGCACGGCTTTTCCGTCCACTGCCCCGCGTACGGAAGCCCCAGAGCGTCAAACGAGCGTCACAGCTGCGGATTCGGTAGGCATGCCGTACATGGCAGGCCGTGTGGGCACACGGGCGTAATCAGTGAGCGCGCGCGAGGGGCTGTTCGGACCAGATGGTCTTGTGGTTCTGGCCATGGCGGCAGCCCCAGCGCTCGGCGGGTTGGGCGACGAAGAAAAGGCCGCGTCCGCCCCGGTCGGTGGTGCGTGCGCGGCGCAGACGGGGTTGGGTGCAGCTGGAGTCGATGACCTCAGAGAGAGACCAGAACGTCGGAGCGGATCAGTCGCAGATCCGCCGGCGGACGGCCGTAGCGGATCGCGTTGGTGACCAGTTCACTGACGATGAGTTCGGTGGTGAAGAGGAGGTCGCCCAACCCCCATGCGGTGAGTTGGCCGGTCGCCCATTCCCGGGCATCCGAGACAGCAGCCGGATCGGCCGGTATCCGCCAGTGAGCGGTGTCCTCGGCCGACACGGCGCGGGTGCGCGCCAGTAGCAGGCTCGCGTCGTCACGCGGTGCGCCGTTCACCAGGTCGTCGAGGAGGGCCAGGCCGGTCTCGTCCAGGGCGCGGTCCGGGCGGCAGGAGGTGGCGAGGGCATCGGTCGGCCTCCTGAGCCCGTCGTCGCTGTCGTACGCGCCGCGGTGGATCAGGCCGTCCGTGTAGAGCGCTAGGACGCTGCCCGGCTCGAGGTCGATCGTGGTTGTCTCGTACGGCATGCCGCAGACGGCGAGGGGCGGCCCTGAGGAAACGTCGACGGCTTCGGTGGTCCCATCAGGCCGTACGAGCACGGGCGGCGGGTGCCCGGCACTGGCCATGGCATAGCGTCGGGTGGCCGGGCCGTAGACCGCGTACAAGCAGGTGGCCGCCCATGGCGTCGTGGTCACCGGGTGGTGCTTCCGCCGCAAGGCACTGGACCAGGTCGGCGATCCAGGTAGCAACTCGTCCGGCTCCGGTTCGAGGTCGGCGAGAGTCTGGATGGCGGCGCGCAGACGGCCCATCGTGGCGCTGGCGGGTATGCCGCGGCCGATCACGTCTCCGGCGACGAGGGCCAGCCGGAGAGAAGGCAGGGGAATAGCGTCGTACCAGTCGCCACTGGTGCCCGCCCACGGCCCGTGGACCGGTAGACGCCGGCGGTCTCGGCCGCCGGAGTGTCGAAATACCGAGACCACCTCACAATGGCCCCAGTAACGCCCAGACCCCGAAGCGAGCGTCAGTCGAGCGCACTCTTAGCCCAATCAGAGGGGCGCTTTCACTTGTCGTTGGCAGGCTCACGTACCTGCTGGCCGAGATTTCGTAGCGCTTGTGGGACGAGGTCCGGGCGGAAGCGCGAGGGCGATTCGCAGTGGCAGTCGTGGACTCGCAGCCGCAGTGAAACAAATGAAACCTTCCGCGCTCGACGTCCAGGTGGGACGGCGGGGAAGAAGATGTGCGGCTATAGGCGACACCCACCCGCAGACCGCTTCGACCTGGTTCGGGCAGTCACCATGATTCGTGTGAGCTCAAGAACCTTAAATGCGTGATCTGGCGCCAGTTGGCTGCCGCAAGGGCGCCGACGCTGAATGGCCGGCACGTTAGAGGGTAGCTCTCGGCGGGGAGACAGAAGCAACCTCCCCGCCGAAGGCATAGGTGCACCCGCGAGCGGTACCCCTTATCACACGCTACGTAGTCGCATCCGAGCGAGCATAGACCTCAGAGGGCTTAGGGAACTCCACAGCCGGTGAAAGCCGCATCTCCCCGGTTTTCTCCACGTAGTAGTAGTAGAGGCCAAACTCCCCCAGCTGTGATCCGCACTGCCCCGCCGCGAAGGTGACGGAGATCCACTTACTGCCGCCTGCGGGTACCGTGTCCACGCCCCAGGAGAACGGGCATTGCGGCTTGGTGTCGGATTTCTCCATCAGGCTGCTCAACTGGAGCTGCGCCCCTGCCGAAATGATGCCCACACCGCCCTTCCTAAAGGTGATCCAATCACCTCCGGGGTTGCCCCAAGAGCCAACGATCTGGCCTTCAGTAGGCACGGCGAGGCGTTCGCTCTTCTGACAAGCGGACAGTCCCGTGACTAGTACGGTGAAGATGGCGACGGCCAAAAGGGGGCGCCTGCCGCTCCTAGTACGGCACATAAATTTCCTCGATCCAGTTGATCTTAACGGTGATGTCCGTCTGTCCGTCAGGCCAGATCTGCTTCGCAGCGTTGGAGCCTGCCTTCATGACCGGGTTAGAGCTGCCGTTCTTATACCCGTCGTCCGAGAGGCTGCGCGTCGCCGAGGCTACCGTCATGGTGTTAGAGATCGACACCTTCGCATGGCCAACCAAGGCTCCGTGGTCCCATTCTGAGTGTGTCAGCACGGGGGCGCGCGGGCATCCCAGCACGGTAGAGGTGAGCAGGGGTGATGACGAGGGGTCAGCTATCCCAGCACCATCCCAGCACGGGAAAAAGCCAGGGGCCCGACCCCGAAAGATCGGACCCCACCTGACCTGAATGTTTGCCGGATCGGCGATGTGGTGGTATGTCAGCCGCTACACATTGAAGCGGAACTCCACCACGTCCCCAGGCATTCATCCACGGTAACCCCGAGAGCCAACCACCCGCCGATCTACTCCCCCGCCTCAGCCCCTGGGTGTTTCGCCCCTCGGCCATACACCGACACGGGCCCCTGCCGCAGGCGTCCCGCGATAGGCGAAATCTCTATCCAGCCGCTACCTGACGAAAGCCCCCGTCGCAGAACCAGTCTTGCGCAGCAAGCGCTTCGTATAGGGCCACCATCCAGGAATTCTTGTGCAGGCGCGCACGTGAGCGCGCTAGTCCCTCCAGGTGCGCACGGACGTCTGGCGCTCCGCCGGCCTGGAATGCTTCCTCGATCGACAACTCGATGCCCGGAAGGTCGTCGGCGACCTGGTCCTCATACAGCCGGGCCAGCTTGAAAGTCTCAAAGTGGCTTCTGACGCGCTCCGCGAACTGTACATCCCACGATGAGGGCGGATCCACGTAGAACTCGATCTCCCAACTTGCAGGACTGTCAAGGGCTTTCGCCTGAAAGGCCCGGCCATCAGCCGAGCGGGTTATGAGCCGCGCCCTCAGCCATCGATCGACGTCGACGTCGTCGAAATAGGGATGGAGGGCCTGTTCCTCGTAGCAGGTCGGCGCGCGGTCTTTCTTCTCGAAGTTGCAGTCCGAGCAGATGGGCAGCAAGTTGATGGGCACGACAGCAAGGTAGGGATAGATCGACTTGGGCATGTGGTGATCGACCTGGCGCACTGCACCGACACCACACATGGGGCACTTGGTCTTGCGATTCCGGGCCTCTTCATACACGGGACGGCCAGGATGGTCTGGGCCCATCCGCCGTTCATACATAGCGATCAGGGCGTCCCTGTCGTGCTTCTTGCACGGAAGGGGAGCGAACGCGGCAGGATGCATGTGGTGAAGTGTCGAGGTACGGCAAGCCTGCTCATACGCATCGGCGGCGATCACGACTCTTCCCTCATACTGACTGAGTAAATCCTTCATTGGCGGGCTGATTTTCGCACTGATGCACATGCGGAACGCTTCTCGCGTTCCGATCTGAGGAGGATCAAGTCGCCGCATTAGAGCCTGCCTTCACGGCGCCGAGTCGCGGAGCGGGCCAAGGCTCGCCCTTCGGCCCCCAGTTGGTCATGAAATTCGGTGAGGATCTCCTCGAACGACATGCCCCCCTCGGCAAGTGACTGGATTAGCCGGTTGAAACCCGTGCGACGCACCTCCAGTCCGAAGATCTCTCGGGTGATCACTCCGACGTTCTCGCCGAACGTCTCGATCTCGGGGTGATCGACGCGCAGGTCATCGCCAGCCCTTCGGAGGGCCCAGACTGCCTCACGCGGGGTTTCTTGGAGTACCACCGGCGAGTGCGTGGCGATGAGTGCGATGCCGTTGCGATCTCTTAGCAGCTCGGAAACGGTACGCACGAACGTCGACAGCAACGGGGGGTGGAGATGACCCTCCGGTTCGTCGATCAGGACGAGGGTGCGTTCGGCGGTGTGCTGTACCAGCCTGGCCAGGGTCAGCAGAACAATCTTGTGTCCCGAGCTAAGCCCGTGGAAGACCTCCTCCGGGTCCGGCCGCTCGGGGGCCGGTTCCAAGGAAAATCCGTCGGCGATGTAATCAGGGTCTGGCCGGTCTTGACTGCACGCGAGTCCCGTGATTCCCAGGTCATGGAAGAGGGGATCTGTTTCTTCCAACTTGGTCAGGGTTTCACTCCAGCGACGAGCTTTCGCGGGATGATCCTCCACGCATCTCTGTACGCACTCAGCGAACTCGGAGACCAGATCCGCGTAGCTCTTCACTCCCGCACCATCAGCCGTTTTCAGACCGACGTACTGGTAGTCGACATGGTCACCGACCCGGTTGATCGCTCTCCTGGCTTGGTGCGGACCTTGGGAGTCAAAGGCGCTGAACGATACGTAAACGACGTTGGTGAAGGGGTGCTGTCGGTGGTCGAGCCTATCCTCCAGCGAGCTATCACGGATCCGGCCCTGTGGGGCGAGTGTGGTCTGGGCGATGTTGTGCAGCAGGCGTGTCTTGCCTACGCCGTTGCTGCCGATGACCGCATGGATGTTGCTGGGGGGGTTCTTGTCGGGGTCTACCGTCAGTTCGAGGGTGAGTGGCGGGGCGCTCTCGGCCGGTGCCTTCTGCCGGTATCGGACGTGGAAGCGTGAGAGCGTTGGGCCGCCCTGGGTGATCCTGTGGTATTGCGTACGGACCGTATCGGCATCAGTGCCGCGCAACAGTGAGTCGCGCATAACGCGTTCACTGCGTGCCTGTTCGAAGAGGTCAGCGTCGTAGGCGACATCGCGCAGACCGGAGAAGATGGCCACGCGTGTTTCGTCATCGAACTCGTCACGGAGCGTGGCGTAGTAGCTCTCATCCATCCCCAGGGAGAAGAACCCCGGCTCGAGGGCATCAAAGCTCCTGGGGAGAGAAGTCCTGCCGGACTCCATGCCGAAGAAGCCGATCTTCACTGCACCAACGTTGATGCCGCGGCTACCGTTGTTGCAGAGCAAATGGAAGACCGTCTTGAATCCGAAGTCGTCCCAGTTGTCGTCGCGGAGCGACGCTATGCCCGGACGTTTACGCGCTGATTCCCTTGCGTTGGGCGCCGTAGTGAAGTGCATCGCGTCACATTACCGAACACGCTCTGCAGCTCGTTACTCGTGGGGCAAGGTCAGGCCACTCCGGACGAGGGAGCCCGCGAGGGAGCATGTCTCCAAGCGTCAGGTGTGAACAGCCCGTTGTCAGTGGCTCATGGAATCCTCCTTCAGGTATTGGCCACTGCAGAGGAGGCCGGGTGGCTGTGGGACGTCCGCGGAAGGATCCGCGCGATCCGGTGCTGATCATGCGGGAAGCCGGGTTCGAACCGCTGGAGCCCTACCCCGGGACGGATAAGCCCTGGCGGTGCCGTCACGAGGCATGCGGGACCGAGGTGACTCCGAGGTTGGGCAATCTCTCGGCGAGCCGAAAGAGCGGCTGCCGCTACTGCTCTGGCACGGCGCCGATTCCTCCTGAGGAAGCAGTGGGGTTGATGCGCGCGGCCGGCCTCGAACCACTGGAGCCGTATCCCGGCTCGACTCCACCGTGGCGCTGTCGGCACGTTCCGTGCGGTCGAGAGGTCAAGGCGCGGTACTCGTACATCAAGCGCGGAGGGGGGCCGTGCCGGTGGTGTGCGCCCAACGCTCCGGTCAATCCGGAGCAGGCCGCCGCGCTCATGAGGGCAGCGGGTCTGGAGCCTTTGGAGCCCTATCCGGGTACTGACGTTCCCTGGCGGTGCCGCTGCACGGTGTGCGGCACGATCGGAACGCCGACGCACGGATCGATTAAGGGCCGACAAGGAGGCTGCGGGCCGTGCGGGCGCAAGAACGCCGGACGGGGAATCAGCCAGGCATGGGCCCGGCGCCGCGAACTCCCCCGCACCGACGGTGACCAGGCCGCAGCCGAGGCGAAGGACTTCGGTCTGGAGCCCCTGGAGCCCTACCCGGGGCCGAGCGAGCTGTGGAAATGCCGCCACCTCATCTGCAACCGCGACGTCGAGATCAGATTGAGCAACCTCCGGCGCGGCCTCCGGGCTTGCCCATACTGCCCGCCGACACCCGGTGGCCGGCGCCGCTGGCCTGCAGACGAGGCCGAGGCCCTCATGCGCGCCGCCGGGCTGGAACCGCTCGAACCGTACGCCGGACGCCGTGACAAGGGGTGGCAGTGCCGCTGCAACGGCTGTGGGGGTGAGACATCACCAAGTCTGGGCGGCATTCTGGCGGGTCAGGGCGGCTGTCGGCGCTGCGCTGACCTACGGGCGGCAGGGGGCAGGAAGACCGCACCGGACGTTGCGGTGGCGGCCATGCGAGCGGCCGGCCTGGAGCCGCTGGAGCCCTATGCCACCTCAATGACGGCGTGGCGGTGCCGCTGCACAAGCTGCGGCAATGAGGTCACGCCGACTCTGATGAGGATCCGCCGTGGCGGAGGGTGTAAGTTCTGCGCCGCACACGGCATCGACCTGGCCGGGGCGTCGAAAGTCTACGTGATCACCCACCAGGAGTGGAACGCCGTCAAGATCGGCATCGGCGCTTGCACCGGTTACACCTCCCGCCTCATTCAGCACGAGCGCCAGGGCTGGCAGGTATACCAAGCGCGGGACTACACCACTGGGGCCGCCGCCCAGGATGTCGAACAGGCCGTACTGGGGCGCCTGCGTGAGGCCGGACTGGCTCCCTACCTCACCCGAGACATCATGCCGAACGGCTGGACCGAGACCTGCTCCGCAGAGCGCATCACGGCGGGCAAGATCTGGGCCATGGTCGAAGAAGAGACCCGGAACACGGAGGATCCGTACGCTCCCCGAGCCGGCGGTCGGCCGCGGGCGACGGTTCTCATCGATGCAGACGCCGCAGCTGCCGAGATGCGTGCCTGCGGATATGAACCGCTCGTTCCCTATCCAGGCCGCACCAACGCGACCTGGCCCTCGCGATGCACGACCTGCGGCCATGAAGGGCGTCCGACGTTCAATGCCGTCCGTAACGCGGGCCAACGCTGCCGTATCTGCCGAACGAAGGAAGCGCAGGGCAAGCGTTCCGCTGCGAACGCGCCGAAGGCGCTCGAAACGATGCGCGCGGCCGGACTCGAACCTCTGGAGCCCTACCCCGGCAACGCAACACCTTGGCGGTGCCGCTGCACAGGTTGTGGCCGCGAAACCACGCCGACGTACTCCAACGTCAACGGCGGTTCGAGCGGTTGCCGGTTCTGTGCTTTCAACTCGGCCACGGACGAACAAGCCTCCGCCGAGGTCCGTGCGGCTGGGTTCGAGCCCCTGGAGCCCTACCCCGGCCGCACCACAGACCGCTGGCGCTGCCGCTGCTCCTGCGGGAACGAAATCGCCACGCGCCTGACCTCCGTCAGGTCAGGGGTGAAAAGCTGCGTTAAGTGCCGCCGCTCAGGCGGCTATACCGATCCCCAAACAGCGGCCGCAGAGGCACGCGCGGCCGGGTTCGAGCCCTTGGAGACGTACCCCGGGAAGACCACTGACAAGTGGCGCTGTCGCTGCAGGTGTGGCACCGATGTCACGCTCACCCTGACCAGCATCCGCAGAGGCCGTAGCAAGTGTGGTACATGCTCTCGCCCCGCTACTCAACGATCAGGTGTCTCGACGAAATGCGACGCACGACAGGAGCACCTGTTCTAGAGGGTGCCGACGAGGAGGACAACGGCGGTGCCCCGACCGCTGTCTAACTAGCGGTGCGCCTGAAGGCTGGGGCACCCGTACGACGGGTGACCCAGCCCTCAAGGTCTGAATCCGCAGGCCACCTGAGCAGCCCCTCGGAGGGTCTGACGCCCCATCAGAACGAGCGTCAAGACACCTCCGCGAGCGTCATTTCAGCGTCAAGATATCGCCCGTAACGCACATAGCGCACATAGCGCACATCCGATAAAACCGCAGGTCAGCGACCCTTTTCGGCAGGCTCAAGGATCGCCACGCACTCCACATGATGCGTCATCGGAAACAGATCGAACGCCCGCAGCGTCCGCACCCGGTACCCGTTCTCCCGGAAGTACCCCAGATCCCGCGCCAGCGCAGCGGGATCGCAGGCGACGTAGGCGATACGACGCGCGCCCAGGGTCGCGAGATGCTGGACCGTCTTCTTGCCCGCCCCCGCGCGCGGCGGGTCCAGGACGATGAGGTCGACCTCGGTGATGCCGGTGCGGGGCAGGACGGACTCGACCTTGCCCTGCTCGATGCGGACGCGGGGGAAGTCGGCCAGGTTGTGGCGCGCGTCCTCCACCGCCCGCTTGCCGGACTCGATGCCGAGGACCGCGCCCTTCTCGCCCAGGCGGTCGGCGAGGGCACCGGCGAAGAGGCCGACGCCGCAGTACAAGTCCAACGCCATCTCGCCCTTGCGCGGGAGGAGGCCCTGCATGACTGCCTTGACCAGGGTGTCGGCGGCCTTCGGGTGGACCTGCCAGAAGCCGCCGCTGCCGACGCGGTAGGTGTGGTCGTCGGCCCGCTCGCGGACGAACGCGCGGCCGTGGACGCGGTGGACGCCGCCGTCCTTCTCGTCCACCCGCATCACGGAGGCGGGCTTGTCGAGCTCCACCAGCGGCAGACGGGCGCCGGGGCGGGGCTCCAGGATGACCATGCGGTCCTGCGAGCCGGTCGCGGCGATCGCGTCGACGGAGGCCATGCCCGACCAGTCCCGGTCCTCGATGCCGAGTTCGCTGACACCGGGGGCGGCGATCATGCAGTGGTCGATCGGCTCGACCTCGTGCGAGCGGTGGCGGCGCAGGCCGGCGTTGCCGTCCGCGTCGACCGCGTACTGCACGCGCGTGCGCCACTGCGGGACCTCGCCCGCCGGGAGCTTGTCGCCCTCGGCCGGCATGACGGTGCCGTCCCAGCCGGCCTCCTCGGGGGTGAGGCCCGCGAGCCGCTGGAGCTGCTCGGCGATGACCTCGCCCTTCAGGCGGCGCTGCGCGCCCGGCTTGGCGTGCTGCCAGTCGCAGCCGCCGCAGCGGCCGGGGCCGGCGAACGGGCAGGGCGCCGGGACGCGGTCCTTGGACGCGTCCAGGATCTCCACCGCGTCGGCGCGCAGGAAGCGCGCGCCCTCCTCGCCCTCGGTCACCCGGGCCACGACCCGCTCGCCCGGCAGGGTGTGCCGGACGAACAGCACCTGGCCCTCGGCGGTACGGGCGATGCAGTGGCCGCCGTGGGCGACGGGGCCGACCTCGACCTCATACTCCTCGCCCACCAGAGACTTCTTCTGTTCTGCCTGCATGGTGGGGTGACTCCAAGATCGGGGAGGGCTGGGCGGCGGCCGTACACCGGCCTGCGGGGACAACAGCCGACCAGTCTACGGGGTACCGCGTGCCCCCTCGGTCACTCCTTCGTGCCCGCGCCGTCCCTGGCCCGCTCGGCGGGTCCGCGTCGCACCGCGCCCGGCGCGTTCCACTCCTGGCGCCTGCGCGCCCGGTCCCGGGCGACCTGGGAGGACTCGAGCTGGTAGGGCACCGAGGTCACCATCACGCCGGGCGTGAACAGCAGCCGGCCCTTGAGCCGCAGCGCGCTCTGGTTGTGCAGCAGGTGCTCGTACCAGTGGCCCACCACGTACTCGGGGATGATCACCGAGACGGCGTCGCGCGGGGACTCCTTGCGCAGGCTCTTGACGTACTCGATGATCGGCCGCGTGATCTCGCGGTAGGGCGAGTCCAAGACCTTCAGCGGTACCGCGATGCCGCGCCGCTCCCACTCCTCGCGCAGGGTCTTCGTCTCCGCCGGGTCGACGTTGACGGTGAGCGCCTCCAGGGTGTCGGAGCGCATCAGCTTGGCGTAGGCCAGGGCGCGCAGCGTGGGGCGGTGGATCTTGGAGACCAGCACCAGGGAGTGCACGCGGGAGGGGCGCACGCTGTCGTCGGTGGGGCCGTCGACGGCGGAGATCTCCTCGGCGACCCGGTCGTAGTGCTTACGGATCGCGGTCATCGTCGCGTAGAAGATGCACATGCCCAGCAGGGCGACCCAGGCGCCGTGGGTGAACTTGGTGACCAGCACGACGACCAGCACCAGGCCGGTGAAGAAGGCGCCGAAGGTGTTGATCGCGCGGGCCCGCTTCATCCGGCTGCGCTCGGCCGGGTTCTTCTCGGCGGCCAGGTGCCGGTTCCAGTGCCGGACCATGCCGGTCTGGCTGAGGGTGAAGGACACGAACACGCCGACGATGTAGAGCTGGATCAGCCGCGTGGAGTCGGCGCCGTAGATGACCACCAGCAGCGCCGCCGTGCCGGACAGCAGCACGATGCCGTTGGAGAAGGCGAGGCGGTCGCCGCGGGTGTGCAGCTGCCGGGGCAGGTAGCGGTCCTGCGCGAGGATCGAGCCGAGCAGCGGGAAGCCGTTGTACGCCGTGTTCGCCGCGAGGAAGAGGACCAGGGCCGTCGCCGCCGCGAGGACGACGAACAGGAAGCTGCCCTTGCCGAAGACCGCCTCGGCGACCTGGGAGATCACCGGGTTCTGCACGTAGCCGGAGCCGATGGGCACGCCGTCGCGCAGCAGGTCGGTCGCCGGGTACTCGGCCATGCGCACCTTGGTGGACATGGCGAGGGCGATGATGCCGCAGAACATGGTGACGGCCAGCAGGCCCATCGCCGCGAGCGTGGTCGCCGCGTTCCTGGACTTGGGCTTGCGGAAGGCGGGGACGCCGTTGGAGATGGCCTCCACGCCGGTGAGGGCCGCGCAGCCGGAGGAGAAGGCGCGCAGGAGCAGGAAGACCAGGGCGAAGCCCGCGAGGCCCTGGTGCTCGGCCTTGATGTGGAGGTCGGCGGTGGGGGCGCGCATCGTGTCCCCGAGGACCAGGCCCCGGAACGCACCCCACGCGATCATGATGAAGACGCCGCCGACGAACACGTAGGTCGGGATGGCGAAGAGCTTGCCGGACTCCTTCACGCCGCGCAGGTTCATCAGCGTCAGCAGGACGATCACGGCGGAGGCGCACAGCACCTTGTGCTCGACCACGAAGGGGATCGCCGAGCCGAGGTTCTCGATGCCGGAGGCGATGGACACGGCCACGGTCAGCACGTAGTCGACGAGCAGGGCGCTGGCGACGGTGAGCCCGGCCCGGGGGCCGAGGTTGGTGGTCGCCACCTCGTAGTCGCCGCCGCCGCTGGGGTAGGCGTGCACGTTCTGCCGGTAGGAGGCGACCACCGTGAACATCAGCACGACGACCGCGACCGCGATCCAGGGGCTGAAGTGGTACGCCGACACGCCCGCGATGGACAGGACCAGCAGGACCTCCCCCGGCGCGTAGGCGACGGAGGACAGCGGGTCGGAGGCGAAGACGGGGAGGGCGATGCGCTTCGGCAGGAGCGTCTCGCCCAGCCGATCACTGCGCAGAGCGCGCCCGATCAGGATCCGTTTGGGCACGTCGGTCAGTTTGGACACGAGAAGGGATCGTAAGGCTTCGAACAGGCAGCCGCCCACCCGGTGGTCATGTTCTGCCTCACGAGTGAATTCGGGGGCGCGCGGAAGTGGGGTGTGCCGGGTGTGCGCGCCCCCGTGCCTAGATGTCAGCCCCGGCCCGTCATCGCACTTCGGAGGTCCCATGCCCGCCCTCGCCGAGCTGCTCGGGGCCGTGCTCGCCCTCGCCCTCGTCGCCGTCCTCACCGGGTACAGCGTGCGCAGCATCACTCGGCGCCGGGAAGCGGGGGTGACCACGGTCACGGAACAGCGCAGATGAGGGCCCCCGCGAAGGGTCCGCGCCGGATACCGGAAGCACGCGTGTGCAGCTTTGGGCCTCGGTCTGAGACCCTGATGCCGAGCAGCAACTTTTGGACACCGGAAGGACGGTCGTGCACATCGTCATCATGGGCTGCGGCAGAGTGGGTTCCGCTCTCGCCCAGACCCTGGAGCAACAGGGCCACACGGTCGCGGTGATCGACCGGGACCCCACCGCCTTCCGCAGGCTGGGACCGGGATTCGGCGGCCGCCGGGTCACCGGTGTGGGCTTCGACCAGGACACCCTGCGCGAGGCCGGCATCGAGGAGGCGGGCGCCTTCGCCGCGGTCTCCAGCGGTGACAACTCCAACATCATCTCCGCGCGGGTGGCGCGCGAGATGTTCGGTGTGGAGAACGTGGCCGCCCGGATCTACGACCCGCGCCGTGCCGAGGTGTACCAGCGTCTGGGCATCCCGACGGTCGCCACGGTCCGCTGGACCGCCGACCAGATGCTGCGCCGGCTGCTGCCCTCGGGCGCGGAGCCGCTGTGGCGCGATCCCACCGGCGGGGTCCAGCTCGCCGAGGTGCACGCCTCCGCGAAGTGGGTCGGCCACAAGATCAGCAAGCTCCAGGAGGAGACGAGCGTCCGCGTGGCGTTCCTGACCCGGCTGGGCGAGGCCGTGCTGCCCACCTCGCAGACGGTCCTCCAGGAGGGCGATCTGGTGCACGTGATGATGCGCACGGACGAGGTCGAGAAGGTCGAGGCGGCGTTCGCCGAGGGTCCCGAAGAGGAGGGCGGTCACTGATGAGGGTCGCCATTGCCGGAGCCGGGGCGGTCGGCCGCTCGATCGCGGCGGAACTGCTGGAGAACGGCCACGAGGTCCTGCTGATCGACAAGGCGCCGACCGCCATCTCGGTGGAGCGGGTGCCGCAGGCGGAGTGGCTGCTCGCCGACGCCTGTGAGATCACGGCCCTGGACGAGGCCGCGCTGCAGCGCTGCAACGTCGTGATCGCCGCGACGGGTGACGACAAGGTCAACCTGGTCGTCTCGCTGCTCGCCAAGACGGAGTACGGCGTCCCGCGCGTCGTCGCCCGGGTGAACAACCCCAAGAACGAGTGGCTGTTCAACGAGTCGTGGGGTGTGGACGTGGCCGTCTCCACGCCGCGTCTGATGTCCGCCCTGGTCGAGGAGGCGGTGAGCGTCGGCGATCTGGTCCGGCTGCTGCGCTTCAGCCACGGCGACGCCAACCTGGTGGAGCTGACCCTGCCGGAGGAGTCGGCGCTGGCCGGCACCCAGGTCGGGGACGTGGAGTGGCCCGAGGACACCAGCCTGGTCACCATCATCCGCGGCACCCGCGTGCTGACGCCGTCCAAGGAGGACTCCCTGGAGGCGGGCGACGAACTCCTCTTCGTGGCCGCGCAGGCCCGCGAGGAGCAGTTGGAGGACCTGCTGTCGGTGCGCCGCGAGAGCGCCTGAGCCGGAACAGACGAGGAGAGCACCCGCCGATTTCCCGGCGGGTGCTCTCCTCGTGCGTGTACGGAGCGTCTAGGCGCCCCTGCGGTGCCTACCGGCCGCGGACTCGCCGGTCTCGGCTGCGGGGCCCTCACGCCCGGCCTCGGCGGCCTTCTCGGCCTCCTCCGCCTTCTCGGCGGCCTCCATCTCGGCGAACACGTCGATCGGCGGCGGCGCCTTGGCCAGGAAGACCCAGGTGAGGTAGACCGCCAGCAGGAAGGGCGGGATCTTCAGGATGACCAGGACCCAGCCGAGCTGGGTGGTGTCGGCCCACCAGTAGAGCGGGAAGAGGATCGCGCACTTGGCGAGCAGGATCAGGCCCCAGGCCCAGCTCGCCTTGGCGTAGGCCTTCTTCCGGCCGGGGTTGCGGGTGCGCCAGGAGAGGTTCTCCTTGAAGACCGGGCCGAGCATCAGGCCGATCAGGGGCACCCCGGCGAGGGTCGTGATGATGTACGCGAGCGCCAGGCCGAGGGTGTAGAGCATGCCGGGCAGGTAGAAGTCCTTGGCGTTGCCCGTGAACATGGCGAACACGACACCGAAGGCGACACCGAAGACGCCGCTGAAGGCGTGCTTGACGGTGTCCTTGCGCAGCAGCCGGACGACGAGCATCACCAGCGCGACGCCGAGCGCGGCGGCCGCGGAGAGGTGCAGGTCCTTGTTGATCGTGTAGATCGTGACGAACAGCAGGCCGGGCAGCACCGTCTCGACCATGCCGCGGATGCCGCCGAAGGCCTCGAACAGCGCGGCCTCGGTGACCGCGCGGGAGTCGTGGTCCTGCCCGGTGCCGTCGGGCGGGCTCTGCCCGGCGTCTTGGGTCGGCTTGTCGAGGGACGTCACCGGCTACTCCCGTCCGAGGGGTCGCAGTTCGTATTTCGGGTTGAACAGCACGCGGCGGCCCCGGCTCATCGAGATCCGGCCCGACGCGATCAGCTTGCGTCCCGGTTCTATGCCCGTGATGGAGCGCCTGCCCAGCCACACCACGTCCAGCGCGGCGGTGCCGTCGAACAGCTCCGCCTCCAGGGCCGGGACACCGGCCCGCGGCCGCAGGGTGACCGTGCGCAAGGTACCAGTCACGGTGACGATCTGCCGGTCGTGGCAGTCGCCGATCCGGGTGCATCCGGCGGTCTCGGTGTCCTCGCGCAGCTCCTCCGACTCCAGGTCCTCCTGGGAGGTGGAGAGCCGGTCCAGCATGCGGCGGAACCGGCCGGCCGGCTTTTCGGAACGGGGAACGCCACTCATGTCTGAAAGCCTACCGGGGAGGGGCGGTGAGGCCGTACTCCAGAGGGGGACGGCGGCCGGTCCGGATCACTTCTCGAAGCGGTATCCCATGCCGGGTTCGGTGATGAAGTGGCGGGGGCGTGCCGGGTCGGCCTCCAGCTTGCGGCGGAGCTGGGCCATGTAGACCCGGAGGTAGTTGGTCTCGGTGCCGTAGGAGGGCCCCCAGACCTCGCGCAGCAGCTGCTTCTGGCCGACCAGCCGGCCGGTGTTGCGGACCAGCACCTCCAGCAGGTGCCACTCGGTGGGCGTGAGCCGGACGTCCTTGCCCCCGCGGTCGACCTTCTTGGCGGCCAGGTCTACGGTGAACCCGGCCGTCTCCACGGTGACCACGTCGTCCTCGCCGGTCCCGGCCGGCTCGGCCCGGCGTACGGCGGCCCGCAGCCTGGCGAGGAGTTCGTCCATGCCGAAGGGCTTGGTGACGTAGTCGTCGGCGCCGGCGTCCAGCGCCTCGACCTTCTCGTCGGAGGAGTGGCGGGCGGACAGCACCAGGATGGGCACCCGGGTCCAGCCGCGCAGCCCCCGGATCACCTCGACGCCGTCCATGTCGGGCAGGCCGAGGTCGAGGACGATCACGTCGGGGTGGCGGGAGGCGGCGAGCTGGAGGGCGGTGCGGCCGTCGGGGGCCGAGTCGACGTCGTACGAGCGCGCCTTGAGGTTGATCACGAGGGCCCGCACGATCTGCGGTTCGTCGTCGACCACCAGCACCCTGGTCATTGCGGCTGCCTTTCCTGTTCTTCGGTGCCCCGCGCGGTACCGGGCCGCTCGGGGCGGGGCCGGGCGGCGCGGAGGCTGAGCACCATGGTGAGTCCGCCGCCCGGGGTGTCCTCGGCGGTGAGGGTGCCGTCCATGGCCTCGGCGAAGCCGCGGGCGACGGCCAGGCCGAGGCCGACCCCGGCTCCGCGCGGGGCGTCGCCGTAGCGCTGGAACGGCTCGAAGATACGGTCCTTCGCGTCGTCCGGGACACCGGGGCCGCGGTCCACCACGCGCACCTCGACCCGGTCCACCAGGGCGCTGGCGGACACGGTGACGCGGCGGCCGGGCGGACCGTACTTGACGGCGTTCTCCACCAGGTTGGCGACCGAGCGCTCCAGCAGGCCGGGGTCGACGGCGACCATGGGCAGCGTCTCGGGGACGTCCAGGAGGACGCTGTCCTCGGGGACGCCGACCAGGGCCATCGGCACCACCTCGTCCACGTCGATCTCGCGGATCAGCGGGGTGACGGTGCCGGTCTGGAGGCGGGACATGTCGAGCAGGTTGCCCACGAGGTGGTCGAGCCGGTCGGCGCCCTCCTCGATGCCCTCCAGCAGCTCGGCCCGGTCCTCCTCGGACCACGCCACGTCGTCGGAGCGCAGGGAGGAGACGGCGGCCTTGATCCCGGCCAGCGGGGTGCGCAGGTCGTGGCTGACGGCGGCGAGCAGGGCGGTACGGATGCGGTTGCCCTCGGCGAGCGCGCCGGCCCGGTCGGCCTCGGCCTTGAGGCGGCTGCGGTCGAGCACGACGGCGGCCTGCGCGGCGAAGGCGGCCAGTACCCGGCGGTCCTCGGCGGGCAGCACCCGGCCGGTGAGCGCGAGCGCCATGTGGTCGCCGACCGGCATGTCGACGTCGGCGTCCTCGGGCCGCTCCAGCGGGGGCCCGAGTCCGGCGCGCCCGGCGCAGGTCCAGGGCTCCAGGTCGCCGGCCCGTTCCAGCAGGGCGGCGGACTCCATGGCGAAGGTCTCCCGGACCCGTTCCAGCAGCGCGTCCAGGCTGGTCTCGCCGCGCAGGACGTTGCCGGCGAGGAAGGAGAGGATCTCCGACTCGGCGCGCAGCCGGGCCGCCTGGTGGGTGCGGCGGGCGGCGAGGTCGACCACGGAGGCGACCGCCATACCGACGCCGAAGAAGATGGCGATGGCGACGATGTTGCGCGGGTCGGAGACGGTCAGCCGGTGCAGGGGCGGGGTGTAGAAGAAGTTCAGCAGCAGGGAGCCCAGCGCGGCCGAGGCGAGCGCGGGGAGCAGTCCGCCGAGCAGGGCCGCCGCGACCGTGACCGCCAGGAACAGCAGCATGTCGTTGGCGAGGCCGAGGTCGACGGTGTTGAGCAGCACCGCCAGTACGGCGGGGCCGGCGAGGGCGGCCGCCCAGCCGGCGACGATCCGGCCCCGGCCGAGCCGGGAGCCGCGGGCCACGGGCAGGCCGCGCCCCTTGGCGACCTCCTCGTGGGTGACGATGTGCACGTCGAGGTCGGGTCCGGACTCCCGGGCCACGGTGGCGCCGACGCCGGGTCCGAAGACGTACTGCCACGCCTTGCGGCGCGAGGAGCCGAGCACGATCTGGGTGGCGTTGACGCCGCGCGCGAAGGCCAGCAGGGCGGCGGGTATGTCGTCGCCGACCACGTGGTGGAAGGTGCCGCCCAGGTCCTCCGCCAGGGTGCGCTGGAGGGCGAGTTCCTTCGGGGAGGCGGCGGTGAGGCCGTCGCTGCGGGCTATGTAGACCGCCAGCACCTCGCCGCCGGCGCCCTTCTCGGCGAGCCGGGCGGCGCGGCGGATCAGGGTGCGCCCCTCGGGGCCGCCGGTCAGGCCGACCACGATGCGCTCGCGGGAGCCCCAGATCCGGGAGACCCGGTGCTCGCTGCGGTAGGCGTTGAGGTGCTCGTCGACCCGGTCGGCGACCCACAGCAGGGCCAGCTCGCGCAGGGCGGTGAGGTTGCCGGGGCGGAAGTAGTTGGACAGGGCCGCGTCGACCTTGTCGGGCTGGTAGACGTTGCCGTGGGCCATGCGGCGGCGCAGGGCCTGCGGGGACATGTCGACCAGCTCGATCTGGTCGGCCCGCCGTACGACCTCGTCGGGCAACGTCTCGCGCTGGCGCACCCCGGTGATCGACTCGACCACGTCCCCGAGGGACTCCAGGTGCTGGATGTTGACGGTGGAGACGACGTCGATCCCGGCGGCGAGGAGTTCCTCCACGTCCTGCCAGCGCTTGGTGTTGCGGGACCCGGGGACGTTGGTGTGGGCGAGTTCGTCCACCAGGGCGACGGCGGGGGCGCGGCGCAGCACCGCGTCGACGTCCATCTCCTCGAAGCTCCCGCCCCGGTGCCCGAGCCGCCCGCGCGGCACGGTCTCCAGGCCGTGCAGGAGCAGTTCGGTGCGGGGCCGGCCGTGGTGTTCGACGAAGGCCACCACGCAGTCGGTGCCCCGCTCCGCACGGCGGTGCGCCTCGGCGAGCATGGCGTAGGTCTTGCCCACGCCCGGTGCCGCGCCGAGGTAGATCCGAAGCTTGCCGCGTGCCATGGCCCCATCGTCTTTCCGGTGACTGCCGCCCACACCTCGCGTCGACCATACGGCGGGCGGTGCGGACAAAGCGGACGGGAGGCCTCGCTCCGGGATGCTTTGACGCATCCCTGACGCCGCGGGGCGGCCGGAGCGCGCGCAGGGCCGCACCCCCGGGGGATGCGGCCCTGCGTCGTCGTCCGCCGTCAGCGGACCTCGGTGATCTCCGGGCCGCGCTGGAGCTGGCCCATGCCGCCGGAGAAGCGGGAGCCCTCCTCCTGCTGGACACCCTCGGGGACCATCTGGGCGTCGTTGGGCAGCTTGAGGACGATCGGGTCGCGGGGGGCCATCGGGCCGTCGCCGCGGACCACGACCGTGTCCCGGAAGATCTGCTCCAGCAGCCCGGCCGCCTGCGGCTGCACCGCGCCCTGGCCGGAGATCACACCGCGCAGGAACCAGCGGGGGCCGTCCACGCCGATGAACCGCACGACCTGGAATCCGCCGGTGCCGTCGGGCAGCTGCACCGGCACCTGGGCCCGCAGCTCCCAGCCGAGGGGGCCCTCGACCTCGTCGACGATGCCGCCCTGCTGGGTGATGCCGCCCGCGATCTCGTCGCGGACCTCGCCCCAGATGCCCTCGCGCTTGGGCGCGGCGAACGCCTGGAGCTGGACGGCGCTGTCCTGCAGTACGACGGTGGCGGCGACGATCGCGTCACCGGCGACCTCGACCCGCAGTTCCATGCCGTCGACACCCGGTACGAACAGACCCCCGAGGTCGACACGGCCCTCGGCCGGGTCGCGCACCTCGGTGGAGTCCCAGGGTCCGTCGGGCCGCGGCTCGGGCTCGAGCCGTACCCGCGTCTGCTCTTCCGCCTCGGTGTCGACGCTGTCGACGACCTGCTCGGTCTCGCCGGCCGCGTCCTCGGCGGCACCCTTCTTGTTGCGACGTCCGAACACGTCACTGTCCTTCCCGGTCGGATACGACCGAAGCGTATCGATTCCCACCCGCCCGGCCGCCTTCGGCGGCCGGACCGTCGTGCCGCGCTAGCCGTCCACCGAGGCGTGGCCTCCGGTGGACCCGAAGCCCCCCTCCGCCCTCACCGAACCGGGAAGTTCCGCGACCTCGTGGAAGCGGACCCTCTCGACCTGCTGGACGACCAGTTGGGCAATCCGGTCGAAGCGCTCGAACCGCACGCTGTCGCGCGGATCGAGATTCACCACGATCACCTTGATCTCTCCACGGTACCCGGCATCAACCGTCCCTGGGGCGTTCACCAGCGCTACTCCGCAGCGGGCCGCGAGACCCGAGCGGGGGTGCACGAAGGCCGCGTACCCCTCGGGGAGCGCGATGGCCACCCCCGTGGGCAGTACGGCGCGCTCGCCGGGCTTCAGTTCGCAGGGCTCGGTGGTGCGCAGATCGGCGCCGGCGTCTCCGGGGTGCTCGTAGGCCGGGAGCGGCACCTCGGGGTCGATACGGCGCAGCCGGACGTCGAGCGGGGGGCGGGTCACGGGTTCACCTCGAAGGCGCGGGCGCGCCTGATCTGGTCCGGGTCGCTCATGGCGGCCTGGATCTCCTGCGGGCGGCCGTGCTCGGTGAAGTGGCCGGTCTTCACCTCGACGAACAGTGCCTCGGCGCGCACGGCCACGGGGCCCTCGGGGCCGCCTATGCGGCCGGTGGCGCGGGAGTAGATCTTGCGTCCGGCGACGGCGGTGACCTCGGCCTCCAGGTGCAGCACGGTGCCCACGGGCACGGGGCGCACGAAGTCGGTCTCCAGCCGGCCGGTGACCGCGATGGTGCGCAGCAGCCAGTTCAGCGAGCCGAGGGTCTCGTCCAGGGCGGTGGCGAGCACTCCGCCGTGCGCGAGACCGGGGGCGCCCTGGTGGGCGGGCTGGACGGTGAACTCGGCGGTCAGCGAGACGCCGTCGCCCGCGCGGGCCTCCAGGTGCAGCCCGTGCGCCTGTCCGGGGCCGCAGCCGAAACAGTGTTCGTAGTGGGCACCGAGGAGCTCACCGGGTGCGGGAGCGTCGGGGTGCCGCTCGGGCCGCGTCGCGTCGGCGGGGGGCTGAAGGCTTGCGGAACTCACAGGCGCAGACCTTACCGGTCCGTTCTGTGGCCGCCACCACGCCGTCGTACGGGCGGCCACCCGGCGTCCGGGATGTCCGGACACCGTGCCAAGCTTGGCTCATGCAGCTCTCCGCCGCCCCCTACGAAGAACGCCTGACCGCCCCGCGCTCGTGGTGGCTGATCAGCGTGCTCGTGGGTGTCTCGTTCGCCCTGATCCTGCTGCCCTTCGGCACCCTGCCGCTGCTCGGCGGGCTGGTCGGCGGCACGGCCGTCGCGGCGGTGATGGCCAGCGCCTACGGCTCCCCGCGCATCCGTGTGGTGGGTGACGCGCTGATCGCGGGCGAGGCCCGCATCCCCCTGTCGGCGCTCGGCGCCGCCGAGGTGCTGGACGCGGAGGAGGCCCGCGCCTGGCGCACGTACAAGGCCGACACCCGCGCGTTCCTGCTGCTGCGCGCCTACATCCCGACGGCGCTGCGGGTCGAGGTGACCGACCCGGAGGACCCGACGCCGTACCTGTACCTGTCGACGCGCGAGCCGGAGCGGCTCGCGGCGGCGATCGCGGGCGCGAAGGCGGCCTGAGCGGCCTGGGCGGCCGCCGGGAGGCTCAGCTCCCGGTGCCCTCGGGGTATCCGGCGATCCGCAGCGGGTCGTCGGGTTCCTCCAGCGGCGGCAGGTCGGGCAGCTTGTCCCACGGCACCTGGCTCTTGCGCAGGTCGGCCCGGACGCGCCCGGCGAGCTTTCTGGTGTCGCGGCGGTTCATGACCGCGCCGACGGCGGCGCCGACCATGAACGGCATGAGGTTGGGCAGGTTGCGGACCATGCGCTTCATGATCTGCTGGCGCAGTTCGCGTTTCATCCGGCCGCCGAGGGCGACGTCGATGGTCGACGGCTTCATCACGTCGATCCCGCGCTCCCCCGACCAGGAGGACAGGTACGCGGTGCTGCGGGTCTTCAGGTTCCCCGGCGGGCGCAGGCCGTAGACCTCGTGGAGTTCGGCGATGAGCTTCAGCTCGATCGCGGCGACCCCGGTGATCTCGGCGGCCAGCTCGGTGGGCATGGCGGGCGGTACGGGGAGCATGGCGGCCGCGCCGATGCCGGCGCCGACCGTGGAGGTGCCGTTGGCCGCCCCGGCCACGAGCTTGTCGGCGAGCTGCTCGGGCCCGAGGCCCGGGAACTGCCGGCGCAGTGTCGCCAGGTCGCGTACGGGGACGCGCGGGGCGAGGTCGATGATCCGGTCCGCGAGGTAGGCGAGCCCCGCGCGGGCGTGGGTGCGGCCTCTGCGGGCGCCCTCGCCGGCCAGCAGCCGGGCGCGGTCGCGGATCGCGGCAGCCCTGCCCGCCGGTCGCGGTTCCGCGCGGCCGGGGGACTCCCCCGTCCTGGCCGTCGCGGACCCGGACGCCGGTTCGAGCGAGGCCCCCGGTTCGGCGGGGCCCCGCTCGTCGTCGTCACGCGTGCCGTGCGGGCCCTTCACGGGCCCTTTGTCCGCTCCCGGCAGATGGAAGCGGCGCTTCCGCGGAGGGGTCGAGCCAGTCACGGCCGACCCGTCCTCAGTCGCAGTCGCGGCAGATCGGCTGGCCGTTCTTCTCACGGGCCAACTGGCTGCGGTGGTGGACCAGGAAGCAGCTCATGCAGGTGAACTCGTCCTGCTGCTTGGGCAGCACGCGGACGGCCAGTTCCTCGTTGGAGAGGTCGGCGCCCGGCAGCTCCAGGCCCTCAGCGGCCTCGAACTCGTCGACGTCCACCGCGGAGGTGGACTTGTCGTTCCGGCGGGCCTTCAGCTCTTCGAGACTGTCCGAGTCGACGTCGTCGTCGGTCTTGCGTGGAGTGTCGTAATCGGTTGCCATGTGTCGCTCTCCCCCTCTGGGTGTCTGCGGTGTCTTCAGCGCACGTAACGCGTGAGAGGCCGGACTTGTGCCCGACCTGAGGCGGAGATTTTGCCTCACATCAAGGTCTGTTACTCAATCGACACCCAACCCGGCCCCTCGTGAGTGATCGGGTTGGATGGCGGTGAGGACCGTACACGGTTCGAATGCCGCACCTCAAAGGCGCCTCATCGTGTACTTCCCGTGATCAGGAGCCTTGAAAACCCGGATTTTCCCGGCTTTACGGCCCCCTTCATGATCACAGTGAGTGCATGGCCGGAAATCCGCCCATGTGATTGATCACACAGGGAAAACCTCTTTCGGTGCTCGGAAAATTCCGCGCGAAGCGAACATCCTCCGCGAGTGTCGGGATCTGTGACAACGACGGTCACAACGGCAGGGTCACCCGCATCACCAGACCGCCGCCCTCGCGCGGCACGGCCGCGATGTGGCCGCCGTGGGCGCGCGCCACGGACCGGACGATGGACAGCCCCAGCCCGACCCCCTTGTCGCTGCCCGTACGCTCCGTGCGCAGCCGCCGGAACGGCTCGAAGAGGTTGTCGATCTCGTACGCGGGCACCACGGGACCCGTGTTCGAGACCGTCAGCACCGCGCGGCCGTGCTCGACCGCCGTGGTGACCTCCACCCAGCCGCTCTCGGGTGCCTCGGCGTCGCCGTCGCCGGTGCCCCCCTCACCGGGAGCCACGTTGTAGCGCACCGCGTTCTGCACCAGGTTGAGCGCGATGCGCTCCAGCAGGACGCCGTTGCCCCGCACCACGGCGGGCTCCAGCCCGCTGCGGATCTCCACCTTCCTGGCCTCGGCCTCGCCGCGCACCTGGTCGATGGCCTGTCCGGCCACCTCCGCAAGGTCCACCGGACCCCGCTCGACGATCTGGTTGTCGCTGCGGGCCAGCAGCAGCAGGCCCTCCACGAGCTGCTCGCTGCGCTCGTTGGTGGCCAGCAGGGTCTTGCCGAGCTGCTGGAGCTCCACCGGGGCGTCCGGGTCCGAGAGGTGGACCTCCAGCAGGGTGCGGTTGATCGCCAGCGGGGTGCGCAGCTCGTGGGAGGCGTTGCCGACGAAGCGCTGCTGGGCGGTGAAGGCCCGCTGGAGCCGCTCCAGCATGTCGTCGAAGGTGTCGGCCAGCTCCTTCAGCTCGTCGTCGGGGCCGTCCAGCTCGATCCGGCGGGACAGGTCGGACCCGGCCACCTGACGGGCGGTGCGGGTGATCCGGCCCAGCGGGGAGAGCACCCGGCCGGCCATCGCGTAGCCGAACGCGAAGGCGATCACCGCGAGGCCCAGCAGGGCCAGCAGGGAGCGGCTGAGCAGGTTGTCCAGGGCGACCTGGCGCTGGTGGTCGACGCACTGGCTGATCGCGGTGTTGAAATCCTGCAGCGACAGGCTGGTGGTGTTGTTGATCGCCGGGCAGTTGCCGCTGGAGACCCGGAGGTCCTGGTAGCCGACGATCTTGAACAGCGGCTGGTTGCCGGTGCTGATCGCCTGCGCCGCCAGCAGATAGATGATCGACAGCAGCAGGATGCCCGCGATGAGGAACATGCCGCCGTACAGCAGCGTGAGGCGTATCCGGATGGTCGGACGCAGCCAGGGGAAGGGCGGCTGGGGGCGGGGGTCCCAGGTGGGCTTCGGGGGCGCCTGCGGGGGCGCGGGTGTGGCGGCCACGGCGGATCAGATCCGGTAGCCCGAGCCGGGGACGGTCACGATCACCGGGGGTTCGCCGAGTTTGCGGCGCAGCGTCATCACCGTCACCCGCACCACGTTGGTGAAGGGGTCGGTGTTCTCGTCCCACGCCTTCTCCAGCAGCTGCTCCGCCGAGACGACGGCGCCCTCGCTGCGCATCAGCACCTCCAGCACCGCGAACTCCTTGGGCGCGAGCTGGACCTCCTTGCCGTCGCGGAAGACCTCGCGGCGGTTGGGGTCGAGCTTGATGCCGGCCCGCTCCAGGACCGGGGGCAGGGGCACGCTGGTGCGGCGGCCGAGGGCGCGCACGCGCGCGATCAGCTCGCTGAAGGCGAACGGCTTGGGCAGGTAGTCGTCCGCGCCGATCTCCAGCCCCTCGACGCGGTCGCTGACGTCGCCGGACGCGGTGAGCATGAGCACGCGCGTGGGCATCCCCAGCTCCACGATGCGGCGGCAGACGTCGTCGCCGTGCACGAGGGGGAGGTCGCGGTCGAGGACGACCACGTCGTAGTCGTTGACGCCGATGCGCTCCAGGGCGGCCGCACCGTCGTACACGACGTCGACGGCCATGGCCTCCCGGCGCAGTCCGGTGGCCACCGCATCGGCGAGCAACTGCTCGTCCTCGACGACGAGTACACGCACGTCGCTAGTCCTTCCTGAAGTCCGCCCGCGTGAGCCGCGCCGGAGCGCGGGCGGGCGGGGCCGTCCGTGGGATCGTGGGCCTCCATCCTGCCCTTTTCGGCCATAAGTCGGCTGTAAGCCGGGTGCGGCACCGCAGGGGCGGGGGTGGCGGGACGAGAATGCCGCAATTTCTCCGGTCGGCGAGGTTTCCCCGGCATGGCGCGCGGGGAGGACGGCTTTACACCCCGCGATCACGCTCTGCATGTGCCGCAGCACCATGCGGTACTCCGCGATCACTCCGCGGAGCGGGCGCGGGTGTCCGGCACCGCCGCCGCCCAGCAGGGCAGCGCTGGGCACTCGCGGCGATGATCGCCCCTTCCTTGAACCAGGCACACCCGTGCCAACGACCCACGACCCAGGACGAGGGGGCGCAGCATGGACGCTTTCACCACGGGACTTCTGCAGCGCATACAGACGACCGAGTCCGACCTCACCCGGGCTCGTGACGAGGGGGACGAATTCCTCGTCGAGGTGGAGCAGGGCGAGCTGGACGACCTGCGCCGCCTCGCGGCCGAGCACGGTGTGGAGGTCGGCGTCACCCACGCCTGACCGGCTTCGCACACAAGAAGGAGCGGGCCCCGGCACGCCTGTGCCGGGGCCCGCTCTTTTCCGCTGCGCGCGGTCAGCACTTTCCGCCGCGCGGCGCGGTCAGTCCTGCCAGGTGCCGAAGTCCCCCAGCAGCCGCTGGAGGGGCTCGAAGACGCTCGGGGTACCCGCGAGCGTCAGCGCGCCCGAGGGGCGCTCTCCGGGCCGCCCACCGGTCACGGCGCCCGCTTCCCGCGCGATGAGGTCCCCCGCGGCCACGTCCCACGGGTTGAGCCCGCGCTCGTAGTACGCGTCGAGGCGGCCGCAGGCCACGTCGCACAGCTCGATCGCCGCCGAGCCGCCGCGCCGGATGTCCCGGACCAGCGGGATCAGCCGGGCCGCGACGGCGGCCTGGCGGGCGCGGGCCTCGGCGACGTAGGCGAAGCCCGTGGCGACCAGCGCCTGGTCGAGCGGGGCGGGCGGGCGGCAGGCCAGCGGGCGCTCGCCCTCCCACGCCCCGGTCGCCCAGGCGCCGCCGCCGAGCACGGCCTGGTAGGTCTCGCCGCGCATCGGGGCCGCGACCACACCGGCGACGGTCTCCCCGTCCACCTCGGCCGCGATGGAGACGGCCCAGGTCGGCAGCCCGTACAGGTAGTTGACCGTGCCGTCGAGCGGGTCGATCACCCAGCGGACTCCGCTGGTGCCCTCGGAGCTGGCGCCCTCCTCACCGAGGAAGCCGTCCTCGGGGCGGCTGCCGGAGATGAGGTCGACGATCAGCTTCTCGGCGGCGAGGTCCATCTCGGTGACGACGTCGACCGGGCTGGACTTGGTCGCGGCCACCGCGAGGTCGGCCGGGCGGCCGTCGCGCAGCAGCGCGCCCGCCTCGCGGGCGGCCCGCTGGGCGAGCTGGAGCAGTTCGGAACGGAGCGGGTCGGTCACGGGTCTCCTCACGCGTAGGGGCTGTCGGCGCCCGCGGCCGCGGGGCGCGGGGCGCGGGCCGGGCAGCAGCCGACCGGGCACAGGTCGTGGCTCGCGCCGAGCGCGCCCAGGGCGCACGGTGTGACGGCCTCGCCGCGCTCGGTGCCGGCGCGCTCGGTGACGAGGTCGCGGACGGCGGCCGCGAACCGGGGGTCGGCGCCCACGGTCGCCGAGCGGCGCACCGGCAGGCCCAGTTCGGCCGCCCTGGCCGTGGCCTCGGTGTCGAGGTCGTAGAGGACCTCCATGTGGTCGGAGACGAAGCCGATGGGCGCCATGACGACGGCCGGGACCCCGGCGGCGTGCCGCTCCTGAAGGTGGTCGCAGATGTCCGGCTCCAGCCAGGGGATGTGCGGGGCGCCGGAGCGGGACTGGTAGACGAGCTGCCAGGGGTGGTCGACGCCGGTGCGCTCGCGGACGGCGTCGGCGACGAGCCGGGCCACCTCCAGGTGCTGGGCGACGTAGGCGCCGCCGTCGCCGTGGTCCCCGGCCGGGCCGGAGGTGTCGGCCGCCGCGGTCGGGATGGAGTGGGTGGTGAAGGCGATGTGAGCGCCGTCGCGGATTTCCTCGGGGAGGTCGGCCAGCGAGCGCAGGACGCCGTCGGCCATGGGCTCGACGAAGCCGGGGTGGTTGAAGTAGTGCCGGAGCTTGTCGACCTTCGGGGGCGTGAGGCCCTCGGCCTGGAGCGCGCCGAGCGCGTCGGCCAGGTTCTCCCGGTACTGGCGGCAGCCCGAGTAGGAGGCGTAGGCGCTGGTGGCGAGGACCAGGACCCGGCGGCGGCCGTCGGCGGTCATCTCGCGCAGGGTGTCGGTGAGGTAGGGCTGCCAGTTGCGGTTGCCCCAGTAGACGGGCAGGTCCAGCCCGTGGTCCGCGAAGTCCTTGCGCAGCGCGTCCAGCAGCTCGCGGTTCTGCTCGTTGATCGGGCTGACCCCGCCGAACAGGAAGTAGTGCTGCCCGACCTCCTTGAGGCGTTCCCTGGGGATACCGCGGCCGCGCGTGACGTTCTCCAGGAACGGGACCACGTCGTCCGGCCCCTCGGGACCGCCGAAGGAGAGCAGGAGGAGGGCGTCGTAGGGGGTGGCATCGAGCGCGTCTGGCATGACTCGATCCTGCCACCCGCCACTGACAGGGAGGAAACGGCACGAGGACGCGCCGGGAATGCAGGTGTTCGCACTGATTCGCCCGGCCCGGAGAACCGGCTGCGTTAGGGTCACCTAACTTGTAAGCTGTATCCACCCACTTCGCGCCTTACTGAGCAGTCCAGACGGAGCCCCGCGTGCCCAGCCCCTACCGCGCCCTGTTCACCGAACCGGGCACCAAGAGCTTCTCCGCCGCGGGTCTCGTCGGACGGATGCCACTGTCGATGATGGGCATCGGTGTGGTCACGATGATCTCCCAGCTCACCGGGCGCTACGGCCTCGCGGGCGCGCTCTCGGCCACCATGGCGCTCTCCGCCGCCGTGCTCGGGCCGCAGATCTCCCGGCTGGTGGACCGGCACGGCCAGCGCCGGGTGCTGCGCCCCGCGACCCTGGTGGCGCTCGCCGCGGGCGCCGGGCTGCTGCTGGCCGCGCACTTCGGCTGGCCGGACTGGACACTGTTCGCCTTCGCCGCCGGGGTCGGCGCGGTGCCCAGCCTGGGCGCGATGATCCGTTCCCGCTGGGCCGCGCTGTACGCCGGCGACCCCAGGCTGCACACCGCCTACTCCTTCGAGTCGGTCGTCGACGAACTCTGCTTCATCCTCGGACCGATCGTCTCCATCGGCCTGTCCACGGCCTGGTTCCCGGAGGCGGGCCCGCTGCTCGCGGCCTGCTGTCTGGCCGTCGGCGTGTTCTGGCTGACCGCCCAGCGGGCCACCGAGCCGGTGCCGCACCCGCGCGAGCACCACGGCGCGGGCAGCGCGCTGCGCTCCCCCGGACTCCAGGTGCTGGTGGCGACCTTCGTGGCCACGGGCACGATCTTCGGCGCCATCGACGTGGTCACCGTCGCCTTCGCCGACGAGCGCGGCCACAAGGGCGCGGCCAGCGTGGTCCTCGCGCTCTACGCCGCCGGATCGTGCCTCGCGGGCCTGGTCTTCGGCCTGATGCGCTTCTCCGGGCCGCCTCAGCGCCGGTGGCTCCTGGGAGTGAGCGCGATGGCCATGAGTATGATCCCACTCCTACTGGTCGGAAACCTGGCGCTTCTGGCCGTGGCACTGTTCGTTGCGGGGCTGTCCATCGCACCGACGATGATCACGACGATGTCCCTCATCGAAAAGCACGTACCTCGCGCGAACCTCACCGAGGGCATGACCTGGGTGGGCACCGGCCTCGCGGTCGGGGTCGCGCTCGGCTCCGCCGCGGCGGGCTGGGTGATCGACGCGGCCGACGCGCGCGCCGGGTACGGGGTCCCGGTGGTCGCCGGGGCGGCCGCGGTCGTGGTCGGTTTCCTCGGGTACCGCCGGCTGCGCAGGCCGGTCACGGGGCGGGGAGGCACCGTTGAGCAGCAGGGCGAACTCGAAGCACGGAATCTGGCGTAACTGGGGCGGCAACGTGACCGCCCGGCCCGCCCGGCAGGCGTCTCCGGCCTCGGTCGAGGAGCTGGCCGCCGAGGTGCGCGGAGCCGCCGAACGGGGTCTGCGGGTGAAGGCGGTGGGCACCGGGCACTCCTTCACCTCCGTCGCGGCCACGGACGGGGTGCTGATCCGCCCCGACCTGCTGACCGGCATCCGCGGCATCGACCGCGCCGCCATGACCGTGACGGTCGAGGCAGGGACCCCGCTGAAGCGGCTCAACGCGGCGCTGGCGCGCGAGGGGCTGTCGCTCACCAACATGGGCGACATCATGGAGCAGACCGTCGCCGGCGCCACCAGCACCGGCACGCACGGCACCGGCCGGGAGTCCGGTTCCATCGCCGCCCAGATCAGGGGGCTCGAACTGGTCACCGCCGACGGCTCGGTGCTCACCTGCTCCGCCGAGCGGAACCCCGAGGTGTTCGCGGCCGCCCGGATCGGCCTCGGCGCGCTGGGGATCGTCACCGCGGTGACCCTGGCCGTGGAGCCGCTGTTCCTCCTCACCGCCCGCGAGGAACCGATGCCGCTCGACCGGGTGCTGGCCGAGTTCGACCAGCTCTGGGCGGAGAACGAGCACTTCGAGTTCTACTGGTTCCCGCACACCGGGAGCACCAACACCAAGCGCAACAACCGCAGCGCGGGCCCCGCACGGCCGGTGGGGCGGGCGGCCGGCTGGTTCGAGGACGAGTTCCTCTCCAACGGCGTCTTCCAGGCCGCCCAGTGGGTGGGCCACGCGGCCCCGGTCTCCGTCCCGGCCCTCGCCCGGATCTCCAGCCGGGCCCTGTCGGCGCGGTCCTACACCGACATCCCCTACCGGGTGTTCACCTCGCCGCGCCGGGTGCGGTTCGTGGAGATGGAGTACGCGGTGCCCCGCGCGGCGCTGGCCGACACACTGCGCGAACTGAAGGCGGCGGTAGAGCGGTCCGGGCTGCGGGTCAGCTTCCCGGTCGAGGTGCGCACCGCGCCCGCCGACGACATCACGCTGTCCACGGCCTCGGGCCGGGACAGCGCGTACGTCGCCGTGCACATGTTCCGGGGCACCCCTTACCAGGCCTACTTCAGCGCCGCCGAGCGCGTGTTCACCGCGCACGAGGGCCGGCCGCACTGGGGCAAGGTGCACACCCGCGACGCGGAGTACCTCGAAGGGGTGTATCCGCGCTTCACCGAGTTCACGGCAGTGCGGAACCGACTGGATCCGGAACGGCTGTTCCAGAACGACTACTTGCGGAGGGTTCTGGGGACGTAGGCGCCGTCTCCGTCCCGCCCTCGCTGGGCGTGGGGGCGGAAGTCGCGGTCCCGTCCTGACCGGGCGTGGTGCTCGGCCGGCCGCTCGGGGTCCGGGTGGTCTCGGGCGCGGTCGGCCGCGTGGTGGCGCCACCGCCGCCGGACGGGGTCTCCTCGGTGGGCGCGGGTGTCGTGGACGGGGCCGGGTCGGGGGCGCGGTCGTCGTCGCGGCGGTGGTGCGAGGAGCTCCGGCCGCCGACGGCGTCGCTGACCGTGGTGCCCGAGCCGCCGCTGAAGGTGTTGCCGGACGCGGCCTCGTAGGCGGTGATGCCGCCCATGGTGACGCCGAAGACCAGGGCCGCGGCGAGCAGCGGGCGCTTCCAGCTCTTGACCTTCGCCCGGTAGACCGTGCCCTCGGTGAACTCGCCCGGCACCGGCTCCGGTACACCCGCGACCGCTCCCGTCCGAAGGCGCGGGACGTCCCTGGCCTCGCGGAGCTGCTCCCCCGTACGCCGGAAGAACTGCTGGAAGACAGAGCCGCCGCAGGTGGCGACGATGCTGACCACTCCGGCGCCCAGGATCGTGCCGTACACCCCGAAGTAGGAGGCCATCTTGGCCGCCACGACCGCCGCGAGCGCACTGCCCGCGACCTGGGGGACGTTCAGGTCGAACCGTTTTCGACCCTCGTCGGGCGTTTCACGCATACCCGGAACCTGCCTGCCTTTCCCGTACTCGACTCGACTCGCGACCACCGCGGGCCGGCCGGTCGCACGAGGGAGGGACGTGCGGACCGGAGCATTAGTTCCGTTTGGCCGCATTGCGTGAACTTCGCCACGTTGGTGCGCGGCGGAACCCGCCCATGGGCGGCCAAGTCGCACCCCTCGGCTGAAGTTGAGTGGCGCGCCGACCGACGCGCATGGCCCGAATGGAGTACTGTTGCGAGCCCTGGGCACCGGTGTCCCATAGGGATGTCCGGAGCCTCGCAGGGCCGCCAGGAGGGGGAAAGTTGCACAGGGTGATGAAGTTCGTCACTCAGCGTTGCGAACTGGTAACCGTGCCATAACGGCAGCGCCGGGCCCGCGCCCGACACGCCGGGGAACTCGGCAAGGTTGTGGCACGTTGCGCTCGGGCAGGCCACACTCGACTAGCGGAAGCAGCGACGCAGGTGACGTCGGCAGGCACCATCCGGGAGGTCCCCATGCCCGAACTGCGTGTCGTGGCCGTCTCGAATGACGGCACACGGCTGGTGCTCAAGGCTGCCGACGCGACGGAGTACACCCTTCCGATCGACGAGCGGCTGCGCGCCGCCGTCCGCGGCGACCGCCCCCGGCTCGGCCAGATCGAGATCGAGGTGGAGAGCCACCTCCGCCCCCGGGACATCCAGGCGCGTATAAGAGCCGGTGCCACCGCGGAAGAGGTCGCGCAGCTCGCCGGCATCCCGGTCGACCGCGTCCGCCGCTTCGAGGGACCCGTGCTCGCCGAGCGCGCCTTCATGGCCGAGCGTGCCCGCAAGACCCCCGTCCGCCGCCCCGGCGAGAACTCCGGCCCCCTGCTCGGCGAGACCGTGCAGGAACGGCTGTTGCTGCGGGGCGCCGATAAGGACACCGTGCAGTGGGACTCCTGGCGCCGCGACGACGGCACCTGGGAAGTGCTGCTCGTCTATCTGGTCGCGGGTGAACCGCACTCGGCGAGCTGGACCTACGACCCGCCCCGGCGGCTCGTGCAGGCGGTCGACGACGAGGCGCGCTCGCTGATCGGCGAGTCCGACGACCTCGCGGTGGCGGAGCCCAGCTTCCCGTTCGTCCCGCGCATCGCCCGGCTGCCGCGCGACCGGACCATGGACCGCGCCCTCGACCGGGGTGATCGCGAGCGGCCGGGTCTGCCCGCGCAGCCGTCCGAGCCCGCCGAGGAGAGCGCGGGCGAACGCGACTCCCTGACCAGCCTGTTGGAGGCCGTGCCGAGCTTCCGGGGCGATCTGGTGGTGCCCGAGCCGCCGCCGGAGCCCGAGGAGGAGGCGGCCGAGGAGGTCATGGAGGAAGAGCCCCCGGCGTCCGCGGCGTCGGCCGGTTCCGCCTACGCGGACGTGCTCATGCCCCGCGCGGTTTCCAGCCACCGCGACCGGCTGACCGGCGCGACGGACCGTCAGGCCGAGGCCGACGGGGTGCGCCCCGGCCGCCGGGCCGCGGTGCCGAGCTGGGACGAGATCGTGTTCGGCACCCGGCGCAAGAAGCAGGAGTAGCCGCGAGGTGAGGGGTGGAGTGCGCAGGCGCTCCACCCCTCACCTCGTCAGCGCGGGTCCGGGCCCACCGCGACCGGGCGGGAGGGGTCGGCCGACCACTCCGACCACGAACCCACGTACAGCGCGGCCGGGATGCCCGCGACCGCCAGTGCCAGCACCTCGTGGGCGGCGGAGACGCCGGAGCCGCAGTAGACCCCGACCGGCGCGTCACCGGTGACGCCCAGCGCCTTGAAGCGGTCGCGCAGGTCGGCGGCGGACAGGAAGCGGCCGTCGGGACCCACGTTCTCCGCCGTCGGCGCCGACAGCGCGCCCGGGATGTGCCCGCCGACCCGGTCGATGGGTTCCACCTCGCCCCGGTACCGCTCCCCCGCGCGGGCGTCGAGCAGGACGCCCGAGCCCGCGAGTCCGGCCGCGCTGTCGGCGTCGAGCACCCCGGCCGGCTCCGGCAGCGGCGCGAAGTCGCCCTCGGCCGGGGCGGGCACCTCGGTGGACAGCGGGCCCTCCCACGCCGTCAACCCGCCGTCGAGCACCCTCACGTTCGGGTGACCCGTCGCGTGCAGCAGCCACCACGCCCGGGCGGCCGCCCAGCCCTGGCCGCCGTCGTACACGACGACCGGGGTGCCCGCGGACACGCCCGCGCGGCGCATGGCGGCGCCGAACTCCGCGATGTCCGGCAGGGGGTGACGGCCGCGCGGGCCCGGAGCCGACGCCAGTTCCCTGTTCAGGTCGACGAAGACCGCGCCGGGAAGGTGTCCGGCCTCGTACGCGCGGCGGGCGTCGAAGGCGGGGGCGCCCGGCGCGCTCAGCTGCCAGCGCAGGTCCAGCAGCGTCGGCGGGGTCGGTCCGGCCAGATCCCGGGCGAGTTCGGAGGCGGTGATGGTGACAGTCATGACGCCATCCTCGCGCACGGTCCGGCCGCCACGCCCGGGTACGGCTGTCCCGCTCGGCCGGACGGACCCGATCACACGGCGTACGGTATCGGGCACACAGTGTGCGTTCGGCGGCGCTCGCCGGTCATCGCCCGCGGGGCGGACGGCGGCCGACCGGACCTTCCGCCACCACCGCGTGTCACCCCGTACCGGAGGCGGCACGGGCACGCGGGCGCCGGCTACCGGCCCCGCCCGCGGCGAGCGGATGCGACACGGCCCCCATGAGGGACCGGAGAGGGAGTGATCGATGACCGAGGCACCGGAGTCGGCAGACCCACGAGCGCCGCACGCACCCGGCACGCCGTGCTGGGTGAGCCTGATGACACCGGCGGCGGCCGCCGCCGAGGAGTTCTACCGGACCCTGTTCGGCTGGGAGTTCCGGGCCGGCCCGCTGGGCCGCCCGGTGCGGGCGTCGCTGCACGGGCGGGAGGTGGCGGTCATCGGCCAACTGCCGCCGGACGCGGGCCTGTCGGCGGCCTGGACGCCCTACCTCGCCTCGGACGACGTGGACCTCACGGCCGAGCGGGTACGGATGTCGGGCGGCACGGTCGCGGTGGGCCCGCTGGACGCGGGCGGGAACGGCCGGGTGGCCATCGCCGCCGACCCGCTGGGAGCGGTCTTCGGTTTCTGCACCGCCTGGGCGCACCCGGCCCCGGCGCGCGGCGGCGGACCGGGTCTGCCCGCGTGGACCGAGCTGCGGACCATGTCGGCGGTGCGCGTGACGACGTTCTACGCGCGGGTGTTCGGCTACGAGGCCGAGCCCCCCTCGGCGCCGGACCACATCACCCTGCGCAGCGGCGGCCGCCCGGTGGTGGCGCTGCACGGCATGGGCCCGGACCTCCCGCGCGCCCTGGGCGCGCACTGGATGCCCCACTTCGAGGTGACGGACACCGACACCACCGTCCGGCAGGTGCTGGACCTCGGTGGCCGCCTGCTGGAACCGGTCCACGACACCCCGTACGGCAGGGTGGCCACGGTGGCGGACCCGCACGGGGCCCGGCTCGGCGTGGTGCGCAGGCCCGGGACGCTGCCCCGGCCCCGGAGGTGAGTCAGCCCGAGGTCACCGGCAGCACGTCCGGGGACAGCGCGCCGGCCTGGGTGGCGGCGGCGGTCATCCGGCGGCGGTGGTGGCGGCGGCACAGGACCTCGTAGCCGATGGCCGTGGCGGGGCGGTTCACGTCGCCGATCACCACCTGCTCGCCCTCCACGACCATCTCGCCGCCGACCGTGCGGGCGTTGTGGGTGGCGCGGGCTCCGCACCAGCACATCGCCTCGACCTGGAGCGTCTCTATCCGGTCCGCGAGTTCGATCAGGCGCTGGGAGCCGGGGAAGAGCTTGGTGCGGAAGTCGGTGGTGATGCCGAAGGCGAAGACGTCGAGGTCCAGGTCGTCCACGACGCGGGCCAGCTGGTCGATCTGCTCGGGCCCGAGGAACTGGGCCTCGTCCACGATCACGTAGTCGACCTTGCCGCCGCGCGACATCAGGGCCACGACATGGCCGTACAGGTCCATGCCCGGCATCGCCTCGACGGCGTCCGTGACCAGGCCGAGGCGGGAGGACAGCTTGCCCTCGCCCGCCCGGTCGTCCCGCGTGAAGATCAGGCCCTGGAGTCCTCGCGCCGAGCGGTTGTGCTCGATCTGCAGAGCCAGGGTCGACTTCCCGCAGTCCATGGTTCCGGAGAAGAACACCAGCTCGGGCATGAGGGGTTGAGCACCTTTCGGCGAGTTGACGGTGGGGGGAGGGTCAGGAGCGGACTTCGAGGAGGGGGACGTGCTGCTCGGCGGGGGTCATCGAGCCGTGGTTGCCGACCATCAGCGACTCCTTGGGCTCCCGCTCGGAGGCCGTGATCAGCACGTCGTCGTGGGCGGCCGCGACGACGTCGCCGATCCTCGGGTACACGCGCTCGTCGACGTGCGGCCCGAACCAGCCCGCCTGAACGGCCTCGTCGCGGGAGGCGATCCAGAAGCGGTCGCCGAGGACCTCGCGCCAGCAGGTGAGCACGTCGTTCGCGGCGCCGGGCACCGCGTAGACGTGCCGGGCACGGCCTTCGCCGCCGAGGAGGGAGACGCCGGCGCGCAGCTCCCAGTCCTCGTCGAAGTCGATCCGGTGCTCCTCGTCGAAGGGGATGTCGACCATGCCGTGGTCGGCGGTGACGTAGAGCGCGCTGCGCGGCGGGAGCTGCTCGGCCAGCCGCTGGGCGAGCCGGTCGACGTACATGAGCTGGCCGCGCCAGGTGTCGGAGCCGATGCCGTAGCGGTGTCCGGCGCCGTCGAGTTCGGCGTAGTACGTGTAGACCAGCGAGCGGTCCCCGGCGGCGAGCTGGGCGGCGGCGCGGTCCATGCGCTCGTCGCCGGCGAGGCTGCCGACGAAGGTGCCGCCGCTGAGCGCGACCTGGGTGAGCGGGGTGTTCTGGAAGTGCGGCGCCGACACCTGCGCGGTGTGCACACCGGCCCGGTCGGCCAGCTCGAACACGGTCGGGTACGGCTGCCAGGCCCGCGGCGGGGTCCAGGGCTGCCAGCGGAGCTGGTTCATCAGCTGCCCGGTCGCGGGGTCGCGCACGGTGTAGCCGGGCAGGCCGTGCGCGCCGGGCGGCAGGCCGGTGCCGACGGAGCCGAGGGAGGTCGCGGTGGTCGCCGGGTAACCGGCGGTGAGCGGGCGGCCGGTGCCGCCGCGCGAGCTGCCGAGCAGCGAGTTCAGGAACGGCGCCTCGTCGGGGTGGGCGCGCAGCAGGTCCCAGCCGAGGCCGTCGACGAGGAAGACGCAGACCCGGTCGGCCGGGGTCAGCTCGGTGATGGCCGGGGTCATGCCGGGGACGCCGAGACCGGCGGCCAGGGTGGGCAGCAGGTCGGCGAGGGAGCCGCTGCCGTACTCGGGCAACGGCGCGGTGTCCAGGGCGAGGGGCTCCAGGGCGTCCCAGGGCGAGGGGTGGGACATCAGCGCGTGACGTCCGCGGTCGCCTCGGAGATGGCCTGGGCGAAGACGAGCGCCTGGCGCACGGTCTCCGGGCCGTCCCCGGCCTCGCTCACGCGCAGGCTGAGGTCGTCGGCGGTGGAGCTGCCGGTGTAGCCGTGGTCGGCCTCGCAGTTCGGGTCGCCGCAGGCGGCGGGCTCCAGGTCGAGGCGGCTGACCGCGCCCCAGCCGATGGTCAGGACGACCTCGCGGGGCAGCGTGCCCGGCGTGTACTGCTCGGGGTTGGCCACCACCCGGCTGACCACGACGGAGGAGATCCGGCCGATCTTCACGGACTCGGTCGACGTGGTGGCGTACGGCGTCGGGGAGGTGCCGTCGGCGGCCTGCTCGTCGGTGTGGCTGACGATGAAGCGGTTGGCGGTGAGGACCAGGACGGTGACATGGCGGCGGACCTCGTTCTGGTCGAACGTGGTCTCCTGGTGGACCAGGTACGACGAGACGGGCTCGCCGCCGACAGCGGCCTCCACCGCCTCGGCCACGAGGGCCGGGTAGTAGCCGCTGCGCTCGATCGCCGCGCGGAGCCCCTGGGTCGTCGTACTGGTCTTGGCCATGGCGTCCATCCTAATCCGTGGGCGGGGGCACTCCGGGCCAGTCGGAGGGACCGGCGGCGCCCTCGGCGCGGTGCCGCGGGATGGACCGGAGGCGGTGCCACCCCGATCAGGAGGTGAACCGCACAGCACCGCTGTATGGAGTTGTACGGCCGCTCGCAGGGGTACGACACCCCGTACAGCAAAACCTCTCCGTCCGGCACAGCGGTAGCTGCTCAGTACGTCGGCAGCGTGCGTGGTCCCAGGTCGTTGCGGGCCGGTGGGGGTGCCAGGCGGATCGTGGCGTCGAGGACGGTGAGGCCGTGCTGGGCGACGACGACCGGTTCCAGGGTGATGGCCACCACCTCGGGGTGGTCGTCGACCAGGCGGGAGACCCGCAGCAGCAGCTCCTCCAGCGCGGGGGTGTCCACGGGGGTGGAGCCGCGCCAGCCGAAGAGGAGGGGGGCGGTGCGGATGGAGCGGATCAGGGAGGTGGCGTCGCGGTCGGTGACGGGGACCAGCCGGTGCGCCATGTCACCGAGGAGCTGGGAGGCGGCCCCGGCCAGCCCGAAGGACAGCACGGCACCGGCCGCCGGGTCGATGACCGACCGTACGACGGTGTCCACGCCCCTGGGTGCCATGGCCTGCACCACCGGGCGCAGTTGCCCGGGCGGCCCGAACAGCTCGGTCAATTCGGCGTACGCCCGCCGCAGTTGCTCCTCGTCGGCGAGGTCGAGCCGGACCCCGCCGAGGTCGGCGCGGTGCCGCAGGTGGGGTGCGGTGGCCTTGAGGGCGACCGGGTAGCCGAGGCAGCGGGCCGCGGAGGCGGCGGCGTCCGGGGTGGGCGCGGGGAGCGCCGGGCGGACGTGGATGCCGTACGTGGCGAGCAGCTCGCGGGTGTCCTCGGGGCCGACGGCCAGCCCTTCGCCGCGCTCCAGCAGCCCGGCGATGATCTCGGCGGCCTTGCGCTCGTCGACGTCGTCGTACTCGGGCACCTTGCCGGGCTCGGCGGCCTCCCGGCGCCACTGCCCGTACCGGACGGCCTCGGCCAGCGCGCGGACGGCGCGCTCGGCGGCGGGGTAGGCCGGGATCAGGCGCGGGGCGTCCTCCTCGGGGGCGTCGTCCGGCACCGGTACGGGCGGCAGTACGGGCGTGCCCGCGTGCGGGTGGGTGCTGGTGGCGGCGGACAGGGCCTCGGCCAGGCCGCCCAGCTCGACATGGACGACCAGCACCGGCTTGCCCGGCACGGCGGCGGCCGCCGAGCGCAGCGCCTCGGCCAGCTCTGCGTCGTCCGGGGAGCCCTCCCCGATGGCGGGGATGGCGGTGACCACGACGGCGTCGCAGGTGTCGTCGGCGAGGGCGTGGGCGAGGGCCCGGTGGAAGTCGGCGGCGGTGGCGCCGGTGGTCAGGTCCAGCGGGCGGGAGGGCCGCAGCCCCTCCGCGAGGCAGCGGTCATAGGTGAGGATGCCGAGGGACTCGGAGTTGCCGAGGATGGTGACGCGCGGGCCGGCCGGGAGGGGCTGGCGGGCCAGCAGCAGCCCGGCGTCGACCAGTTCGGTGATGGTGTCCACGCGGATCACCCCGGCCTGCCGCAGCAGCGCGGACACGGTGGCGTGCGGGAGCTGGGTGGCCCGGACCGCGTGGCCCTGCGGTGCGGAGCCCGCGCCCTGCACCACGACGAGCGGCTTGGCGGCGGCGGTGCGCCGGGCGAGCCGGGTGAACTTGCGGGGGTTGCCGATGGACTCCAGGTACATGAGGACGACGTCGGTGTCGGGGTCGTCGAACCAGTACTGCAGGAGGTCGTTGCCGGAGACGTCGGCTCGGTTGCCGGAGGAGACGAAGGTGGAGATGCCGGTGACCCCGGTGACCCCTCCCCCGCGCCGGTGCAGCCGGGAGAGGAGGGCTATGCCGATGGCGCCGGACTGGGCGAACATCCCGATGCGGCCCGGCCGGGGCATCTCGGGGGCGAGCGAGGCGTTGAGCCGCACGTCCTCGGCGGTGTTGATGACGCCGAAGGCGTTCGGGCCGATGATCCGCATGCCGTAGGCGCGGGCCTGCCGTACCAGGGCCCGCTGCCGTTCCCGTCCCTCGGGGCCGCTCTCGGCGTATCCGGCGGACAGCACGACGAGTCCCTGCACGCCGTGTTCACCGCACTCGGCGACCACACCGGGCACCGCCGCGGCCGGTACGGCGACCACGGCCACGTCCACCGGGCCCTCGATCTCGCGGACCGAGCGGTGGGCGGGGACCCCGTCGACCTCGTGGAGGTCCGCCGGGAAGGCGTTGTTGACGGCGTACAGCGGGCCCGCGTACCCGCCGCTCCCGATGTTGCCGAGGACGCTGCGTCCGACGCCGCCGGGTGCCCGGCCGACGCCGATGACGGCGACGGCGCCGGGGGCCAGCAGCCGCCGCACGGAATGGGCCTCGGCTCGCTGCTCGCGCGCCAACTGCACGGCCATGGAGCGGTCGGTGGGTTCGAGCCCGAACTCCAGCCGGACGACGCCGTCCTCGAAGCTGCGCTTCTGGGTGTACCCGGCGTCCGTGAACACCTTGATCATCTTGTTGTTGGCGGGCAGCACCTCGGCGGCGAAGCGGCGGATGCCGCGTTCGCGGGCGACGGCGGCGATGTGCTCCAGCAGCGCGGAGGCGACACCCCGCCCCTGGTGGGCGTCCTGCACCAGGAAGGCGACCTCGGCCTCGTCGGCGGGGGCGGAGGCCGCCATGCCGTCGGCGCCGATGCGGTCGTAGCGTACGGTGGCGATGAACTCGCCGCCCACGGTGGCGGCGAGCCCCACCCGGTCCACGAAGTCGTGGTGCGTGAAGCGGTGCACGTCCTTGGCGGAGAGCCGGGGGTACGGCGCGAAGAAGCGGTAGTACTTCGACTCGTCGGACACCTGCTCGTAGAAGCTGACGAGACGGTCGGCGTCGTCGGCGGTGATGGGCCGGATGCGCGCGGTCCCGCCGTCGCGCAGCACCACGTCCGCCTCCCAGTGGGCGGGGTACTCGTGCCGGTCCTGCCGGTCCGCCGGGGTCTGCATGGGGCCCAGGGTACGGCTCGCGCCGACGGACGGCGTGAGGCGGTGCGCGGGACACGGAAGTCGGGCCGAGGCCGCGGTCCGACGGCCGGTCCGGAAGGGGCGGAACGCCGCTCCGGACACGTTCACCGGTGTGGGAAACTGGTCTAGACAACCTGAGAGACTGAAGGGCTGCATCACATGGCTGAGCGCCGCGTCAACGTCGGCTGGGCCGAGGGCCTCCACGCCCGCCCCGCTTCCATCTTCGTCCGAGCCGCCACGGCCACAGGCGTCCCGGTCACGATCGCCAAGTCCGGCGGCACCCCCGTCAACGCCGGCTCGATGCTGGCCGTCCTGGGCCTTGGCGCCCAGGGTGGCGAGGAGATCCTCCTCGCCTCCGACGCCGACGGCGCGGAGGCCGCGCTGGACCGCCTGGCCAAGCTGGTCGCCGAGGGCCTGGACGAGCTGCCCGAGACGGTCTGACAGTTCTTCGGCGGAAGCCGCGTCGCCCCGTTCGGGACGGCGCGGCTTCCGCGTTTTCCGGGCCAAGAATTCAGGCATCACGAAAATCACGCCCACGGTGATTCACGGCGCACCGGAAAAGGGCAGCACAATTGCCCGGCAAGCGAATATCCCTCTTTGTATACAGCGTCCGTGTTAATTCCGGAGTCCCGCTGTGTTTACAGCATGTTGCGCGTGCCGGGCGCGGTCGCCGCCCGTGGTGCGCAGCCGGTGCGCGAGGGTCGCGCGCTCGGTGTGCAGCGCCGTGAGCGCCCGCGCGCGCTCGCCGTCACCGCGCGCCACCGCGTCCGCGATGGCGCCGTGCTCCGCCCAGGACTCCGGCGGGCTGACCGGGCCGTCCACGGTGTACATCCAGGCGATCTTGTGGCGGAGCTGGGTGAGCGCCGAGGTCAGCGCGTGGCTGCCGCTCGCCTGGGCGAGCGTCTCGTGGAACCAGCCGTCCAGTGCGCGCAGGTCGTCGCTGTTCCCGAGCCGCGCCCGCTCCTGCCCCAGCCTGACCAGGCCGCGCAGCACCTTCAGATGGGCCTCGGTGCGCCGCTGGGCGGCCCGCGCGGCCCCCAGGGGCTCCAGCAGCAGGCGCATCTCCAGCAGGTCGGCGGCCTCCTGCTCACTGGGCTCGGCCACGCAGGCGCCCGCGTGCCGACGGGTCACGACGAAGCCCTCCGCCTCCAGCGTGCGCAGCGCCTCGCGGACGGGGACGCGGGAGACGCCGTAGCGGCGGGCGAGGACCTCTTCGGTGAGCCGGCTGCCGCGCTCGTGGACCCCGGCGACGATGTCGTCCCGGATCGCCGTGCACACCGAGTGCGCCGGAATACGCATGCCCCACCTCCGCCTTAATCCCCGTGCAACGCCGACGACAGCGCTTCTTCCGTGACTCTATTGCAATGCGACGGAATTTCCGACGGCGGACCGGAATCCATGGCTATTTTTTGGACACCGGCCCGGGGAAAGGGTGCCGGAAACGACGAAAGCCCCGGCCTGGGGGCCGGGGCTTTCGGAGAACTCGGGTCAGACGTTCACGCCGTGCTTGCGGAGGTACGCGACGGGGTCGATGTCGGAGCCGTACTCGGGGCTCGTGCGGGCCTCGAAGTGCAGGTGCGGGCCGGTGACGTTGCCGGTCGCGCCGGACAGGCCGATCCGCTGGCCGGGGACGACCTTCTGGCCCACGCTCACCCCGATGGACGACAGGTGGCCGTACTGGGTGTACACGCCGTCGGCCATCTTGATGACGATCTCGTTGCCGTACGCGCCGCCCCACCCGGTGGAGACCACGGTCCCGGCACCGGCCGCGTGGACCGTCGTGCCGCTGGCGGCGTGGAAGTCGATGCCGGTGTGCGAACCCGACGACCACAGGGTGCCGCCGGACTTGTAGGCGGTGGAGACGTAGGAGCCGGTGACCGGCATGACGAAGGAGTTGAGGCGCTCGCGCTCCGCCTTGCGGGCGGCGCGCTCCTTGGCCTCGCGGGCGCGCTCGGCGGCGGCGCGCTCCGCGGCCTCCTCGGCGGCCTTGCGCTCGGCGGCCGCCTTCTGGGCGGTGGCCTGCGCGGCGATCTCGTCGCCGAGGGTGTCGCTGACGGTGATGACAGGGGTGAGGCCGGAGTCCTCGACGGAGTTGTCCGCGGCGAGTGCCGGGGAGGCCGCCAGGGTGCCGACGACACCGGTGGTGAGGGCCGCCACACCGGCCGCGGCAGCGGTGGTGCGCTTGACCCGGCCGGGCTTGCGGTGCTTCCCGGCGGCGCACATGAACGCCATGAGCTGGCTGGTCCTTTCCTTCCTTCTCGCCTACCGGGTTAGCTGACGGGTTCGGAGCAGGAAGGTCTCCTACGGCCGCCCTCGCTTCACGCGCGGGCGTCCGATTCACCCCAGGGACTGCGGTGGGTCCCCGGCTCCCCCTGCGGGGGACTCGGCGATGGCTGTCCGGTGCCGCGGACGCGGCGCACTGCCTGACGAACAGCCCGGAAGAAGCTAAAGGGGACCGGAGCGGATCTTCAAACGAGTCCGGGCTTTTGTAGCGCATCCCACATGCCAGAGCGGTGACCTCCGTCCCAATCCGGACATTTGCCGACCGGTGTTCGAGGAGAGTCCCGAACACGCGTGTGGGCCCCGACGGCTCATGCGCCGTCAGGGCCCACACGCGTGCGGCATCTCGCGCTACTCGGCGGAGACCACCTTGACCTCGCCGATGCCGAGCGCCTCGACGGGCTCCTTGATCCGGGCGGCGTCGCCGACCAGGACCGTGACCAGCCGGTCGGCCGGGAAGGCGTTGACCACGGCGGCCGTGGCCTCCACGGTGCCGGTGGCGGCGAGCGTGCGGTACAGCTCCGCCTGGAAGTCGTCCGGCAGGTGCTGCTCGACCTGGTCGGCCAGCGTGCCGGCGACGGCCGCGGCCGTCTCGTACTTCAGCGGCGCCACGCCGACGAGGTTCTGCACCGCCACGTCCCGCTCGGCGTCGGTGAGGCCCTCGGCGGCCAGGGTGTGCAGCACCGTCCACAGGTCCGCGAGCGCGGGGCCGGTGTTGGGGGTGTCCACGGAGCCGCTGATGGCGAGCATCGAGGCGCCGGTGCCGTCGGGCGCGGAGCGCAGCACCTGCCCGAAGGAGCGCACGCCGTAGGTGTACCCCTTCTCCTCGCGCAGGACGCGGTCCAGGCGGGAGGTGAGGGTGCCGCCGAGGCAGTACGTGCCGAGCACCTGGGCGGGCCACACCCGGTCGTGCCGGTCGGAGCCGATCCGGCCGATCAGCAGCTGGGTCTGCACGGCGCCGGGCCGGTCCACGATGACCACACGGCCGGTGTCGTCGGCGGTCACCGGCGGCACGGGGCGGGCCTGGCCGGGCGTGCCGGTCCAGGCGCCCAGGGTGTCGGCGAGCAGCGCGTCGAGGTCGATGCCGGTGAGGTCGCCGACGACGACCGCGGTGGCGGTGGCGGGCCGCACGTGGCGGTCGTAGAAGCCGCGCACGGCGGCGGCGTCGATCTTCTCGACGGTCTCCTCGGTGCCCTGGCGCGGCCGGGACATGCGCGCGGAGGCCGGGAACAGCTCCTTGGCCAGCTCCTTGGCCGCGCGCCGGGCCGGGCTGGCCAGCTCGTGCGGGATCTCGTCCAGGCGGTTGCGGACCAGGCGCTCGATCTCGCTCTCCGCGAAGGCGGGGGCGCGCAGGGCGTCCGCGAGCAGGTTGAGGCCCTTCTCCAGGCGGGAGGCGGGCACCTCCAGGCTGAGCCGGACGCCGGGGTGGTCGGCGTGCGCGTCCAGCGTGGCGCCGGCGCGCTCCAGCTCGGCGGCGAACTCCTCGGCGGAGTCCTTGTCGGTGCCCTCGGAGAAGGCGCGCGCCATGAGGGTGGCGACGCCGTCGAGACCGGCCGGTTCGGCGTCCAGCGGGGCGTCGAGCAGGACCTCGACGGCGACGACCTGCTGGCCGGGGCGGTGGCAGCGCAGCACGGTCAGGCCGTTGTCCAGCGTGGCGCGCTCGGGGGCCGGGAAGGCCCACGGCTTGGCCTCGCCCGCCTGCGGCTGGGGGTGGAACTCCATGGGGGCGAGCTCGGTCACTTGGCCGTCTCCTCGTCGTCGTTGCCGGCCTCTACGGTGGCCTCGTGCTCCGGGTCGTCGGGCAGGTCGATGTCCTCGACCGCCTCCGGGGACTTGGGTTCGTAGACGAGCACCGCGCGGTTGTCCGGGCGCAGGCGGGCCGCCGCGACCTCGCGGACCTCCTCCGGGGTCACCTCCAGGACGCGCTGCACCGCGGTCAGGGCGAGCTGCGGGTCGCCGAACAGGACGGCGTACCGGCACAGTTCGTCGGCGCGGCCCGCGACCGTGCCGAGCCGGTCCAGCCACTCGCGCTCCAACTGGGCCTGCGCGCGCTCCATCTCCTCGGGGGTGGGGCCCTCCTCGGCGAAGCGGGCCAGCTCCTCGTCGATGGCGGCCTCGATGACCGGGACCTCGACGTCGCCGGAGGTCTTCACGTCCAGCCAGCCGAGCGAGGGCGCGCCGGCGAGGCGGAGCAGCCCGAAGCCGGCGGCGACGGCCGTACGGTCGCGGCGCACCAGGCGGTTGTAGATGCGGGAGGACTCGCCGCCGCCGAGGACGGTGAGGGCGAGGTCGGCCGCGTCGGACGCGCGCGTGCCGTCCTCCGGGAGCCGGTAGGCGGCCATCAGGGCGCGCGCCGGGACCTCCTCGACGACGACCTCGCGCAGTTCGTCGCCGATGACCTCGGGCAGCGAGCCGTCGCGCGGGGCGGACTTGCCGTCGTGGCCGGGGATGGAGCCGAAGTACTTCTCGATCCAGGCCAGCGTCTGCTCGGGGTCGATGTCGCCGACCACGGAGAGCACCGCGTTGTTGGGCGCGTAGTAGGTGCGGAAGAACGCGCGGGCGTCCTCCAGCGTGGCCGCGTCCAGGTCGGCCATGGAGCCGATCGGGGTGTGGTGGTAGGGGTGGCCCTCGGGGTAGACCATGGCGGTCAGCTTCTCGAAGGCGGTGCCGTAGGGGACGTTGTCGTAGCGCTGGCGGCGCTCGTTCTTGACGACGTCGCGCTGGTTCTCCATCGACTCGTCGTCCAGCGCGGCCAGCAGGGAGCCCATGCGGTCGGCCTCGAGCCACAGGGCGAGTTCGAGCTGGTGGGCGGGCATCGTCTCGAAGTAGTTGGTGCGTTCGAAGCTGGTGGTGCCGTTCAGCGAGCCGCCGGCGCCCTGGACCAGCTCGAAGTGGCCGTTGCCCTTGACCTGCCCGGAGCCCTGGAACATCAGGTGCTCGAAGAGGTGCGCGAGACCGGTGCGGCCCGCGACCTCGTGCCGGGAGCCGACGTCGTACCAGAGGCATACCGCGGCCACCGGGGTCAGGTGGTCCTCGGAGAGCACCACGCGCAGACCGTTGGCCAGGCGGTGCTCGGTCGCTGTCAGGCCCCCGGAGCCTGCCTGGGCGGTGGTCGTGTGACCCATGGGCATGTACGTCCCTTCGCAAGCGGAGGCGGTCGAAAGAAACCGCTGTTTTCCTGCCGTTCCTGCCACTGTATGCAAAGCGTGCGAGGGCCCGGCGGAGTTCCCGGCCGACGTACGCCCACAGCGGATCGACTAGCCTGCGTCAGGCGTGCTCATGGCGAGCGCGGTCCCCGGCCGGCGTACGGCGGCGGAACGCATGGCCGCCGAGCACGGGGCGGACCCGCGCGGACACGGGTCGCGGCCCGTGTTGTCAGTGCCCCGGTCCACAATGGTCCGCGTCCGATCCGTCCCGATCTTGAGCAAGGAGCCGGCAGCGATGGCCCGCCGCAGCACGAAGACCCCGCCGCCCGACGACGCGTACGAGGAGAAGATCCTCGACATCGACGTCGTGGACGAGATGCGTGGCTCCTACCTCGAATACGCGTACTCGGTCATCTACTCGCGCGCCCTGCCGGACGCCCGTGACGGCCTGAAGCCGGTGCACCGCCGCATCGTCTACCAGATGAACGAGATGGGCCTGCGCCCCGAGCGCGCCTACGTGAAGTGCGCGCGCGTGGTCGGCGAGGTCATGGGCAAGCTCCACCCGCACGGCGACGCGTCCATCTACGACGCGCTGGTGCGCATGGCGCAGCCCTTCTCGATGCGCGTGCCGCTGGTCGACGGACACGGCAACTTCGGCTCGCTGGGCAACGACGACCCGCCGGCCGCGATGCGGTACACCGAGTGCCGGATGGCCGCGGCCGCGAGCCTGATGACGGAGTCCATCGACGAGGACACCGTCGACTTCGCGCCGAACTACGACGGCCAGGAGAAGGAACCGGTCGCGCTGCCCGCCGCGTTCCCGAACCTGCTGGTCAACGGCTCCTCCGGCATCGCGGTCGGCATGGCGACGAACATGCCGCCGCACAACCTGCGCGAGGTCATCGCGGCCGCCCGCCACCTGATCAAGCACCCGAACGCGGACCTGGACGCCCTGATGCGGCACGTCCCGGGCCCCGACCTGCCCACCGGCGGCCGCATCGTCGGCCTGGACGGCATCCGGGACGCGTACGCGAACGGCCGGGGCTCCTTCAAGATGCGCGCCACGGTCGCCATCGAGGCGGTGACCGCCCGCCGCAAGGGCCTGGTCGTCACCGAACTGCCCTTCGCGGTCGGCCCGGAGAAGGTCATCGCGAAGATCAAGGACCTGGTCAACGCGAAGAAGGTCCAGGGCATCGCGGACGTCAAGGACCTCACCGACCGCGAGCACGGCCTGCGCCTGGTCATCGAGATCAAGAACGGCTTCGTGCCCGAGGCGATCCTGGAGCAGCTCTACAAGCTGACGCCCATGGAGGAGTCCTTCGGAATCAACAACGTGGCGCTGGTGGACGGCCAGCCGCTCACGCTGGGCCTGAAGGAGCTGCTGGAGGTCTACCTCGACCACCGCTTCGAGGTCGTGCGCCGGCGCAGCGAGTTCCGCCGGACCAAGCGCCGCGACCGGCTCCACCTGGTCGAGGGCCTGCTGACCGCGCTGGTCGACATCGACGAGGTCATCCGGGTCATCCGGTCCAGCGAGAACTCCGCGCAGGCCAAGGAGCGCCTGATGGAGCGCTACGGCCTGAGCGACATCCAGACGCAGTACATCCTCGACACCCCGCTGCGCCGCCTCACCAAGTACGACCGGATCGAGCTGGAGGCGGAGAAGGACCGGCTGGAGAAGGAGATCGAGGAGCTGACCCGCATCCTGGAGTCGGACGCGGAGCTGCGCAAGCTGGTCTCGACCGAACTGGCCGCCGTGGCCAAGCAGTTCGGCTCCGACCGGCGCACTGTCCTGCTGGAGTCCGCGGCCTCCCAGGTGGCCACGGTGCCGCTCCAGGTCGCCGACGACCCGTGCCGGGTGCTGCTGTCCTCGACGGCCCTGCTGGCCCGTACGAGCGGGGGCGAGCCGATGCCGCAGGACGGCGGGCGGGTCAAGCACGACGTGATCGTCTCCTCGGTCCCGGCGACCGCGCGCGGCGAGATCGGCGCGGTGACCTCCGCCGGCCGGCTGCTGCGCGTCAACGTGGTCGACCTGCCCCAGCTGCCGGACACCGCGAGCGCGCCCAACCTCTCCGGAGGGGCACCGCTGGCGGAGTTCGTGTCCCTGGAGGACGACGAGACGGTGGTCTGCCTGACCACACTGGACGAGTCCTCGCCCGGCCTGGCGATCGGTACCGAACAGGGCGTGGTCAAGCGCGTGCTGCCCGACTACCCGTCCAACAAGGACGAGTTGGAGGTCATCACCCTCAAGGAGGGCGACCGGATCGTCGGCGCGGTGGAACTGCGCACCGGCGAGGAGGACCTGGTGTTCATCACCGACGACGCCCAGCTGCTGCGCTACCAGGCGGGCCAGGTGCGCCAGCAGGGCCGCCCGGCGGGCGGAGTGGCGGGCATCAAGCTCGGCGAGGGCGCGAAGGTGATCTCGTTCACGGCGGTCGATCCGGCCGCCGACGCGGTGGTGTTCACGGTGGCGGGCTCGCGCGGCACGCTGGACGACTCGGTGCAGACCACGGCCAAGCTGACCCCGTTCGACCAGTATCCGCGCAAGGGCCGGGCCACCGGCGGTGTGCGCTGCCAGCGCTTCCTGAAGGGCGAGGACTGCCTGGCCCTGGCCTGGGCGGGCCCCGTCCCGGCCCGGGCGGCGCAGAAGACCGGTCTGCCGGTCGAGCTGCCGGAGCTGGACCCGCGCCGGGACGGCTCGGGCACCTCGCTGCAGAAGACGGTGTCGGTGGTGGCGGGGCCGGTGCTCTAGCGGGTTCGGGTTGTAGCGGTCTCTACGGTGTGCCGGGCTCTTCCTCGGAGCCCGGCACGTAGCGCAGGACGCCCCACATGGCCTGCTCGTCGGTCGCGGCGCCGTCGCCCTGACCGCTACGGCAGGCGTCCAGCTCCTTGGCGAGGGCGTCCGCGTCGATGCCGGCGCCGATCAGGACGAGCTGGGTGAGGCGCTCGGCGCCGGGCGGCCAGGGCTCCGGCCGGAAGCGCAGGAAGCGGCCCACCGCGTGCACGGCGTACCGGTTGCCCGGGTCGTGGGCGCCGAAGTCCACGTACCCCTTGATCCGGTACAGCCCCTCTGGCCTGCTGTCCAGGAAGCCCATCAGGGCGCGGGGGTCCATGGGCACGTCGGAGACGGAGGACAGGGTGTCGTAGCCGGAGTGCAGATGCCCGGAGTGCTCCTCGTGCTCCCCGTGGCCGTGCAGGTCGTCGAAGGACAGCTGGCCGACGCGCTCCTCGCTGGGGCGGCAGTCGAAGAGGAACTCCGGGTCGATGCGGCCGTAGGTGGCGGGCAGCACGGCCGCGCCGTCGGTGAGCGTGCTGACCAGGGCGAGGACGCGGTCGGCGTCCGGCGCCCGGTCGAGCTTGTTGACCACGACGACGTCGGCGAGGGCGAGGTGCCGGTCGATCTCGGGGTGCCGGGCGCGGGTCTCGTCGAACTCGGCGGCGTCCACGACCTCGACGAGGCCCCCGTAGACGATCTCCGGCTGCTCGCTCGCCAGCACCATCCGCACCAGTTCCTGCGGCTCGGCGAGCCCGCTGGCCTCGATGACGATGACGTCGATCCCGGCGCCCGGGGCGGCGAGCCTGGCCAGATAGGTGTCGAGCTCACTCGCGTCGACCGCGCAGCACAGGCAGCCGTTGCCGAGCGAGACGGTCGAGTCCCCGAGCGCGCCCGCGACGGCCATCGCGTCGATCTCGATGGACCCGAAGTCGTTGACGACGGCGCCGATCCGGCTGCCCCCGCTGCGGTGCAGCAGATGATTGAGCAACGTGGTCTTCCCGGACCCCAGGAACCCGGCCAGCACGACGACGGGAATCTGCGGACCACGACTGTTCGCCAACGAGGGGCACCTTTCCCGGCGGCCGGACTGGGACCGGGCCAGGATACGAGTTCACGGCCGGCCCACGGCCGCGCGCGGGCCGGGGAGCGACCCGCCTCCGGCTCAGGTTAGGCTCACCTTCGTGAGTAGGTGTGCGACCGTCTCCCGGAACCTCGACGAGCCCGTTTCCGGCACGGCGGCCACGGCGACGACGTGGCTGCTGCTGGAACAGCCGGGCCCCTGGGGCGCCAAAGCGCTGACCGCGAGCCATCTGGACCCCGCGCTGGGCCGCGCCCTGGAGGCGGCGGCCGCGGACACCGGGGTACGGGTGGCGCTGATCCGGCGCCCCGGCAGGCACGCCGACCCGGGCACCGCGCCCGTACGGCAGGTGTACGTCGCCCACACGGTTCCCGGAAACGTGTGGCTGTACGGCACCACCACCCTTGAGCCACAGCGTTTGCTCGGCCTGGACTTCGCCGCGCTGGGCGCCGGCGACCCCCGGTCCTTCGCGTCGGTGCTCGGCGGGCGGCCGCACACCGGCGACCCGCTGGCGCTCGTGTGCACCAACGGCAAGCGCGACCGCTGCTGCGCCCTGCTGGGCCGCCCGCTCGCCGCCGAACTGACCGCGTCGGACGTGCAGGGCGTCTGGGAGGTCACCCATCTGGGTGGTCATCGCTTCGCCCCCACGGTGCTCGTGCTGCCGCACGGCTACGCGTACGCCCGCGCCGAGGCGCACACGGTCAAGGAGGCCCTGCACCGCGCCCAGGACGGACAGGTCCTGCTGGAGGACTGCCGTGGCCGTTCCGCCTGGGACCGCCCGGGCCAGGCCGCCGAGCTGGCCGTACGGACGGCGTACGCCGAGTACGCGGCGGACGCCCTGCACGTCGTACGGACCGAGGGGGCCGCGCCCCGCTGGGAGGTCACCGTCGCTCATGCCGACGGCCGGGGCTGGCGGGTGACCGTGGCCCAGACCGCCGCGCTACCGCCGCGCCCGGAGAGCTGCGGGGTGGAGGTGCTGGGCACCCCCGCGCGGATGGACGTGGTGGGCGTGGAGGCCCTGCACGCGGCTGCTCTGGCGGGCTGACCGCCGCCTCGGCCGACAGGACGCGTACCGTCTGCGCATGTCTCCCACTCCCCCGGTCCGCCGTCCGCGACTCGGTCTGCCCAGGCGGGCGTTCGCGCAGATCCTGCTCACCCAGGTGACGATCGCGGCGGGGGTCGCGGTCCTGGCGACCGGGCTCTTCCTCGCACCGCTCAGCGGCCGGCTCGACGAGGAGGCGATGCGCCGCGCGCTGGTCATCGCGCAGACCACCGCGCAGGACCCGGCGATCGCCGAGGGCGTCCTGCGCACCCCGCCCACCGGGGACGGGCCGGTGCAGCGGGAGGCCGAGCGGATCAGACGGGCCACACACGCCGAGTACATCGTGGTGATGGACGCGCGCGGGACGCGCTGGTCCCACCCCACCGCCGCGGAGATCGGCCGCCGCGTCTCCACCGACCCCAGCCGTGCGCTGGCCGGCCGCCAGGTGATGGAGATCGACCGGGGCACCCTGGGCCGCTCCGCGCGGGGCAAGGTGCCGCTGTACGACGCCGGGCACCGGATCGTCGGCGCGGTCTCGGTGGGCATCGCGTACGACAGCGTGCGGGCCGGGCTGTTCGGCGCCATACCCGGCCTGCTCGCGTACGCCGGGGGCGCGCTGGCCGTGGGGGCGCTGGCCGCCTGGCTGATCTCCCGGCGGGTGCACCGGCAGACCCGTGACCTGGCCTTCTCCGACATCTCGGCGCTGCTCGCGGAGCGCGAGGCGATGCTGCACGGCATCCGGGAGGGCGTGGTCGCGCTGGACCGGGGCGGCCGGATACGGCTGCTCAACGACGAGGCGGGACGGCTGCTCGGCATCGGGGACGAGGCGCTCGGGAGGTCGCCGGACGAGGCGCTCGGCACGGGCCGTACGACCGACGTGCTGGCCGGGCGGGTGACCGGCACCGATCTGCTGACCGTGCGCGGTCCGCGTGTCCTGGTCGCCAACCGCATGCCCACCGGGGACGGCGGCGCGGTGGCCACCCTGCGCGACCGCACCGAACTGGAGCGGCTGGGCCGGGAACTCGACTCCACGCACGGCCTGATCGACGCCCTGCGCGCCCAGGACCACGAGCACGCCAACCGGATGCACACCCTGCTCGGCCTGCTGGAGCTGGAGATGTACGCCGACGCGGCGGAGTTCATCGGGGAGCTGGTCGGGGAGCACCGGGCGACGGCCGAGCAGGTCACCGAGCGGATCGAGGACCCGCTGCTGGCCGCGCTGCTGGTGGGCAAGGCGACCGTCGCCGCCGAACGCGGGGTGGCCCTCAGACTGTCGGAGCGGACCTGGCTCCCGGACCGGCTGGTCGACCCGCGCGGGCTGGTCACGGTGGTGGGCAACCTCGTGGACAACGCGCTCGACGCGGTCGCGGGCACCCCGCACGCGCGCGTGGAGGCCGAACTGCGCACCGAGGGCCGGACCGTGGTGCTCCGGGTACGGGACACCGGTCCGGGCGTGCCCGAGGAGCAGCGGGAGTCGGTGTTCACGGAGGGCTGGTCCACCAAGGAGCCGCCCGCGCACGGCAAGCGCGGCATCGGCCTGTCGCTGGTGCGGCGCCTGGCCGAACGCCAGGGCGGCTCGGCCTCGGTGGGCGCGGCGGCGGGCGGCGGCGCCGAGTTCACGGTGGTGCTCCCCGACGCGCTGGGCGATCCGGTGCTCCCGGGAACGGAGGAGGCGCGGGGGCACTAGGACCCCCGCGCCTCCGGGCGGCTACTTGGCGGCCTTCTCCGCGAACTCGGTGGTGTACGTCTTGTCGAGGTCGACGTCGGCGTTCTTGATGTTGGGGCTGAACGCCTTGAGGACCTTCTCGACGGTCTCCGGGCCGCGCGCCGGCATGATGCCGTCCTTGGTGAACATCGGCAGGGTGCTCTTGATGGCCGCCGCGTAGAGCTTCTTGTCGCCCTGGGAGTAGTCGGCCGGCATCTTGGCGGCGATCTCCGCGGCGCTGTGGGTGGACATCCACCGGAGCGTCTTCACGAACGCGTCGGCCAGCTTCTGCACGGTGCCCTTGTGCCCGTTCACCCAGTCCGTGTTCATGTACAGGCTGGACGAGGGGTACGGGCCGCCGAGCGCCTGCTGCGAGCCCTCGGGGGTCCGCATGTCGATCAGGACGCGGCCGGCCTTCTTGGCCAGGATCGTCGCCACGGTCGGGTCGGTGGTCATGCCCGCGTCGATGGAGCCCTTCTTCAGGGCGGCGATGAACGTCGGACCGGCCCCCACGGCGACCGGGCTGAAGCGGTTCACGGGGACGCCGTGCTTGACCGCGAGGTACTTGGTGAGGAAGTCGGTCGACGAACCGAGCCCGGTGACACCGAGCTTGCGCCCCTCGAAGTCCGCGGGCGAGTGGATGTCACCCGTCTTCTTCGCGGAGACCACCTCCACCTCGCCCGGCGCCCGCGAGAACTGCACGACGGACTCGACCGACTTGCCCTTCACCTGGAGGTCGAGGGTGTGATCGTAGAACCCGACGGCGCCCTGCACCTGGCCGGAGACGAGCGCGGTCTCCGCCTGGGCCCCGGCGGGCTCCGTGAGCAGCTCGACGTCCAGGCCCTCGGCGTCGAAGTAGCCGAGCCGCTGGGTGAGCATCGCGGGGAGGTAGATGACCTTGTCGAGACCACCGACCATGATCTTGACCTTGGTGCCCTTGCCGTCACCGCCCGAACCGCCGTGGCTCGCCACCTCGTTGGCGCAGGCCGTGAGCGGGGTGAGGGAGAGCAGACAGGCGGTGGTGAGCGAGGCGATCCTGGTGCGCTTGCGCATGACGGGTCACGTCCTTGTGAGCTGTGCGGGTGCGGGAGGTTCGGTGCGCGAGGCGCGGTGGCTTCAGTGCTCGGAGTTCGAGGACTTCCAGCGGAAGACACGGCGCTCGGCGAAGGTCAGCAGCCCCTCGGCGAGGAGCGCCACGACCGCGAGGATCACCATCGCGGCGTAGACGCCCGCCGAGTTCAGGGTGCCCTGCGACTGGGCGACGAGCAGGCCGATGCCCCGGGTGGCGCCGATGTACTCGCCCACGATCGCGCCGATGAGCGCGAAGCCGAAGCTGACGTGCAGGCTGGTGAAGATCCAGGAGGTGGCCGAGGGGATGACCACCTGGAGCGTGACCTGGCGGTCGGTGGCGCCGAGGACGCGTGCGTTGGCGACCAGATCCCGGTTGACCTCCCGCGCGCCCTGGAAGGCGTTGAAGAACACCGGGAAGAACACCAGGACCACGGCCGAGGCGACCTTCGAGGCGGGGCCCAGGCCGAACCAGATGAGGAAGATCGGGGCGAGCACGATCCTCGGGATGGAGTTCAGCACCTTGATGTAGGGGCCGAAGAGGTCGGCGAGGAAGGCGATCCGGCCCAGCGCGATGCCGAGGACGACACCGCCCACGACGCCGATGACCCAGCCGAGCAGGGCCTCGTACAGCGTGTACCAGATCTGTTCGCCCAGGGAGCCGAGTGCCGTGCCGTGCAGCACCCAGGACGTGATCTGGTCCCAGATCTCCGACGGCATCGAGAAGTTGAACGGGTCGATCACCTCGGTGCGGGACAGTGCCTCCCACAGGCCGAGGAAGCCGACCAGCAGCAGGACACGGGCCACCATCACGATCACCCGGCGCCTGCGGGCGGCCTGCGCCCGCGAGCGGGCCGGAGCCTGCGGGCCGGGGGTGGCGGCGGTGCCGGCGGGCGGCGCGGTGACGGTCTCAGGCGACATCGGCGGCACCTCGCTCACGGGTGATGCGGACCTCTTCACCGAGGGACTCCCAGATCTCGCGGTAGATCTCGATGAACTTCGGCTCCAGCCGCACCGACTCCACCTTGCGCGGCCGGGGCAGGTCGATGGTGAACACCTGCTTGACGGTCGCGGGCCCGGCGGTCATCACGACGACTTTGTCGGCCAGCGCGATGGACTCCTCCAGGTCGTGGGTGACGAAGACGACGGAGGCGCCGGTCCCCTCCCACAGCTCCAGCAGTTCGTCCGACATCAGGGCCCGGGTCTGCACGTCGAGCGCGGAGAACGGCTCGTCCATCAGCAGGATCTCGGGGTCGTTGACGAAGGTCGCGGCGAGGGCGACGCGCTTGCGCTGGCCGCCGGAGAGCTGGTGCGGGTAGCGGTCCTCGAACGCGGCGAGCCCGACGCGGGCCAGCCACTCGCGGGCCTTCTGCTTCGCCTCCGCCTTCGGCACGCCCCGGAAGCGGGGACCGGCCATCACGTTGGACAGCACCGTGCGCCAGGGGAAGGTGGCGTCCTGCTGGAACACGAAGCCCACCCGGTCGCCGACCCCGTCGACAGGCTGCCCCGCCACCAGCACCTCGCCCTCGCTGGGCTCCTCCAGCCCGCTGACCAGGGTCAGTGTGGTGGACTTGCCGCAGCCGGTCGGCCCGACGACGGCGACGAACTCGCCGCGCTCCACGGTGAGGTCCAGGCCGCGCACCGCGGTGTGCGGATCACCGGAAGGGGTCCTGAAAATCTTGCTCGCGCCCCTCAGCTCGATAGCGGGGCTGGTGTCTGCGCTCATGCCCCGGGACGGTAGGCGCGGCGCCGCCCGGGCAGCAGTCTTGTGCGCGCAACCCCATCTTTTGCTCGCAGGAACCTGTTGTGCTCGTTTTGCTCGCGCTACAACTGCGGAGCCGAAACACGGGCTTCACACCTGTCTCACCGAAGACAGGCCCGCGAGCTCGCCGGCCTTGGAGGAGAGGCCCGATGATTGACGTGCTGGTCGTGGACGACGATTTCCGTGTCGCCGAGATCAACGCCAGGTACGTGGGGAAGGTTCCCGGATTCCGGGTGGCCGCCCGCGCCCACAGTGCCGCCCAGGCGCTGGCCGCCGTCGAACGCGGTGCCGTCGACCTGGTGCTGCTGGACCACTACCTGCCGGACCGGACCGGCCTCGAACTCGTCCACCACATGCGCCAGCAGGGGCACGGCACCGACGTCATCATGATCACGGCGGCCGGTGATGTGGCGACCGTGCAGCAGGCGATGCGGCTCGGCGCCCTGCACTACCTGGTGAAGCCCTTCACCTTCAACGCGCTGCGCGGCCGCCTCGACTCCTACGCCGCCCTGCGCCGCACCGTCGACCGGGTCGGCGGAGGCGGGGTGACGGGCCAGGAGCAGGTCGACCGGATCTTCGGGGCGCTGCGTACGGCGTCCGCGCCCTCGGTCCCCGGGCTGCCCAGCGGCCACTCGGAGCCGACCTCGGACCTGATCTGCGGTGTCCTGCACGGCGCCGACCAACCGCTGTCCGCGCACGAGGTGGCGTCCCGCACGGGGCTGAGCCGCTCCACGGCCCAGCGCTATCTGCGTCATCTGGAACAGGCGGGCCGCCTGCGGCTGTCCCTCCGGTACGGGGACACCGGGCGGCCCGAGCACCGGTACGCCTGGGTGACGCCCTGACCCCTGTGACGGGGTGACGCCACCCAGGCGCCGCCTCACACGGCTCCGGCGCCGGTCAGCGAACGCACCTCGGTCTCGGCGAACTTGGCCTCGTCCGGCACCTCGTCGGAGGTGACCGTGCCCAGCCAGCCCGAGACGAAACCGAGCGGGATGGAGACGATGCCCGGGTTCTGGAGCGGGAAGTACTGGAAGTCGACGCCGGGGAACAGCGAGGCGGGGCTCCCCGACACCACCGGCGAGAGCAGCACCAGGACCACCGCGGGGATCAGCCCGCCGTACACGGACCAGACCGCGCCGCGGGTGGTGAAGTTCCGCCAGAACAGCGAGTACAGCAGGGTCGGGAGGTTCGCCGACGCGGCCACCGCGAAGGCCAGGCCGACCAGGAAGGCCACGTTGAGATCGCGGGCCAGCAGTCCGAGCGCGATCGCGACGACGCCGATGGCGGCCGCCGCGACCCGCGCCACCGCCACCTCGGTGCGCGGGGTGGTGGGCGTACGCCGGATCGACGCGTACAGGTCGTGGGCCACGGACGCCGAGGAGGCGAGGGTGATCCCGGCGACCACCGCGAGGATCGTGGCGAAGGCGACGGCGGCCACGACCGCGAACAGCACGGTGCCGCCGGTGGAGGAGGCGCCACCGCCCAGGTCGAGCGCCAGCAGCGGGATCGCCGTGTTCCCGGCCGCGTTGGACGCGCGCAGGGCGTCGGCGCCGACCACGGCGGTCGCCCCGAAGCCGAGGACGATGGTCATCAGGTAGAAGCCGCCGATGAGCCCGATCGACCACACGGTGGAGCGCCGGGCGGCACGTGCCGTCGGGACCGTGTAGAAGCGGGACAGGATGTGCGGCAGGCCAGCCGTGCCCAGCACCAGTGCCAGGCCCAGGCTGATGAAGTCCATCCGCGCGGTCCAGTCACCGCCGTACTTGAGCCCCGGAGCCAGGAACGCCTGGCCGTGCCCACTGCGCTCGGCGGCCGTCAGCAGCAGCTGGTTGATGTCCCCGTGGAACCGCATGAGGACCAGCACGGTCAGCGCGATCGTCCCGGCCAGCATCAGGACCGCCTTGACGATCTGGATCCAGGTGGTGGCCCGCATGCCGCCCAGCGACACGTAGATCACCATGAGGGCGCCCACGCCGATGACCGTCCACGCCTGCGCGGCCCCGCCCTTGCCGCCGAGCAGCAGCGCCACCAGGCTTCCGGCGCCCACCATCTGCGCGACGAGGTACATCACGGACACGGTGACCGAGGAGGCGCCGGTGGCGATGCGCACCGGCCGCTCGGCCATCCGCGCGGCGACCACGTCGGCGAGGGTGAACCTGCCGCAGTTCCGCACCAGTTCGGCCGCGAGGAACAGCACGACCAGCCAGGCCACGAGGAAGCCGACGCCGTACAGCAGCCCGTCGTAGCCGTACAGCGCGATGAGTCCGGTCACGCCCAGGAAGGAGGCGGCCGAGAGATAGTCGCCCGAGATGGCGAACCCATTCTCCAGCGGGGTGAAGAGACGCCCTCCGGCGTAGAACTCCTCGGCGGAGCCGTGTCTGCGGCGGCTCACCCACGTGGTGATGGCCAGCGTCACGGCCACGAACACGCTGAACAGGACGAGAGCGAGTGTCTGGTGGTGGCCGGTCACGAGGTGCCTCCCTGAACGCCGCGGGTCAGCTCCTGGGTGTCCCAGCGCAGGTCCAGCGCGGCCCGGTCGCGCCTGAGGCGCGCGTGCCGCGCGTAGGCCCAGGTGAGCAGAAACGTGCTGAGGAACTGTCCCAGCCCGGCGAGCATCCCCACGTTCACCGCCCCTATGACGGGCCGCGCCATCAGACCCGGCGCTGCCGTCGCGGTGACCACGTATCCCACGTACCAGCAGAGGAAGGCGGCGACTCCCGGCACCACGAACCTCCGGTACCGGCTGCGCACTTCCTGGAACGCCTCGCTCCGCTGCACCGCGAGATACACGTCACGGGTACGGGCCTCGGCCGTCTCCCGCCCGCCCTCGGCACGGGGGTGCGGTACGGCCGGCGCGGGCATCCCCGTCCCGTCCGCCTCGCCCCATCCGGCGGTCAGGGTGTCGTGCCAAGGGTCTTCGTGCCGCACATCGCCGGAAGTCACGCCCTGCTCTTCCTGGTTGTCGGCCGAACTTCCGGGACCGTCCCCGGCACCGAAGAGTCGGCCATTGCTTGACTGCATACCCAAGGATGGACAGATCGGGAAGATCCCCGACACATCTTCCCGTACCACTTCACCCCATCAGGTGAGTCACTCCACCCTCGGCCGCACCAGGCCTTTCGCATACGCGTAACGCACCGCGTGCGCACGGTCCTTGAGGCCCGCCTTGGCGAAGAGATTGTTGATGTGCGTCTTCACGGTCGCGGTCGACACGTGCAGCTTCCGGGCGATCTCCTGGTTGCTGAGCCCCTCGCCGATCAGCACCAGCACCTCGCTCTCCCGGGCGGTCAGCCCGTCGGGAGACTCGGGCTGTGCGACCGTGCGCACCTCGGTCTGGGAAAGCTTCTCCAGCAGCCGGAGTTGGATACCGGGCGCGAGTCCGGCCTCTCCCGAGAGCACGCTGCGCACCGCCCGCACGATCTCCTCCCCGCCCGCGTCCTTGGTCAGATATCCCCGGGCCCCGGCCCGCAGCGCCGCGAACAGCGACTCGTCGTCCGCGAACGTGGTCAGCACCACCACCTGAGTGCCGGGATACCTGCTCCGGATACGGCGAGTGGCCTCCACCCCGTCGCACCGCGGCATCCGCAGATCCATCAGCACCACGTCCGGGGCCAGTTCGCCCACCAGACGCACGGCCTCCTCGCCGTCTCCCGCCGCGCCGACGACCTCGACGCCGGGCAGCAGTCCGAGCAGCATCACGATGCCTTCCCGCACCACGGTCTGGTCGTCGACGACCACCACCCGCGCGGGCTCCCGCTCCCCCTCCGGCGCCGTCATACCGGCACCTTCAACGTCACCGCGAACCCCTCCTCATCCGGTCCCGCGTCCAGGGAGCCGCCCAGCAGTTCCGCGCGTTCCCGCATGCCCAGGAGACCGTACCCGCCGCCGGACGCGGCCAGTTCGCCCGGACTGCCGCCCTTGTCCCGCACATCGAGGGTCACTTGGTGGTCGCCGTAATCGAGCCTGACCCGTACTTCGGCCCCCTGTGCGTGCTTGCGGACGTTGGTCATCGCTTCCTGCGCCACCCGGCGTACGGCCTGCGACGCCTCGACGGGCAGGGTCCTGCGCTCACCCGTGACAGTGACCTCGCCTCCGGCGCCCGCGCTGACGAGACCGGTCAGGAACTCCTCCAGCGGGGTCAGTTCGCCACGCAGCGCCGACAGCGCCTGCCGGGTCTCGGCGAGTCCGTCGCGGGCCATCCCGCGCGCGGCCACGACTCGCTCCAGCACCTGTTCACGGCTCGCGTCCCGCTCCAGCAGCAGCCGGGCCGCCTCCAGGTGCACCATCTGCGCCGAGAGGCTGTGCGCCAGGACGTCGTGGATCTCCCGCGCTATCCGCGCCCGTTCGGTCAGCGCCGCCGACCTCGCCTCGGCTTCCCGCGCTGCCCGCTCCTGGGCGAGCAGCCGCTGCGCGTTGCCCCGCGCCTCCGCGTCCAGCCGCGTGACATATCCGGCGAGGGCGAGTCCGGCCACGGTGGCGGCGGTGGTGAGCCACATGTCGTTGTTGAAGGACGCGTACGAGGCCAGGGCGACCGAGGTCACCGGGACCGCCGCCGCGAGAGGCAGCCGCTCCAGAGCGAGGATGCCGCAGCCGCACCAGAGCACCAGGGCGGGTCCCCGGAAGCCGCTGACCTGCGCGGCGATCGCCACGGCAGGCAGCACGGCGATGAGCGCCAGGGACGGCAGCAGCCGGTGCGCGTACGTAGTGCGGAAGAAGCCCCACGCCGCGGCGGAGGCCACCGCCACGCCCGCCACGGCGAGCGCCTCACCCCACAGGGGCACGTCGTTCTGACTGAGCGCGGCCCACAGCAGCAGCCCGAGCAGCACCACCCTGATGGCCTGGGCCATCAGACGCCTGGGGCGGGTGACGCCCTCCCTGCTGAGCGCCTCGCGTGAGGGCCAGCGTGTCCAGGAGTTCTCGTTCACACCCGCTCCTTCCACGCCGGCCGTGCTACCGGTGCCGGTGGCGCTGACGCTGACGGCGTTCCGTCACCGTACGTCGGGGCGGGCGCGGGCAAGTAGGCCGGCAGCCGTGCCCGCCAGGCGGTGATGCCGCCGCGGACCAGCAGGGTCGCGGCGAGGCCCAGCATCAGGGCGGCGCTGTCCTGCCGGACCCCCATCGCATGCCCGAGAGCGAAGAGGCCGCCGCGCAGGACTATCCCGCCGGCCCACACGGCGGCGGTGGTCTTGGTGCCGCGGCTCCACACGACCCCGTCCGGAGCCCTCCAGATCCGGGTGGTCCAAGCCCAGCCCGCTCCGGTGGCAAGCCCGACAGCCACTTCCGCGACGAGCAGCCCGAGCGACTCGACGCGGTGGTGGGAGTCCACGATGCCGGGCCCGCGCAGCGCCATGACGGTGAGGATCGCGGGCGCCAGCCACCAGCGCCGCTCGGCGTCGATGGCGTGCGTGCGGAACTGCCTGGCGATCACCAGCACAGCGACGGCCACGACCACCAGCGCGTCGACGAACCCGGACATCCGAGCCTCCGTGTACGAGAGGGACTGTCGGAGGCGGTCGCTCCCGACACCCTCGAAACTACGGAAATCCGCAGGCCACGGGATCGGAGCGGGGGTGGACCACGGGTGGATCTCCGAGGGCCCGTCTTCTCCACCCACGGGTGGAGAGATCTTGGGGAAACCCTGAGCCAGACCCGGCGGGGCAGAGGCGGGGCAAGGCACAGGCACAGGCACAGGCACAGGCACAGGCACAGGCAACGAAAACGGGAGCACCGGCCAAAGCCAGTACTCCCGTCGTCCCGCCCGGCACCCGGTCAGAGCCGAGTGCACACGGCTACGCGTCGATCCGCGACCGGTCCAGCGTCGCCGCGGAGCTGGAGATGAACTCCTTGCGCGGCGCCACGTCGTTGCCCATCAGCAGGTCGAAGACCTCCTCGGCGGCTTCGAGGTCCGCGAGGTTGATCCGGCGCAGGGTGCGGTGGCGCGGGTCCATCGTGGTCTCTGCCAGCTGATCGGCGTCCATCTCACCGAGACCCTTGTAGCGCTGGATGGAGTCCTTGTACCGGACGCCCTTGCGCTGGAACTCCATGAGCGTGTCCCGCAGCTCGCGGTCGGAGTACGTGTAGACGTACTTGTCCTGGCCCTTCTTCGGCTGGACCAGCTCGATGCGGTGCAGCGGGGGCACGGCGGCGAAGACCCGGCCGGCCTCGACCATGGGCCGCATGTAGCGCTGGAACAGCGTGAGCAGCAGACAGCGGATGTGGGAGCCGTCCACGTCGGCGTCGGTCATCATGATGATCTTGCCGTAGCGGGCTGCGTCGATGTCGAAGGTGCGGCCCGAGCCCGCTCCTATGACCTGGATGATCGCGCCGCACTCGGCGTTCTTGAGCATGTCGGTCACGGACGAGCGCTGGACGTTGAGGATCTTGCCCCGGATGGGCAGCAGCGCCTGGAACTCGGAGTTCCGCGCCAGCTTGGCCGTGCCCAGCGCGGAGTCGCCCTCGACGATGAACAGCTCGCTGCGGTCGACGTCGTCGCTGCGGCAGTCGGCGAGCTTGGCGGGCAGGGACGAGGACTCCAGCGCGGTCTTGCGCCGCTGGGCGTCCTTGTGCTGGCGGGCGGCCACGCGGGTGCGGGCCGCGGCGACCACCTTCTCCATGATCGTGCGCGCCTGCGCGGCCTGGTCCCGCTTGGCGGACGTCAGGAACGCCTTGAGTTCCTTGGCGATCACGGTGGAGACGATGCGGCGGGCCGCCGAGGTGCCGAGCACCTCCTTGGTCTGGCCCTCGAACTGCGGCTCGGCCAGGCGGACGGTGACGACGGCCGTCAGGCCCTCCAGGGCGTCGTCCTTCACCACGTCGTCCTCGGCGACGCGCAGCATCTTCTTGCTGCGCAGCACCTCGTTCATCGTCTTGGCGACCGCCTGCTCGAAGCCGGCCACGTGCGTGCCGCCCTTGGGGGTGGCGATGATGTTGACGAAGGACTTCAGGGTGGTGTCGTAGCCCGTGCCCCAGCGCATCGCCACGTCGACACCCAGTTCGCGGGTGACCTCGGTGGGCGTCATCTGGCCGTGCTCGTCGAGGACCGGGACGGTCTCCTTGAACGTGCCCTGGCCGGAGAAGCGCAGCGTGTCGCAGACCGGCTTGTCACTGGCCAGGTACTCGCAGAACTCGCTGATGCCGCCGTCGAAGCGGAAGGACTCCTCGCCCTTGCTGCCGCCGTCGCCGAGGCCCAGCTCGTCGCGGACGACGATGGTGAGGCCGGGGACCAGGAAGGCGGTCTGCCGGGCTCGCTGGTGCAGGTTCTCCAGGGAGAGCTTGGCGTCCTTGAGGAAGATCTGGCGGTCCGCCCAGTAGCGGACGCGCGTGCCGGTGCGGTTCTTCGGGATCCTCTTGGTCTTGGCCAGGCCGGTCCCGGCCTCGAACTTGGCCTCGGCGCCGCCTCGGGCGAAGGCGCCCGGAACGCCGCGGCGGAAGCTGATGGCGTGGGTGTTCCCGCCCCGGTCCACCTCGACGTCGAGGCGGGCGGAGAGCGCGTTCACCACGGAGGCGCCGACGCCGTGCAGGCCGCCGGAGGCGGCGTAGGAGCCGCCGCCGAACTTTCCGCCGGCGTGCAGCTTGGTCATGACGACCTCGACGCCGGACAGGCCGGTCTTGGGCTCGACGTCCACGGGGATGCCGCGGCCGTTGTCGCGGACCTCGACGGAGCCGTCGTCGTGGAGGATCACCTCGATGCGGTCGCAGTAACCGCCGAGGGCCTCGTCCACGGAGTTGTCGATGATCTCCCAGAGGCAGTGCATCAGGCCGCGGCTGTCGGTCGAGCCGATGTACATGCCCGGACGCTTGCGCACGGCTTCGAGGCCCTCAAGGACGAGCAGGTGCCGCGCGGTGTAGTTGGAGCCGTCCCGGTCTGCTCCTGCCAGCAGCGCAGTGGACGGCACGGACGTATCGGCGGTCACGCGGTTCGCTCCTCGCTGAATTTCAGATGGGCCCCTAGTGGGTACGGGGCCGGCTTCGGTCGCCGCTCAGAGGGTACCGATGCCTGGTAGAGCCGGTGTAACGCCACCCTCGTCGGGAAACTCAGACTAGCCGAGGGTCGTACGGACGTTCGATCCCTCGATGGAGTGAAGCACACATCACGTTCCCTTCGAGGCATGAACCATTTAGGCTCCGGGCACGTCCTCTTCAACGACCGGCAAGCCAGCCGGGAGGACCGACCCCGATAGACCGCGCGAAACCGTACGCACCAGACCACGCACTACGGCACATTCGCCGCCAACCGGCAACAGCCAGCCATCCGCAAAGAAATTTTCGACGGAAAGCCACGAGCGGGAACGATTTCGGCCTGGTTGGATGTTGACCCTGGTACGACAGCTCGTCGAGCTAGAGAAGAGGCGACGTGACTACTGTTCTGACCCCCGCGAGCCCGCTGACGGCCGCCGATCGCTGCGACCGCTGCGGCGCCCAGGCATACCTGCGCGTCGTCCTGCTGAGCGGCGGAGAACTGCTCTTCTGTGCCCACCACGGGCGCAAGTTCGAGCCGGAACTCAAGAAGATCGCCGCTGAGATACAGGACGAGACGGAGCGGCTGACGTCCGTTCCCGGCACTTCTGCCACCGAAGAGCGCTGAATCTCGCACCCCACCGACGAGCCAGCCCCGGCATAGGCCGGTGAACGGGCGGCTGCTCCCCTCCAGGAGCGGCCGCCCGCACTCATGCCCGAATGGCCCCCGCAAGCCCTCTCAGGGGCGTCTGAGGGCCTTCTCGGCCCCTTGTGCGGCCGCCCCCAGCGTGCGCACGACCTCGGAGACCCGGGTGTAGACACCGGGGCTCCCGGCCTGCCCGCAGCCGCTCCCCCATGAGACCAGCCCGATCAGGCGTCCCTTGGCGACCAGCGGGCCGCCGCTGTCGCCCTGGCAGGCGTCCGGGCCGCCCGCCTCCTCTCCCGCGCAGAGCATGGACGCGGCGCGGTAGGCGCCGTTCCGCCCGCCCGGATAGGCGCGGGCACAGAGGTCGTCGGCCAGCACGTGGACCCGCGCCGCGCGCAGACGGTTCGTGTAGGCGCCGCCGCCGCTGGTGTCACCCCAGCCCGAGACCAGGGCTTCCGTACCGGGGTCGTACGCCGGGTCCCCGGCAGCCGCCATGGACACGACGGCACTGGCCGGCACCGGTTCGGCGAGCGTGAGCACGGCGTAGTCCCCGGCGTTGGTGGCGGGGTCGTACCCGGGATTGACCTCGATGTCCCGCACGGCCGTCTCCTGGCCGTCGGCCGCCAGCAGGTCCGTACGGCCCGTGATGACCTTGAGGTCGCGCACCCGGTTCGGGGGCTTGCCCAGCACGTCGTCCTGGACGCAGTGGGCGGCGGTGAGAACGGTGGTCGGGGCGATGGCCACCCCTCCGCAGAACTGGCCCGCGCGGCTACCCCCGAACCGGTCACGACTGGAGAGCGCCACCGTCCACGGGGCCTGGGAGACGTCTATCGGAAAGCCTCCGACCACGACGCTGTCGGCGGCGGCCGGAGCCGCGCCGATCAGGGGTATCGCGGTCAGCGTGGCCGCCAGGGAGAGCGGCCGGATCAGTGCCCGGACAACGGAACGGCGCATGCGGACTCCTCACTCAGGGTGGTTCCGGAACACCCAGAGTCATCCAGCACGCGGTGGCCCGCAGCACGAAGGCCCGCCCCCACGAGGGAGGCGGGCCTTCGGTGTGCGAACCGGCTCGATCTAGTCGAGGTAGTCGCGCAGCACCTGGGAGCGCGACGGGTGACGCAGCTTGGACATCGTCTTCGACTCGATCTGACGGATGCGCTCACGCGTCACGCCGTAGACCTTGCCGATCTCGTCGAGCGTCTTCGGCTGGCCGTCGGTGAGGCCGAAGCGCATCGAGACGACGCCGGCCTCGCGCTCGGACAGGGTGTCGAGCACCGAGTGGAGCTGCTCCTGGAGGAGCGTGAAGCTGACGGCGTCCGCGGGGACGACGGCCTCGGAGTCCTCGATGAGGTCACCGAACTCGCTGTCGCCGTCCTCGCCGAGCGGGGTGTGCAGCGAGATGGGCTCGCGGCCGTACTTCTGGACCTCGATGACCTTCTCGGGGGTCATGTCGAGTTCCTTGGCCAGCTCCTCCGGGGTGGGCTCGCGGCCCAGGTCCTGGAGCATCTGGCGCTGCACACGCGCGAGCTTGTTGATGACCTCGACCATGTGCACCGGGATACGGATGGTGCGGGCCTGGTCGGCCATGGCGCGGGTGATGGCCTGACGGATCCACCAGGTGGCGTACGTGGAGAACTTGTAGCCCTTGGTGTAGTCGAACTTCTCGACCGCGCGGATCAGACCGAGGTTGCCCTCCTGGATCAGGTCCAGGAAGAGCATGCCGCGGCCGGTGTAGCGCTTGGCCAGGGAGACCACCAGACGAAGGTTGGCCTCCAGCAGGTGGTTCTTGGCGCGGCGGCCGTCCTCGGCGATGATCTCCAGCTCGCGCTTGAGCTTCGGGGCGAGCTTGTCGGAGTTGGCGAGCTTGTCCTCGGCGAAGAGACCGGCCTCGATGCGCTTGGCCAGCTCGACCTCCTGCTCGGCGTTGAGCAGGGGGACCTTGCCGATCTGCTTCAGGTAGTCCTTGACCGGGTCGGCGGTGGCACCGGCCGCGGCGACCTGCTGGGCCGGCGCGTCGTCCTCGTCGTCGTCCGACAGCACGAAGCCGGCGGCCTCGGTGCCCTCGGGCTCGTCGCCGGACTTGGTCTCCTCGACGACCTCGTCCTCGAGAAGCTCGGCGTCGTCCTTCTTGGCGCCGGTCTTCTTGGCCGCCGTCTTCTTGGCCGTGGTCTTCTTCGCGGCCGTCTTCTTGGCGGTGGTCTTCTTGGCCGCGGCCTTCTTGGCGGTGGCGGCCTCGTCGGTGGAGTCCTCACCGGCGACGGAGGGCGCGGCAGGGGCGGACGCGGCCTTCCTCGTGGTCACCGTCTTCGCCGCGACCGTCTTGGTGGCGGTGCGCTTGGCGGGGCTCTTAGCTGCGACGCTCTTTCGGGTGCGCTTGGGTTCCGCGGCACTGACCATCAGCGTCACACCCTCTTCCTCGAGGATCTGATTGAGGCTGCGCAGTACGTTCTTCCACTGAGTGGCCGGAATCTGGTCAGCTTCGAAGGCCCGACGCACATCGTCGCCGGCGATCTGCCCCTCAGCCTTTCCCCGCTCAATGAGCGCCATGACAGAGACGGACTCGGCGATCTCCGGCGGGAGCGTACGGGATGTGCTGGCCGACACGAACAACCTCTCGGAACGTTGGAAAGCGGCTTTCGGCACCGTCCAGCGTGGACGGGAACCGACCACCGGCCTGGGGATGGGCCGACGGCGCGGGCGGGGCCGGGAGGATACACAGCGCCTGGCACGGCGTCCGTATTCCCTCCGCGGCTGTTCACCTCTTAGGTCATCGCGCTGTTTCCGGGAGCGTTACGCCCATTCCGCGTGGCCCGAGTCACACCCCGTCCACAGGCGAATGCGATCAGATGTGAACGAAGCGGTCCTCTGCCTGCGCGACCTTGATCGCTCAGCCGGTCCGGGCGGCCCGTCGCGCCGCCGGACCCGGCCGGAATCCGGGAAGTCCGGCCGGGTCCGGCGGTGGCGGGACCCCGGTCGCGGTACCACCGTCCCGATCGGCCCGGCGCACCGCACGGGCGGCCGCGCCGGCCGCCTCCGTCAGTGCTCGCGCGGCGCGGGGACGACGCGCTCCACCTCGGGGTGGACGGTGAGCAGCTGGCGCATGGCTCCCTCGGCCACCGCGCCGTCGCCGCTGCCGAGGCCGTCCACGATCCGCCCGTGCTGCGCGACGGACGCCTCGGTCGGCCGCTCGCAACCGGTGGCGGGTCCGCCGGAGACCTGGAGGGCGGAGGTGACGATCCCGGACAGGTGTTCCAGCATCCGGTTGCCCGCGACCTGGACGAGCAACGCGTGGAACTCGGAGTCGGCCCGCGAGAAGGTCAGCGCGTCGCCCTGCGCGAGGGCGTGGCTCATGATCTCGACCAGGTCGACGAGGCGCTGCTGCACGTCCTCACGGCCGTGCCCGGCGGCGAGGCGGGCGGCGAGCGGCTCGATCGTCCAGCGCAGCTCGTTCAGCTCGCGGCGCTGGTCGTCGCGCTGCGGGCCGAAGGCGCGCCATTCGATGATGTCCGGGTCGAGAAGGTTCCAGTCGCTCACCGGGCGCACGCGGGTCCCCACGTTCGGCCGGGCGCTGACGAGGCCCTTGGCCTCCAGGACACGGAGGGACTCGCGCACGACGGTGCGGGAGACCTCGAAACGCTGGCCGATCTCCTCCGGCACCAGCGGGCGGTCGGCGCCCAGGTCACCGGAGACGATCATCTGCCCCAGCTGCTGGACGAGCTGGCCGTGCAGTCCGCGCCCGCGGCTGCCCGCGGCGCGCCGGCCCACGCGGCCCAGGTCGGAATCGGCGCCCTCCCAGGCGGGCGCCGCCACGCGGTCGGCCATCGGGGCCTCGGCGTAGGGGTAGCGGTCGAGTTCGCCCGGTCCGGCGAGGCCGGAGTCGGCGGAGCGGGCGGCGGTCATCATGGTGTGCGCAAGGGTACTCACGCATCATTTGTCGGCGCTGCCTCCAACTGCCTTGAGGGCTTTGGTGAAAAGCACACGAAAGGGTGATCGCTCACCCCGTCGCAATTGACGCCTTATCGGAAATAAACGGGCTTTCTGTGGGGAGTTGCGTACACGGCGCTGCCGAAACCACCCCTCAGGCCCTCATCTCACCCTGGCCCGCAGCGACGTGACCAGGTACGCGCACAGCAGCGCGGCGAGAGACAACGTCATCGCTCCACCCACGGGTTGAGCGATCACGCGCGCCAGACCGAGCAGATACCGCTCTCCCCCGAAGGGCCACTGGAGCAGGAGCAGCTCCCGCATGCGCAGATGAATCCCGGCCGCGGCCCGCACGTACGAACCCTCGAACATCCGGTGCACCAGCGGTACGACGGCCACCGGGACCGCGAGGACGGCGGCGAGTCCGGCCGCGGTGGACCGGAAGACGCCGGCCGCCAGTACGCCGGCCCACGCACAGCCGACCACGAGCGCCAGCCAACTCGCGCACAGCGGAAGCCAGTCTCCGGGGACCTGCACCAATTCCTTTCCGTAGAAAAGGTAGAGGAGCTCGGCGTCGCAGCCGAGCGTGAGAAAGGCCAGCGCTGCGGAGACGGAACCGGAGACGAGGAGTTTCGCGGTGAGCAGCCCGAGCCGGCGGGGGACGGTGCCCCGGTCCGCCGCCAGCGCGGGGTGCCGGAACTCGTCGCCGAAGGCCAGCGCACCCAGCAGCCCCGACGCGAGGGCGACGGGCGGCAACGGCAGTTCGCGGGGCCAGGCGGCGAAAAGGCGGGCCTGCGGCGTGTGGCCGATGCGGGCCAGCACCAGGGCGGTGACAACGGAGACCACCAGCGCGGCGCCGCAGATGACGAACCCGGTGCCGATGCCGGTGGCGCGCCGCAGTTCGTAACGGAGGGGGCGGAGCGGACCGCGCACGGCACGGACGGCGACGGGGAGCGGCAGGGGGGCGGGGTCCTCGGCGCCCTCCGCCTCGCCGGGCGTGGCCGTCTCTTGCGACGGCTCTTGAGGCGCTTCCGCCAGAGCGCCCTCGGGGGCGCCTTCTTGGGCCTGTCGCGGCAGCACCGTGTCCTGCTCTCCGGCCGGTTCGGCGCAGGCGGGGGGCTCCTCCTCGGCACCCGCGCGCATGTCACCGACCTCGTCCGCGAGTTGGTGGATGAGGATGCCGTTCCGGAAGGCCGCGTCTCCGATGTCGGCGGTCGTGCTGCCGTACACCGACAGGCGGTTGCCGTCCTCGCGGACGACCTCAACGGACCGCTGCTCGGCGCGGGCCTCCATGACGAGCAAGGTCGCCAGGCGTGCCGCCTGGGGACTGCGGACGGCCACGCGCGGACGGAGCCGGGTGCGGGCGAACTCCGCCGCGGGGAGATCGGCGGCGATCCGGCCCGCTTCGAGGGCGACGACATGGTCGGCGGTGCGGGCGGCCTCCTTGGAGTCCGCGGTGGCGAGGAGTACGGCGCCGCCCTGGTCGGCGTACTCCCGCAGGACGGTGTGCAGCCAGCGGGCCTCCGGTGCGGCGAGTCCGGCGGCGGGCTCGTCCAGCACGAGGGTGTGCGGGTCGGGCAGCAGGGCGCAGGCCAGGCCGAGGCGGCGGTCCATGCCGAGGGAGAGCGTGCCGAGCCGCTCCTCGCGGAGGCTGACGAGGCCGACCGCTTCGAGGACTTCGTCGGCCCGCCGTGCGGGGACACCGGCCGCGGCGCAGAGCATACGCAGATGGCCTCGGACCGTGCGGGCGGGGTGTCCGGGCACATCGCCGAGGAGTACGCCGACTTCGCGTGACGGGTGGGCGATGCAGTGCAGGGGGCGCCCCCTGAAGTAGGTGATGCCGCGCCCTCCCTGGAGTTCGAGCATCAGCCTGAGCACCGTCGTCTTGCCCGCTCCCGCCGCTCCGAGGAGGGCGGTCACATGGCCGGAACGCGCTTCGAAGGAGACGTCTTCGACGGCGGGCGGCTGGGCTTTGGGGAAATCACTGGTCAGTCCGACAGCCTGGATCACCTGCAGCAAGATAGCGCGCTATGTCCTGTTTTCCAGGTATCGCCTCTTCTGTCCGGCAGTTGTCGGGCGCGTGGTCAACCTGCATGGCTCACTTGCCCGATGAGCATCCGGCGTGCGCCACCGGCCCAACTGTCGTACGAACGGTGCTCCGAGGGCCGCCCTCAGATCTCGGGGCGGAGCATCGGAGGGTTGAGCAGGGTGGCGCCGCCCGCCCTGAAGAGCTGGGCGGGCCTGCCGCCCTGGCGGGTGGTGGTGCCCCCGGTCGGGACGAGGAATCCCGGCGTGCCGGTGACCTTGCGATGGAAGTTGCGCGGGTCGAGCGCCACGCCCCAGACGGCTTCGTAGACCCGCCGCAGTTCCCCGACCGTGAACTCCGGAGGGCAGAAGGCGGTGGCCAGCGACGAGTACTCGATCTTGGAGCGGGCGCGCTCCACTCCGTCGGAGAGGATCTGGGCGTGATCGAAGGCCAAGGGCGCCATCGGCTCGCCGTCGCGGCCGTATCCACCGTGCTGGAGCAGTTCCTCCACCGGGGCCCAGCGCGCGTTGCTGGCGTCCCCGCCCGCGCGCGGGGCCGGGAGGTCGGGCGCGAGGGCGAGATGGGCGACGCTGACCACGCGCATGCGCGGGTCGCGCTTCGGGTCGCCGTAGGTGCCGAGCTGTTCGAGGTGGGCGCCGTTGTCCTGCGCCGGGGTCTCCGGGTCGCTGGCGCAGAGCCCGGTCTCCTCGGTCAGCTCGCGCGCCGCCGCCTGGGACAGGTCCTCGTCGTCCCGTACGAAGCCTCCGGGGAGTGCCCATCGCCCCTGGAAAGGGGGTTCACCCCGGCGTACCGCCAGCGCACACAGGGCGTGGCGGCGCACGGTCAGCACGACCAGGTCCACGGTGACGGCGAAGGGCGGGAACGCTGACGGGTCGTAGGGCATGCCGCGATCATAGTCGTCTTCCTGACGATAAACACTCCGTTCTCCGGGAGGATCAGTGAATCGACGGGAACCGGACACCGGGATTCACCGGGATCGGGCAGGTGCGGGGGAACGGGCCGCTCAGCCGTTCTTCCGCCTGGCGCATGCCCGGCCGGTGGCGGGCGGCCGGGGGCGTGAGCGGGACGGCGGACAGCTTCGGCCCTGCGGACGCTGGGGGCCGGGGCCCGGCTCGCCGGAGCCGGTAGACCCGGCGGACCGGTTCCGGCGCTTTCGGCGGGCAGGGCCGGGAGCGGGCGGGAGGGCCTTCACCTCGGAGTCCTCCGAGGCGGGCGCGGGGGTCGGAGGGAGCTGGGAGCCGGTCTTCTGCTCAGGAACACCGCGAACCTCCGGCGGCCGCTCGTCCCGCTCGGCGGCAGGTCGCCCGTCCCGCTCCCGGCGGAGGCAGCGGCGGATGGACTCGGGGTCGAGGCCGTCGTTGCACGCGCGGTGCAGGAGCTGGGCGAAGAGGTAGTCGGGGTCCGCGCCGAGGGCCATGGCCAGCGCCTCGCGGGCCTCCAGTTCGTCGCCGGTGGACCAGGCCACCCAGCCGGCCAGGGTCAGCGGTGCCGCCGCGTGCTCGCGGTACGGGCCGACGCAGCGGCGGGCCAGCGCTCGCCAGAGCCGCAGGGCGGGCGCTCCTTCGTCGCCCTCCATCCAGGCCGCCGCCCGGTCGCGGGTCGTCCGGTCCTGGAGTCCGAGGATGAGGGTGGCCGCCTCGTCATGGGCGAGCAGCGCGTCGTCACGGACGTCGGCCGGGTGGATGCCCGACACCGGAGCGGCAGCGGCGAACCGGCGGATGATCCGTCCGGCCAGGTCCAGCGTCTCCCCGGCCACCTCGGCGCGGCTCGCGTCGTCCAGGATGCGGGGCACGAGGGCCATGCCCGCGGCGTCGAGCGCGACCTCCTGCTCCAGGGCGGCCGAGGTCTCCCAGGGCTGCATCCTCGCGCGCAGTTCCTTCAGGGTGCCCCGCACCTGCATCCCGGCGTAGGTGGCGGCCGCCGCCAGTACCGAGGTGCCCGACAGGCCCATGGGGGTGCCCTCGGGCGGACAGCAGGTCTCCACCGGGCACACGTAGGACCAGAAGCGGCTGTCGGAGACGCACAGCGCCTCGATCACCGGGACGTCGAGGCTGCCGCACTCGGTGCGCAGGAGCTGGGCGAGCGGGGTGAGCCTGCGCATCACGTCCCGCCCCGTCTCGCCCGGCCGCGGCTCCTGGCAGAGGTACGCCACGAGCCGGTCGGGCCGGGTACCGCGCCGCTCGCTGGAGATCACCAGCCCTCTGGCCATCTGGCGCGCGGCGGCCGGCCAGTCCTCGTCGTTGGCAGGGATGCCCAGCCGGGCGCGGCCGCCGAAGCTGCCCCGGCCGTGCAGGCAGACCAGCACCATGCTGTCCTCGGGGCGGTACCCGAGGAGGTAGGGCAGCGCGTCGGCCAGCTCGGCCGGGGTACGCAGGGCGATCGGGGACTCGGGGGCGGGTTGCCCCGTAAAGGGCGCCCCCGCCACGATGTCACCGTTTTCGAAGGGTCCGGTCGTTTCGCCGTGATTCGTCATGCGTCGACGATCCCGCGTATCCGGAAATCCCGCTCGACCCTGTGGATAAGTCGAAGCAGGGACACGACAACCCAGCCACCCGCGCCGCCGCACACCCCCTCCGCCCCTCCTCTGCCCGCCCCCTACGCCCTCCAACGCCCCCCTCAGCCTCACCCCGCCGCGGCCAGCACCAGCGGAAGCACCTCCTGCGCTCCGGCCCGGCGCAGCAGCCGCGCCGCCACCGCCAGGGTCCAGCCGGACTCGGTCCGGTCGTCCACGAGCAGCACCGGGCCGGGAGTGGCGGCCAGGGCGTCCGCCAGGTGCTGCGGCACGGTGAAAGCGGACGCCAGCGCCTGGAGCCGCTGCGCGGAGTTGCTGCGGTGCGCCTGGTGCGCCCCCGCCTCTCCCGCGTAGTCGAGGGTGCCGAGGAACGGAAGGTGTCCGACGGCCGCCACCCGTTCCGCGAGGGAGGCCACGAGCTGGGGCCGGTTCAGCGAGGGCATGGCGACGACGCCGACCGGACGGGGCATGGCGTCCGGGGTGCCGGTCGCCCAGCCGCCGGGCGAGCGCGCCCAGTCGGCGAGCACCTCGACCACGGCCCGCAACACGTCGTCCGGAACCGGGCCGTCGGGCGCCTGGTCGGCGAGGAGCGGCCGGAGCCGGTTGCCCCAGCCGATGTCCGACAGCCGGCCCAGTGCGCGTCCGGTCGCGCACTGCTCCTTGGCGGGGATGCGTCCCTTGAGGTCGATGCCGAGCGCGGCCATCCCGGTCGGCCACATGCGGCGCGGCTCGATCTCGGTGCCCGGGCGGTCCAGTTCACCGGCGGCGGCGGTCAACGCGTCGGTGGAGACGGCCGTGTCGACCCACGCACCCGCGCAGTTGTCGCAGCGCCCGCACGGGGTGACCTCGACGTCGTCGAGCTGGTGGCGCAGGAACGCCATCCGGCACTCGTCCGTACCGACGTAGTCCCGCATGGCCTGCTGTTCGGCGGCGCGCTGGCGGGCGACCCAGGCGTAGCGCTCGGTGTCGTAGGCCCAGTCGGCGCCGGTGGCCGTCCAGCCGCCCTTCACGCGGTGGACGGCGCCGTCCACGTCGAGCACCTTCAGCATCAGCTCCAGCCGGGTGCGCCGCAGATCGACCAGCGACTCCAGCGCGGGCACGGACAGCGGGCGGCCCGCGTCGGCGAGGGCGGCCAGGGTCTGGCGGACCTGGGTCTCGGGCGGGAAGCCGACCTCGGCGAAGTACCGCCAGATCGCCTCGTCCTCCTTGCCCGGCAGCAGCAGTACGTCGGCGTGCTCGACGCCACGGCCCGCGCGGCCCACCTGCTGGTAGTAGGAGATCGGGGAGGACGGCGAGCCGAGGTGGACCACGAAGCCCAGGTCCGGCTTGTCGAAGCCCATGCCGAGCGCGGAGGTCGCCACCAGGGCCTTGACCCGGTTGTCGAGCAGGTCGGACTCGGCCTGCTGGCGGTCGGCGTTCTCCGTGCGGCCGGTGTAGGAGGCGACGGCGAAGCCGCGGGCGCGGAGGTAGGCGGTGACCTCCTCGGCGGCCGAGACGGTCAGTGTGTAGACGATCCCGGAGCCCGGCAGGTCGTTCAGGTGCTCGGCCAGCCACGCCAGCCGGTGCGCGGCGTCCGGCAGCCGGACCACGCCGAGCCGCAGGCTCTCCCGGTCCAGCCGCCCCCGCAGCACCAGCGCCTCACCCGCGCCGGTGCCGAGCTGCTCGGCCACGTCCGCGGTGACGCGCGCGTTGGCCGTGGCGGTGGTGGCGAGGACGGGGACGCCGGGCGCCAGCTCCTGGAGCATGGTCCGCAGCCTGCGGTAGTCGGGGCGGAAGTCGTGCCCCCAGTCGGAGATGCAGTGAGCCTCGTCCACGACCAGCAGGCCGGTGGTGGCCGCCAGCTTGGGCAGCATGCGGTCGCGGAAGTCGACGGAGTTGAGGCGTTCCGGGCTCACCAGCAGCACGTCGACGTCGCCGCGCTCCACCTCCTGGTGGATGGCGTCCCACTCCTCGGGGTTGGCCGAGTTGATGGTGCGGGCCTGGATCCCGGCCTTCGCGGCCGACTCGACCTGGTTGCGCATGAGCGCCAGCAGCGGGGAGACGATCACCGTGGGGCCCGCGCCGCGCCGGCGGAGCAGGGCGGTGGCCACGAAGTAGACGGCCGACTTGCCCCAGCCGGTGCGCTGCACCACCAGGGCCCGGCGGCGGTCCACGACCAGGGCCTTGACCGCCTCCCACTGGTCCTCCCGTAGCCGTGCGGACCCCTCCGGGGCACCGACCAGCTCGGCGAGGACGGCGTCGGCTTCGGTACGCAGCGGCTCCAGATCGTTCATGCCCCCATGCAACCGCACGGCACCGACATCCGGCCACTCGCCCCATGGCGCTAGGGACGGCTGCCGGTCGCCGGGGTTCGCGGGTGCCCGGTGTCCGCCACGGGCGCCTCCTCGCGGGCCCGGGCCAGGGCCACGAGGGCGGCGGTCAGTGCGATCAGCCCGCCCGCCCACAGTCCGGAGCGGGCGCCGAGGGTGTGGGTGGCCGCGCCGACGAAGAGGGCGCCCAGCGGGGTGCTGCCTTGCAGGATGACGGTGTAGAGGGCCATCACACGGCCTCGGTGGGCGGGGTCTCCGCCCAGTTGGATGCGGTGGTTGGCCGCCTGGACGAAGTAGAGCGAGGCGAATCCGGTCGGCACCAGCAGCACCAGTGCGACGGGCAGGTCCGGCGCCCACCCGGTGATCAGTTCCAGGGCGCCGAAGACGCATCCCCAGACGGCCACGAGCCGTGCCGAGGGGCGGTCGCGGCGCAGGGTGCCGACCAGCGCGGCCAGCAGGGAGCCCGCGGCGAGCGCGGCGGTCAGGAGCCCGAAGGAGGCGGCCTCGGTGCGGAAGACGACGCGGGCCAGCAGGGGCAGCGTCAGGGGCAGGTTGAGGCCGAAGAGGGCTACCGCCGCGACCAGTGCGAGCGTCGCGAGCAGGTCGGGCCGGGTGCGCAGGTGCGCCAGGCCCTCGGTGACGCGGGCGGGCGTGTCCGGGCGGGGTGCGCGGTGCAGCTCCGCCGGGCGCATGGCGCGCAGCGCGGCCACGGTCGCCGTGTAGCTGACGGCGTTGAGGAGCATGACGGTGCCGGTGCCCGACCACTGGATCAGCAGTCCGGCCAGCGAAGGGCCCAGTACGCGCGCGATGTTGAAGTAGGCGCCGCTGAGCGCGGAGGCGTTGGGGAGCAGCTCGGGTCCCACGAGTTCGGTGATGAAGGACAGCCGGGCCGGGACCTCCACGGCGTTGGCCACGCCGAGCGCGGCGGCAGCGGCGTAGATGTGCCAGAGCCGGACGGCGTCGGTGGTCACCATCAGTCCGAGGAGCAGGGCGAGGGTGCCGGAGGCGATGTTGGCGCCGGTCAGGAGCGCGCGCTTGTCGTACCGGTCGGCGAGCCGGCCGCCGTACAGGGTGAGCAGGAGGACCGGTGTGAACTGGAGGGCGGTGACGGTGGCGAGGGCGGCGCCGGAGTCGCCGGTCAGCTCCAGTACGAGCCAGTCCTGGGCGACCGCCATCATCCAGGTGCCGGTGGCGGAGGCGATCTGGCCGCCCGCGTAGAGCCGGAAGTTGCGCACCGTCAGGGAGCGCAGGCTGGTGGCGAGCAGGTGGCGGCCGGTTCCTCGCGTCATGATCCGGTCCTACCAGCGGCGGCCGGATGCGGGCCGAGCCGCGCCGAAGGGCTCCCGCTCCCCGGCACGGATACCGGCCACGCGCGCGTGGCCGGTATCCGGACGGACCTCTCCCGGTCAGCGGGCCAGCCCGGGCTCCGCCGTCCTCAGCCGATGTCCGCCGTCCTCAGCCGGTGTCCGGCTTCCAGCGGTGGCAGTCCGGCCTGGCCGCGGTACCAGTCGGCGTACTCGGTGAAGCGGGCGGCGAATCCTTCACCGGGCGCGACGCCGAGCCCGCTCCAGAGCAGCTCGTCGGTGAACCAGTGGTCGGACGCGAGCATGCCGAGGTGATGGCGGGCGGCGGGGTTGTCGTGGACCCGCTGCCGGGCGGTGTCGGCCGGAACACGCGGGGCGCCCTCGGTGAAGAGCCCGAAGGTCTGCGCCACGGTGGACAGCAGCAGCTCCCCGGGCACGGGGTCGGGATGGACGACGTAGTGGACGCTGCCCGCACCGTCGGCCGGAGCGCCGTCGGCCGGGGCCGTGGTGGCCGCCGCGAACGCGACCCGGCCCAGGGTGTCCGCGTCGATCATCGACTGGAGCCCGGCCCAGCCGTCCGGCAGACCGCCCAGGGCGCGCAGCAGGGCCAGGATGCCGGGGACCACCCAGCGGTCGCCCCTGCCGTGGACGAGATGCGGGCGCAGGACCGTGCCGCCGGCCGCGAGGACGTGTTCCTCGGCGGCGGCGCGGGTGCGGCTGGTGTCGGAGGCCGGGGCGAGGGGCACCTCGCCGGGCCGGGCGTCGCGGAAGGGGCCGCGGCCGTGCACGGCGGCCGTGCTCAGGTACACGAACCGCGCGACTCCGGCCCGCCGTGCCTCCCGCGTCAGCGCGTGGGTGCCGAGGTCGTTGGCCCGGCGCAGCAGGTCGGCGTCGCCGCCGATCCGGCCCGCGCAGTGCACGACGGCGTCCACGTCGGCGCAGACGCCGTGCAGCGAGGCGGGGGCGGTGAGGTCGCCGTGCACGTACTCGACGTCCGGATCGGGCGTGGCCGGCGGGGTGCGGACGAGCAGGCGGAGCCGGACGTCGTCGGCGGCGCGGGCGGCGCTCAGGACGTGGCCGCCGATGAAACCGCTCGATCCGGTGATGAGGACTCGGCGGGTCATCGGGCCACCTCCGGCGTCTCGGCGAGGGTGGCCGTGAAGACGGGCTCCGCGGCCTGGACACCCTCGACGTGGACCGAGACGTCACCCTCGGGCGAGGTTTCGCGCCGGGCGCGGACAAAACACGGCTCGGTCAGCTCGGCGTACCGGTGGAAGGCGATCCGCAGCGTGGCGGGCAGGAAGCGGCCCCCGGGTGCCAGCGCGGCCGCGGCCTGCCGGGACGCCTCCAGGAGCACCATGCCGGGGACGTGGTCGTTGGCCCGTGCGAAGAGGGTGGGGTGGGTGGTGTCGAGCCGCAGCCGCCAGCCGGTCCCCTCCACCGGCGGTGCGAGCACGACGTCCCGTGGATCGCTGCGCCCGACCCGTTGCGGCGGTACGGCGTCCAGCAGCGGTACGTCGGCACCGGTGGCGGCCAGCCGGTCGCCGCGCAGCCTGCGGTAGGCCCGGTCCGAGGTGCAGCTGAGGCTGCCCGAGCTGGTGGCCAGCAGCCGGCCGTCGCGCTCGAAGCGGAGCCGGACCCGCATCCCGGCCAGGCTCCTGGCCCGCATCTGGACGTCGGAGCAGCGCACGGTGACGTCGATGCGGCCCGAGGCGCCGGTGAGGTCGAAGTCGGCGTCGGTGAGGGCGTATTCCATGTCCCACATGACGAAGCGGTGGTCGGCGGGGACGCCGTACTCGGCGTGGGCCAGCATCATCGCGGTCTGCCGCATGGTCTCCGCGACGAGCAGCGGGTCCTGGACGCCGCCGGGGAGCGGGGCGAAGAAGCGGTGTCCGGCGGGCCAGTCGGCGGCGACCAGGTAGTGGTGCTCGGCGAGCCTCCTCCACTCCACGGGGAAGGCGTCGGCGGTGTCCGGGCGGTGGACGAGTTCGCCGGTGGCCCGGCCCCCCTGTGAGGGAGGTTGACCGGTGTTGCCGGAGTCGGGTACAAGAACCAGCGGGTCGGTCTGGTCTTCGGGGGGCAGGGCGGGTGCGGGGGCTCGTGTCATGACCGTCCGGCCGGCTGACGAGGTGCCGGTGGCGGCGCGAACGGCTATGAAGCTAATGCCTTCAGACATGGATTGCCCTTTGAGTCCGGTGCGATCGAGGCTCGTTCCCCCTCGACAAAATACTGACAGTCCGGTTCGCTTCGTGAGCGAACCTGACCAAGCTCTGACTAGAAACAGGGGCGACAGCCCATGGCACGCCAAGCACGCGCGATCCAGACCCGCAAGACGATCCTGCTGGCCGCGGCCGCCGTCTTCGACGAACGCGGCTACAGCGCCGCCACGATCACCGAGATCCTCGCGCGCGCCGGGGTCACGAAGGGGGGCCTGTACTTCCACTTCGCGTCCAAGGAGGAACTGGCCCTCGGCGTCATCGCGGCCCAGCTCGAGGTGGGCCCGCTGCCCCCGCAGCGCACCAAGGTGCAGGAACTGATCGACCAGGGGCTGCTGTTCGCGCATCAGCTGCGCCACGATCCGCTGACCCGGGCCAGCGTCGGCCTGGCGATGGACCAGTGGGGAGAGGGCCCGGAGCGCGGCAACCCGTTCCACGGCACGCCGTTCCAGTCCTGGGCGAACCGGCTGACCCAGCTGCTCGTGGAGGCGCGCGAGCGCGGGGAGCTGCTGCCGCACGTCGACCCGGCGGAGACGGCCGACATGCTCGCCGGCGCCTTCACCGGCATCCAGTGGATGTCGCAGATCCTGTGCGAGCGCGCGGACCTCAGCGAGCGGGTGACCGTCCTGCTGCGGCACCTCCTGCCCAGCATCACCCTCCCCCAGCTCATGCCCACCCTGGACCTCGCCCCCGACCGCGCCGAACGCCTGCTGGCCCAGCGGCCCGCGGAGCCGGAGGAGGACGAGGGCGAGGGCGACAACCCGGACCGCATCAGCGCCTGAGACGCCCGCCGGATCACGAGGCCCCGCTCAGCGCGCCTCGCTGCCCACGTCGTACTCCCGGCGCGCCCGGTCGACCTTCGGCAGGTTCTCCTCCGACCACGCGGCGAGCCGGGCGAAGATCGGCGCGAGGCTGCGCCCCAGCTCACTGATCTCGTACTCGACGCGCGGCGGCACCTCGGGGTGGTAGGTGCGCACCACCAGCCCGTCCCGCTCCATCTGGCGCAGCCGCTGGGTGAGCACCTTGGGTGTGATGGTGGCGATGTTCCGCTGGAGAACGACGAACCGCTGCCGCCCGAACTCGTTCAGGCACCACAGGATCGGGGTCGTCCAGCGACTGAAGACGATGTCGAGCACCGGCGAGACAGGGCAGGCCAGTTCCGGCTCGACGGGCGTCCTCCGTACGGCGGGTGCGGTCATGCGGCCCCTCCCGGGGAGGTCACTTTCCTCCGGGTACCTACTTTATTCAGGATGCGGGCTTCCCGGAAGATTGCCGCCGTCGTCCGGCGCCGGCCGCCACAGGCGTCGTCAACGGCCTCCGTGGGTAGGGATATAAGCCCCGGAGCACCAGATAAGTGTCGGCGGCCTCAATTGCTCGTTGCCGCATCCAAGTTCGACAGGAAGAATTGAAGTCCGCTCCCCGCACGGCTCGGCCCGTGTTCCGGTTGGGCTTTACTGCGGTGCGCGCTCCCCCGAATCCGACCTCGCCCGCAGTGTGGGCGCGTAGCCGAAGGGAGGAACGTGACCTTCGGATTCGCCTCGTCCTCGGCGGCCTCGTTGTCGACGTCCGCGTCCGCCGCTTCCGTCAGCCGTCTGCTCGAACCCGCCGAATGGGCGGCCGCCGGAATCCCCCTGCTGCGCAACCCGCGCGAGGTCGTCAGCGGTCTGCACGTCCGCCACCGTCCCAAGCCGTCCACCGCGATCGTGGCCGTCCTCGATCCGGACGAACGGCTGCACGCCAGCGCCTCGTTCACCCGGCGTTCCGCCCCGGCGGACGGCTGGATGTTCCGCAACGCGCTGCTGGACCAGTTGCGCCGGGTCATCCCGCACGACCTGCGCCGCCGCACCCCGGTGCGTACCGCGGTGCTGCTGTACTGCCGCGAGGGCGACGCGCGCTGGACGGAGGAGGACGGCGCCTGGATGTGGGGCCTGCGTGACGCCTGCACGCTCCACGGGCTGCGCTGCGGCGCGTACATCACCCTGACGCACGACGGCTGGCAGGTGCTCGGCGAGGGACGCGGCGGACGCCATCCGAACGCGCACTCCGCGCCGGAACCCTTCGCGCTGTCCCAGTCGCCGCCGCTGCTGCCGCGCACCGGAGGACCGGTCTCGGAGGTCATGCGCCGGGCCGCGGCCCGCTGAGCGGAACACGGCCCGCTGAGCAGGACACGGCCGCTCGACGGAACACCGCGGCGACGCCCGGCACTTCGGTGCCGGGCCCCGGACGCCACTGCGGCGCCGTACGGGCCGGGCGGCCGCGTTCCGCCTCGTCCAGGCGGAACGGCTGCCCGGCGCGCGCGGCGCCGCCGGTCGTGCGTCGGGGTCAGACCCCGGTGCCCAGAACCGAGTTGATCTGCTGCGGGTCGCCGCAGACGATCAGCAGGGTGCCGGCCCGGCCGTGGGCCAGCGGAAGCGCGGTGGCGGCAGCGGAGGCGGGGCCTCCGTTGACGGCCACGATGACCACGGGCCGGGTGGCGGCACGGGCCGCCGAGGCGCCGTCGGCGTAGAAGACGTCGTCACCGGCGTCTTGCTGCGCCCAGTAGGACGCCTCGCCGAAGGACAGCTCGTGCTCGGCCCACGGGTGCCGGGCACCCGTGGTGAGCACCAGCACCTCGCCGGGGGCGCGGCCGGAGTCCAGCAGCAGGTCCAGCGCCTCCTCGGCCGCGTCGAGGGCACCCTCGGCCGAGGCCGGGATGAGCTGGATCTGGGCGCCGGCCGCGGGTGCGGCGGGAGCGGCCGGGCCCGACGGGCTCGGCTTGGCCGGAGCCACGTCACGCGGCGCGCGCTGCGCCGGCGGCGCGGGCCGCGGGGGGCCGGGACGACCGGGACGGACCGGAGCCGCGGGGCGGGGGCCGGGGACGGGACGGGGGGTCGGCGCGACGCGGCTGCTGGCCGGAGTCGCAACGGGACCCTGGACGCTCTCGTGAATCTGAGGCTCCTCGGGAAGGAGAGGCATGAGCTGATGTTTATCAAACGTTGGTACGACGCCGATGGCCGGGTGGCGCATCGGTTCGGGCGGAAGCGTCAGAAATCGAAGCCGAGCTGGCCCTCGATCACCGGAACGCCGCCGTCCGCGAGGCCGCGGACCTTCTTGAGGTGCCGCCACCGGGGCAGCGCATCAAGATACGCCCACGACAGACGGTGGTACGGGGTGGGGCCCCGCTCCTCCAGTGCGGCCTTGTGCACCGGCGACGGATAGCCGGCGTTGTCCGCGAATCCGAAGTCTGCATGGCCGGAACCGAGTTCGGCCATCATTTTGTCGCGGTGGACCTTGGCGATCACCGAGGCCGCCGCGACGGACACACAGGACTGGTCGCCCTTGATCACCGTGCGCACCCGCCAGGGCGCGCCGAGGTAGTCGTGCTTGCCGTCGAGGATGACGGCTTCCGGCCGGACCGGCAGGGCTTCCAGGGCCCGGACGGCGGCCAGCCGCAGGGCGGCGGTCATGCCCAGGTCGTCGATCTCCTCCGGAGAGGCGTGACCGAGGGCGAAGGCCGTCACCCAGGAACGCAGTATCCCGTCCAGTTCCGCCCGTCGCCTGACCGTCAGCAATTTGGAGTCGGTCAGACCCTCGGGCGGACGGCGAAGTCCGGTGACCGCCGCGCAGACGGTGACGGGTCCGGCCCAGGCACCCCGCCCCACTTCGTCGACGCCGGCGATGACCTTCGCCCCGGTCGTGGCGCGAAGGGAGCGCTCGACGGTATGAGTGGGTGGTTCGTACGGCATGGCCCACTTAGACTACGCCGCCCCTCGGCGGACCCGACACCCCGGCCCCCGGAAGTCCCGGTCACCGAGGTGGCGGCTCGCCGTCAGACACGCGTCGGCACCCAGTCCGGCAGCGACTCGGTCCGCTCCGCCCAGGCGGCGGGCGGCGCTCCGGCCGGGCCGGACGCGAGGACCCCGCCGACGATCGCGCACGTCGTGTCCACGTCGCCGCCCACCTGGGCGGTCGTCCAGAAGGCGTGCTCGAAGTCACCGAGGGAGCGCGCGGCCGACCACAGGGCGAACGGCACGGTGTCGTGCGCGCTCGTCCGGCGTCCGCAGCCGAGGACGGCCGCGACGGTGGCGGCGTCGTCGTAGTCGAGCATGTCCCGCGCGCGGCGCAGCCCGGCGCCCACGGCGCTCCTGGGCACCAGGGCGATCACGCCGTCCAGCAGGGCCTCGGGGCCCGGCGGGCCGCCCGGAGCGGCCGCCAGCGCCGAGGCCGCCGCCACGGCCATGGCCCCGGCCACGGCTTCGCGGTGCTGATGGGTGGTGTAGGCGGAGATCTCGGCCTGGTGCGTCGCCTGCTCGGGGTCGTCCGCATACCAGGCGCCCAGGGGCGCGATGCGCATCGCGGCGCCGTTGCCCCAGGAGCCGCGGCCGTCGAAGAGCTGGGCGGCCAGTTCACGCCAGTCGGCGCCCTCGCGGACGAGCCGCAGCAGCCGGTTCACGGCGGGTCCGTAGCCGCGGTCGAAGTCGTGGTGGTCGGCGAAGGAGCGGGCCAGGGCGTCCTGGTGGACCCGCTGGTGAGCGGCGAGAACGGAGACGACGGAGCAGGCCATCTCCGTGTCGTCGGTCCACTGCCAGGACCCGGCGGGCAGCTCGCGGCGCCCCAGCAGCGGGTGGTTCACGGGGACGAAGAACTGGGAGCCGAGCGCGTCGCCGACCGCGAGTCCGCGCAGGCTGGACAGGGCGCGCTCCAGGCGCCCGGAGAACGAGGAGGATTCAGGGATCATCTTCCCCCCACTCTATCGGTCGGCCCAGTGCGGGACAGGTTCCCGCCAGCGGTCGAAGGGCCGGTCCAGGGCGTACTTGCCGTCCTCCCCGAGAACGAGCATCCGCACCTCCGCGTTCCCCGGATTCGACAGGGACTCGAAGTCGGCCACCGTCCAGTGGAACCACCGCATGCAGAACAGCCGCATCGCCAGGCCGTGCGTCACCAGGAGGACGTTCGGCGGGTGGTCGGGCTCCTCGAAGCTGCGGAACAGGCTCTCCAGGAAGCCGCCGACACGGTCGTACACGTCGGCCCCGGACTCGCCCTGCGGGAAGCGGAAGAAGAAGTGCCCATACGCGTCCCGGTACGCCTTCTGCAGCCGTACGTCGTCGCGTTCCTGCCAGTTGCCCCAGTCCTGCTCGCGCAGCCGGGGCTCCTCGCGCACGCGTATGAGGCCGGGGTCGAGGCGGAAGGTCTCCAGCGTCTCGTGGGTGCGGCGGTACGGGGAGACGTAGACGCTCACCCGCTCGTCGCCGAACACCTCCCTGAGGTGCCTGCCCGTCTCCTCGGCCTGGCGCCGGCCGCGGTCGGTCAGCGCGAGGGCGTGGTCGGGCTCACGCTCGTACACGGAGTCATCGACGTTGCCCACTGACTCTCCGTGCCGGACAAGGACGATGCGCCGTGGTCGTGCCATGTCTGAAACCCTACGGGGCGCGGGGCGGGGTCGGGCACTTGTACGGCCTTCATACGGCGTAGGTCACACCGCTCGCGCGGCTCAGACCGTCCAGGAGGGCTCCAGTTCCACGATGTCGCCCGTCAGGGAGGCGATGTCGGCCTCGGTCTGGGCACGCAGAGCCAGCCGCTCCACGCGTTCGGTGCGGTACTTTCCGTGCTCGGCCGCCGCGCGCCACATCGACAGGACCAGGAAGTCGTGCTCGGCCGCCTCGCCGAACATCCCCCGGATCATCCCGGGAGAGCCGGCCATCGCCGGGTTCCAGACCTTCTCCTGCATCAGCGTGAAGTGCTCGACGCGTTCCTCGCGCACCCGGCACAGGGCCACCCGGACCAGGTCGGCGTCCGTGAACCGGGGTTCGAATCCGGTCTTCACGTCGAAGCGGTACTCGAACAGCTTGACCTGGGCGTCCTTGAACGTGCCGGACTGGGAGGCGGCCAGCCGGTCGTGCGAGCGGGCCATGAAGGAGTCGTAGAAGGCGCGGCTCTCCCAGAAGGCGAAGATGTGCGCCACCCCCGGCCGGTGCCGGCTCCAGCCGCCGCCCTGCCCCCGAAACCCCGGCTCCCCCAGAAGCCCCGCCCATTTCCGCTGCCCGCGCTCGAACCCGCGACGGTCCACGACGGTGCAGCGAATCCACTTGACCAGCACCGCGCCATCGTAAGGCCACCGGGCGTGGCGCCGGTCACGCTCTGGCGGAGATCGCCCGCGCACCAAGGCCGTTCGCGTGACACGATGGGCAAGGAGCCCTCACCGCTCGGGAGTTGGGGGCGTTGGCACCGCACGGGGAAGGGGAAGCCTGGTGACCGGGTTCAGCAAGGGCATCCGCGAGGTCGAGGTCGCGCTCAAGTGGGACCCCAGTCCCGCGGGGCGGCCGCCCTCCGATCTGGACATCGTCGCCGCGACGTACACGGCCGACGACGCGTACGGGGAACCGGCCTATCTGGTGCACTTCGACAGCCGGTCCCCGGACGGGACGATCTTCCTCGACCGGGACAGCCCCGACGGCAAGGGGTTCGGCTGGGACGAGGTCATGAGCCTCGAACTCGGTCGTCTGGACGGCCGCTACGCGCGCGTGGTGGTCGGCGTCGTCATCCGGCAGAACCAGGCGCGCACCACCTTCGCGTCGGTCCTGAACCCGGCGGTCCGCGTCGGCGAGGGCTACACGGCCCTCTCCGAGTCGGACTTCGGCACCGCCCAGGAGGCGACGGCGGCCGTGGTCGCGGAGTTCGCGCGCGACGCCTCGGGCGAGTGGACCTTCCACCCGGGCGTCCACGGCTTCGACGAGGACCCGGAGGTCTTCCCGCGGGTGATGGGGTCCAGGCGCAACGGCTGAGCGCGCCGGCGCCCCGGCCGGTGTGCGTGGCCGGGGCGTTGTCAGTGGCGCGCTGTTGAATGACCGTCATGACCGTGCACGAGCTGCTGCCCCTGCTGCCCGATCCCGCCGTGCTGGCGGCCCGCTGCCGCGCCTTCGCGGTGCTGGACACCGTCCTCGACCCGACGGAGCCCATGCACACGTACCGGGCCGGCTGGCGTGAGGGGGTCGACCTGGCCTGGATGGACAACGGCTCCGGGGACAACTGGGGAATCGTGTTCGACCCGGCCGGCGTCTTCCTCCACGGCTTCGACCACGAATGCGACACCACACCGTGGCGGGAGGAGCCGCGCGCCCACTGGCCGGGCCTGCTCGACGGGCTGCCCGCCCCGCTCGCCCGGTACACGACCGAGCCGGAGATCCAGTTCGACGGCTTCCTCGACGCCACGGTCTGCGCCTGGCGCGAGAAGGGCACCGACGCGTGGCGGTGCGGCCCGGTCGAACTCGGGCCGATCGAGTCGGACGGCGCCGACTGGCTCTTCGACCTCCTGACCGACGGCAGCCCGCGCGCGTACGCCGAGTTCGCCGAGGACTACTGGGAACGCCCGGTCGACATCGAGGCCGTCCGCGCCGTCATGGCCGGTGCGGCCCTGACCCCGGACATCACCGCGGCCCTCTCCCCCACGGCGGACTTCGCGTCCATAGCGAGCCGCGTCCGCGCCACAGGCCACCCCGTGCGCCCCTGACACCCGGCGCGGAAAGAGGCGCCGGCCTTTCGGCCGACGCCCCTTCACCGGGCCCGCGTCACGGGCTCAGCCGCTGATCAGCTGCAACCGCTGGTCGAGCCGCAGCCCTCGCAGATGTAGCAGGAGCCGGCGCGCTGCATCTTGGTGCCGCAGGAGAAGCAGAGCGGGGCGTCGGCCTGGATGCCGAGCTGCATCTCGACGAGCTCGGCGCTGGTGTGCGCCTGCTTCGGGGCCGGCTTGGCGGCCTCCGCCTCGGCCTTCGGCGTGGCGACGGCCGTCAGCTCGGTCGCGAGCGGGGCGGACTGGGCCAGACCCTCGACGTCCATCTCGTCCTCGGACGGCTCGTACGAACCGGTCTCCAGGTGACGCTGGCGCTCCTCGGCGGAGTGGATGCCGAGCGCGGAGCGGGTCTCGAAGGGCAGGAAGTCCAGCGCCAGGCGGCGGAAGATGTAGTCGACGATCGACTGCGCCATCCGCACGTCCGGGTCGTCCGTCATACCGGCCGGCTCGAAGCGCATGTTGGTGAACTTCGAGACGTAGGTCTCCAGCGGCACTCCGTACTGGAGGCCCACCGACACGGCGATGGAGAAGGCGTCCATCATGCCCGCGAGAGTCGAGCCCTGCTTGGACATCTTCAGGAAGACCTCGCCGAGACCGTCGTCCGGGTAGGAGTTGGCGGTCATGTAGCCCTCGGCCCCGCCGACCGTGAAGGACGTGGTGATGCCGGGACGGCCCTTGGGCAGGCGCTTGCGGACCGGGCGGTACTCGACGACCTTCTCGACGGCCTCGCGGATCGTCGCCTCGGCCTTGCCGGTGACCTCGGTCTTCTCCTTCTCCTTGGTCTTGGCGGAGAGGGGCTGGCCGACCTTGCAGTTGTCGCGGTAGATGGCGAGCGCCTTGACGCCGAGCTTCCACGCCTCGAAGTAGATCTCCTCGACCTCCTCGACGGTCGCCGTCTCCGGCATGTTGACCGTCTTGGAGATGGCGCCGGAGATCCACGGCTGGATCGCGGCCATCATGCGGACGTGGCCCATCGGGGAGATGGCGCGCTCGCCCATGGCGCAGTCGAACACCTCGTAGTGCTCCGGCTTGAGGCCGGGGGCGTCGATCACATTGCCGTTCTCGGCGATGTGGGCGACGACCGCCTCGATCTGCTCCTCCTGGTAGCCCAGGCGGCGCAGGGCCTGCGGCACGGTGCCGTTGACGATCTGCATCGAGCCGCCGCCGACGAGCTTCTTGAACTTCACCAGCGCGAGGTCCGGCTCGACACCGGTGGTGTCGCAGGACATCGCCAGACCGATGGTGCCGGTCGGGGCGAGCACGGAGGCCTGGGAGTTGCGGAAGCCGTTCTTCTCGCCGATGCGGACGACGTCCTGCCACGCCTCGGTGGCCGCGGCCCAGACCGGGTTGTCCAGGTCGTCCATGCGGACGGCCGTGGTGTTGGCGTCGGCGTGCTGCTTCATGACGCGCTGGTGGGCGTCGGCGTTGCGGGCGTAGCCGTCGTACGGGCCGACGACCGCGGCCAGCTCGGCGGAACGGCGGTAGGCGGTGCCGGTCATCAGCGAGGTGATGGCACCGGCGAGGGCACGGCCGCCGTCGGAGTCGTACGCGTGGCCGGTGGCCATCAGCAGGGCGCCGAGGTTGGCGTAGCCGATGCCCAGCTGGCGGAAGGCGCGGGTGTTCTCGCCGATCTTCTCGGTGGGGAAGTCCGCGAAGCAGATCGAGATGTCCATCGCGGTGATGACCAGCTCGACGACCTTCTGGAAGCGCTCGGTCTCGAAGGACTGGTTGCCCTTGCCGTCGTCCTTCAGGAACTTCATCAGGTTCAGCGAGGCGAGGTTGCAGGACGTGTTGTCCAGGTGCATGTACTCGCTGCACGGGTTCGACGCGGTGATCCGGCCGGACTCGGGGCAGGTGTGCCAGTTGTTGATCATATCGTCGTACTGGATGCCCGGGTCGGCACAGGCCCAGGCCGCCTCGGCGATCTTGCGGAAGAGCGCCTTGGCGTCGACCTCCTCGATGACCTCACCGGTCATACGGGCGCGCAGGCCGAAGTCGGTGCCCTTCTCGACCGCGTTCATGAACTCGTCGTTCACGCGGACCGAGTTGTTGGCGTTCTGGTACTGGACGGAGGCGATGTCGTCGCCGCCCAGGTCCATGTCGAAGCCCGCGTCGCGCAGGACGCGGATCTTCTCCTCCTCGCTGACCTTCGTCTGGATGAAGTCCTCGATGTCCGGGTGGTCGACGTCGAGGACGACCATCTTGGCCGCGCGGCGCGTGGCGCCGCCCGACTTGATGGTTCCGGCGGAGGCGTCGGCGCCCCGCATGAAGGAGACGGGACCGGAGGCGTTGCCGCCGGAGGAGAGCAGCTCCTTGGAGGAGCGGATGCGGGACAGGTTCAGGCCGGCGCCCGAACCGCCCTTGAAGATCATGCCCTCTTCCTTGTACCAGTCGAGGATCGACTCCATGGAGTCGTCGACGGACAGGATGAAGCAGGCGGAGACCTGCTGGGGCTGCGGCGTGCCGACGTTGAACCAGACCGGGCTGTTGAAGCTGAAGATCTGGTGCAGCAGGGCGTAGGCCAGCTCGTGCTCGAAGATCTCGGCGTCGGCGGGCGAGGCGAAGTAGGAGAAGTCCTCGCCGGCCTTGCGGTAGGTCTTCACGATGCGGTCGATGAGCTGCTTCAGACCGGTCTCGCGCTGCGGGGTGCCGACGGCGCCCCGGAAGTACTTGCTGGTGACGATGTTGACCGCGTTCACCGACCAGAAGTCGGGGAACTCGACGCCACGCTGCTCGAAGTTGACCGAGCCGTCGCGCCAGTTGGTCATGACGACGTCACGGGGCTCCCACGTCACCTCGTCGTACGGGTGCACGCCGGGGGTGGTGTGGACGCGCTCGATGCGCAGCCCCTTGCCGGCCTTGGTGCCCTTGGCGCGGGAACCTCGTGCCGGACCGCTCGCCGTCTCTGTCATGCCGCCTCCCATGTACGGGCGAAAACGCCCTGAAGTGCCCCGATTGTTCCCAGGGCACGGTGTTCTGTCTGGTGTCGCGGGCACCCTCGTAGTACGACCCGCGACAGGTCTTCGGTGCGTCGCCCACCGGTCGGTCCGGGGTTCTCCCCCGGTCCGGCCGGCTGGTCAGTCGGCGGCGCGTGCGGGCACGGGGACCTGGGTGGTCCGTCCCGGCCCGCTGTGGTCTTTCTGGCTCCCCGCGCCGGCGCTCTCGACGTCCTCGTCGTCCGCGGCGGGGTCAGGCGTGGCTTCGCGCAGTTCGGCGATGGCCGCCTCGAAGTCCTCCAGCGAGTTGAACGCCCGGTAGACCGAGGCGAACCGCAGATAGGCGACGAGGTCGAGCTCCTGCAACGGGCCGAGTATGGCCAGCCCCACGTCGTGGGTGGTCAGCTCGGCGCTCCCGGTGGCACGCACCGCCTCCTCGACCCGCTGGCCGAGCTGGGCGAGCGCGTCCTCGGTCACGGGACGCCCCTGGCAGGCCTTGCGCACACCGTTGATGACCTTGGTGCGGCTGAACGGCTCGGTGACGCCGGACCGCTTCACCACCATGAGCGAACACGTCTCCACGGTCGTGAAACGACGGGAGCAGTCGGGGCACTGGCGGCGCCTGCGGATCGACGTGCCGTCGTCGGTCGTACGGCTGTCGACCACTCGGCTGTCGGGGTGCCTGCAGAAGGGGCAGTGCATGATCTCCAACCCTCCTCACAGCAGACTCGATGGCCTCGCCGGGCCTCAGGGGCCTCACGAAGCAGCCCCAAGCATAGGCGATCGCGGAGGCCCCGAAGACCCGGGGGCCGAGAAGAACCACAACTTGTGGGCCTCTGTAGCCATCCAACCACTACATGTGGGGATGGGGTCAGAAACCGAGGCAAACACGCGTGTCGCCGCCGAAGGGAGCGCGAGAGCGGTCCGAAGGGGCGTCCGGGGCGACACGGGCGGGCGCCCCGCACCCCCGGCCGGACCGGCGGGGTTACGGTGAACACCGCGCGGAGCCCTCGCGGAAGTCCGACGGGGATCGCACCGCGGGCGGACCCGGAGACCGGCCGTCCGGCGTTCGAATGGCACACTGGCGGAGGTCGCGAGGTCGCGAGCCCCGGCGGTGAAGAGTACAACAATGGGCACTTTTGCCCGCCGGACGTCGCGTAAGCCATACACCCGGACACTTGATCGCGTCAGCCGAATCGCACTTTTTCACTCGAACGTGTGTTTGGCGCAACCTTTCGAAAGCAACTACCGTTGTGCAGCAGGGAGACCATCGAGAGGGGCCGACGTGACCACGACCGCAGACAGTGCCGCCATCACCGCCCAGGACCGCTCCCAGGGCCGGGTGGAGCCGGTGCACGCGATGAACGAAGCCGCGCCCGAGGGGCACAAGCGCTCCCTGCCGGGCCGACCTCCAGGCATCCGCGCGGACAGTTCGGGGCTCACCGACCGCCAGCGCCGGGTGATCGAGGTCATCCGGGACTCCGTACAGCGTCGTGGCTACCCGCCGTCCATGCGGGAGATCGGCCAGGCCGTCGGCCTCTCCAGCACCTCCTCCGTCGCGCACCAGCTCATGGCGCTGGAGCGCAAGGGCTTCCTGCGGCGCGACCCGCACCGGCCCCGCGCGTACGAGGTGCGCGGCTCGGACCAGGCGGTCAGCGTCCAGCCCACGGACACCACGGGCAAGCCCGCCGCGTCGTACGTCCCGCTGGTGGGCCGTATCGCGGCCGGTGGCCCGATCCTCGCGGAGGAGTCCGTCGAGGACGTCTTCCCCCTCCCCCGGCAGCTCGTCGGCGACGGTGAGCTGTTCGTCCTCAAGGTCGTCGGCGACTCCATGATCGAGGCCGCGATCTGCGACGGCGACTGGGTCACGGTCCGCCGCCAGCCGGTCGCGGAGAACGGCGACATCGTGGCCGCCATGCTCGACGGCGAGGCCACGGTCAAGCGCTTCAAGCGCGAGGACGGCCATGTCTGGCTCCTCCCGCACAACGCGGCCTACGAGCCGATCCCCGGCGACGACGCCACGATCCTCGGCAAGGTCGTCGCGGTACTGCGCCGCGTCTGACGCCCGCGCCCGGACGAGCCGTACGGCAAGTCCCCACACACCGGGCCCCGGAACCTCTGCGCCGGTTCCGGGGCCCAGCTCTTGCCCCCGGAGGCCCGGGCGGCCCGACGGATCGGGCCGCCCGGGCCTCCGCTCACTTCTCCTCGGTCTCCTTGGCCGCCGCGTCGATGGCGGCGAGCGACCTGCGGACCTGGTTGCGGTCCGTGGTGGCCCAGAAGTCGGGCAGTGACGCCTTCAGATAGCTCCCGTACCGGGCGGTCGCCAGCCGCTGGTCGAGCACGGCGACCACACCGCGGTCCCCGGACGCCCGGACCAGCCGGCCGGCGCCCTGGGCCATGAGCAGCGCCGCGTGGGTGGCGGCGACCGCCATGAAGCCGTTGCCTCCCGCGTCCTCCACCGCCTTCTGGCGGGCGCTCATCAGCGGGTCGTCGGGGCGCGGGAAGGGGATCTTGTCCATGACCACCAGCTGACAGCTGGGGCCCGGCACATCCACGCCCTGCCACAGGGACAGCGTGCCGAAGAGACAGGTGCGGGGGTCGGCCGCGAAGTTCTTGATCAGCTCGCCCAGCGTCTCCTCACCCTGGAGCAGGATGGGGAACTCGGGGATGCGCACCCGCAGTTCCTCCGCGGCGAGCTGGGCGGCCCGCATGGAGGAGAACAGGCCGAGCGTGCGGCCGCCGGCGGCCTGGATCAGCTCGGTCAGCTCGTCGAGCATGTCGCCGCGGTCGCCGTCCCGCGCGGGGCGGGCGAGGTGCTTGGCGATGTAGAGGATGCCCTGCTTGGGGTAGTCGAAGGGCGAGCCGACGTCGATGCCCTTCCACGGAGGCAGGTCGTCGCCCTCCGTGCCCTCCGGGGCGAGCCCGAGGGAGGCCCCGACGCCGTTGAAGTCCCCGCCGAGCTTCAGGGTGGCCGACGCGAGCACCACGCTGCGGTCGGTGAAGAGCTTCTCCCGCAGCAGCCCGGACACCGACATCGGCGCGACCCGGAGGGAGGCCCCGAAGCGCTCGTGACGCTCGTACCAGACGACGTCCCACTCCGAGCCGTTCAGCACCCGCTCCGCCACGGAGTGGACGGTCTCGACCGAGGCAAGGGCCTGCTTGCGGACGGCGTCCTCGTCCTGCACGGACTTGTCGCGCGTCGAGCCGAGGGCGGTGATCACCGTGCGGGCCGCGTCGCGCAGGGCGGCGAGGGCGTAGCCGAGATCCTCCGGGATCTCCTCCAGGCGGCCCGGCAGGGCCAGCTCCATCAGCCGCTCGAAGCCCTCGGCGGCGGTCAGGAGCTGATCGGCGGCCTTCTCGTTCACGAGCTTCGCCGAGCGGCGGACCGCCCGGTTCACCTGGCCCGGAGTGAGTTCGCCGGTGGCGGCGCCGGTGACACGGGAGACGAGTTCGTGCGCCTCGTCCACGATCAGCACCTCGTGCTGGGGCAGCACCGGGGCGCCCTCGATCGCGTCGATCGCCAGCAGGGCGTGGTTGGTCACGACGACATCGGCGAGCTTGGCTCGTTCGCGGGCCATCTCGGCGAAGCACTCGGCGCCGTACGCGCACTTCGAGGCGCCGAGGCACTCCCGCGACGACACCGACACCTGGGCCCAGGCCCGGTCGGAGACGCCCGGCGTGAGGTCGTCCCGGTCGCCGTTCTCCGTCTCGTCGGACCAGTCGCGCAGCCTGAGCAGGTCCTGGCCCAGCTTGCTGGTGGGCGCGGCCGCCTCGAACTGGTCGAAGAGGCCGTCCTCCTCGTCCTGCGGCATGCCCTCGTGCAGCCGGTGCAGGCAGAGGTAGTTGGACCGCCCCTTGAGCATGGCGAACTCGGGCCGGCGCCGCAGCAGCGGGTGCAGGGCCTCGACCGTGCGCGGCAGGTCGCGCTCCACGAGCTGGCGCTGGAGCGCGAGCGTGGCGGTGGCGACGACGACCCGCTCCCCGTGCGCGAGCGCGGGCACGAGATAACCGAGCGACTTTCCGGTGCCGGTGCCGGCCTGGACCAGGAGATGGGAGGTGTCGTCGATCGCCTCGGCGACCGCTTCGGCCATGGTCACCTGGCCGGGGCGCTCCGTGCCGCCGACGGCGGCGACGGCGGCGTGGAGGAGTTCGGGGAGTGAGGGCTTCGTCATAGCCCGACCACCCTACGGCCCCGCACCGACAATCGTGCCCGGCCGCCGGAGTGGGCGGAGCGGGAAGCGGTCACGTCCGAACTCCTGAACTCTTCTTCGCGCGAGCGGGAACTCGGCGGGACGGCCGTGCGTACAACAGGTGAGCACCCGGTCACTTGGTGCTACGAGGTTTCGTGCCGGACCCGGTCCCGGATCATGAGGGCGGCCCGCTTGCCGGGCAGGTCGACCTCCGCCGAGCACCGGAAACCGGCGTTGAGGAAGGCGGTCACCGAGGGGGTGTTGCGCATGTCGGGTTCCGCGACGACGCGCGAGCAGGCGCGGCGGTGTTCCAGGATCATCCCGGCCACGGCCGTCAGCAGGACGGTGCCGAGCCCCCGGCCCCGGTGCGCTGCCTCGCCGATGAGCAGGTGGATACCCGTGTCGTGCGGGCGCGCCGGGTAGCGGCGGGCCAGCGGGTCGAGGTCCGCCCGGTAGATCTCCCAGTAGCTCAGCGCGATGCCGTCGAGCGTGCCGACGCAGGGCACGCTGCGTCCGTCCCCGTCCAGTTGGGCCCTCACGTGGCGCTCCGTGCGGTCCGGGCTCCCGGCGAGTTTCCAGAACGCGGCGACCGCGGGATCGTTCATCCATCCCTGGACGAGGGGGAGGTCGTGGTCGAGGCGCACGGGGACGAGTTCGAAGACGCCCGCGGGAGTGGCGGTCGGGCCCCAGGTGTGGGGGCCGTCCAGGAGGTCGGGCCGGACCGGTGAGACCTGGCAGGGCGACTCCGCCCGGAGCGGGCCGGGTTCGGCGGGGAGCCGGAGGTTGAGTGTCTCCTCCTCGTCCCAGCGGAGCGTGCTCGCGTCCGGGTCGGCGCAGCCTCGCGGCTCCGGGCGGTCGGGGTCGACCGGGGCGGGCAGGGCTTCGGCGCCGGTGTCGGTGAGGGACACGCGCGCTCCTCTCATGGGGGCGGACGGGAACAGGGTCAGGAATGAAGGGGGTTGGCGATGGTCACGTAGACCGACTGGGTGTCGACGGGACCGACGAGTTCGTCCAGTCCGTGCAGCCGGGTCAGCAGGTTGGCCTTGCAGCGCAGGACGGGTGAGTCGAGCAGGTTGCCCGGCAGGGTGCTGCGCAGGGCGGCCGGTCCGGAGGCCGCGGCGGTGAGGAAGCGGCGGAACGCGGCGAGAAGGAGGTGTTCGTCGGCCAGGCGCTGGGAGCCGAACGCCCCGATGAGGCCGAAGACGTTGTTGACGGCCAGGTAGTAGGCGAAGCGTTCGTCGGTGACGTCGTCGGCGACGAAGGTGTCGCTGCGCTCGCCGATGCCGGGCAGCAGGGCGTCGAGTTCGGCGCGGTGGGACTCGCGGAAGTAGTAGCCCTGGTTGTCGCGGTAGTGGCCGCCCGCCGGCCAGCCGTCCCGGTCCAGGCGGAGCAGCGTGTTCTGTTGGTGCGCCTCCAGGGCGATGCCCGCCGCGCCGTCGAGCCACAGGACGGGCCTGACGATCTGTTCGAGGTAGCGCAGGAACCACTCGGTGGCGACGGCGCCCACGGGCCGGCCGGTGCGGGCGGCGAGCCGTGCGACGAGGTGGGCCAGCCGGGAACGCAGGAGCCGGGGGTCCGTCGCCGGATCGGGCTCGGACGCGGGGCGGGGTGAGACGACTCCGGCGACGCAGCCGATGTCGTCGGCGGGGGCGAACGGGTTGTGCCTGATCATCACGTCGAGGCCGGGGACGGGCAGTCCGTCGGTCCCGTCCACGGCGAGCCAGGCGGGGTCGCGCACGATGTCGAAGCCGGGGTGGGCCGCCTGCCACTGCTTCCCCAGCCCCGCGCGCAGCAGGCGGTGCACCTCGACGCCCCGGTGGAGTTCCTTGCGCAGGTTCTCCCGGCGGGAGTTGGTGATGCGCAGCCCGAGCGACAGCTTGAGCATCGCCGGGGAGCCGGAGCGGTGGACGGTCCGTACGGAGGAGGTGGGGTGCCAGGGCGGGCCGAGGGGGCCGAGGTCGCGCAGCAGGCCGGAGTCCAGCAGGGCGGCCACGGGGGCGCGGTGCCGGGCGTCGCGCGCCTGCCAGGGGTGCAGCGGCAGCGCGCCGTATCCCTCGGGCAACGGGATGTCGGTTCCGGCGAGTTGCCGGAGGAGGCGGTCGGCGGGGACGGGGCGCCCGCGTTCGGTCCAGGCGGAGTCCGAGGCGAGGAGGGAGGGGGCGACGGCGATCCAGTGCAGCGGGAAGGACCCGCGGAGTTCCGGCGCGTACCGCCGGGCCTCTGCCTCGGTGAGCCCTTCGCGGCTCTTCGGGGTCGGATGCAGCGGATGGCCGAGGAGCAGCGCCTGTTCGGCGCTGAGGAAGAGGTCCGGCCCGTCCTCGGGGCGGGCGCGGCGCTCGCGCAGGAAGACGGCGGTGTGGCGTTGCGAGTCGGCGACGCGGGCGACGAGGTCGGCGCCGTCCGCCGGAGCGGTTCCGTGGCCCTCGTGACCGGGTGCGGTGCCGGGGGTCTCGCGGGTGAGCAGGGCGGCGAGGGTGACGGCGTCGACCGAGGGGGCGTGTTCGGGGGCGCCGTCGAGCCGGGGCGTTCCGAAGCGGTGCCAGCCGGTCGGGGACCAGTGGCGTACGGGGGTGATCAGGGCGGTGCCGCTGGCGGGCAGGGGGAGGTGCAGGACTCCGGTGTCCGGCGCCGCGACGCCGGTCTCCCGGACCCAGCAGCGCAGGAGGTTCTCCACCGCCGCCGCCTGGGCCGCGCTGTGGGGGTCGGCCGCCTCCAGCGGGTCGGCGTCGGTCTCGTCCGGCCCTTGGGCGTCAGGCGCGCGCCGCTTCTGGTGCGGCACCGCTTCGGCCAGCGGCACGACGGCACCGGGCTCGCCGGGGTCCGCCTGGTCGTCGGGGGTCTCGGACCGGCCGTCGGGCGCGGGGGTGGCGTTCATGGCGGTTCCTCGGAGTGATGCGGGTGCGGGTCGGCCGCGGAGGGGGTCCGCGCGGCAGGTGTGGCGGTGACGTGGACGGGGGTCCGCGCGCGGGCGGAGGCGTGTCCGGGGCGCCGCGGGGTGTCGGCGGAAGGGCCGCCTGCGGGTTCGCCGGTGCCGGCCGGGGCGCGGGTGCGGTGCGCGTCGGCGATGAGGAGGGGCGGTCCGGCCGGGGCGGCTAGCCGGTGCGCTCCGTGGGCCGGTCCGGGTGGCGGTGACGGTGGTCGCAACTGGCGGCCGTCACCGCGTCGGCGAGGCGGTCCAGTACGGCGGACGCCTGCTCGTCGCTGATGGTGAGCGGCGGGAGGAGCCGTACGACGCTGTTGTGACGGCCGCCGAGTTCCACGATCAGCCCCCGGTCGAGGCACTCGCGCTGGACGGTCGCGGCGAGTTCGGGGTCGGCGGGGTGGGGCGGGGTCGCACGGTCGGCGCCGTCCGTGCCGGAGCCGCGGGCCTCGGGCAACCGTCCGCCCGTCGGCGCGGACTCGGGGTTCACCAGTTCCACCCCGATCATCAGCCCGCGCCCCCGCACCTCTCCCACGCAGGCGAAGTCGGCCTGGAGCACGCGGAGCCGGTCCAGCATGCGGGCTCCGAGCGTGGCGGCTCGTTCGGCGAGGCCGTTCTCGCGGACGTGGGCGAGGGTGGCGGTGCCCGCCGCCATGGCGAGCTGGTTGCCCCGGAAGGTGCCCGCGTGGGCGCCGGGCGGCCAGACGTCGAGTTCCTCGCGGTAGACGACGACGGCCAGCGGGAGACTGCCGCCGATCGCCTTGGACAGGACCATCACGTCGGGGGTGATCCCGCTGTGGTCGACGGCCCAGAAGGCGCCGGTGCGTCCGACGCCGGTCTGCACCTCGTCCGCGATCAGCGGGATGGACCGCTCCGCGGTCAGCCGCCGCATCCGGCGCAGCCAGTCGTCCGGCGCCGGGATCACCCCGCCCTCGCCCTGGACGGGTTCGAGGATCATCCCGGCCGGCCGGGGCACGCCCGACTTGGGGTCGTCGAGGACGGACTCGGTCCAGCGGGCGCCGAGTTCGGCGCCGCGCGGGCCGCCGACGCCGAAGGGGCAGCGGTAGTCCTGGGGGTAGGGCAGATGGCACACCTGGAGGTCGGGGGCGCTGCCGGACGCGGCCAGGGCTCCCGCGGTCATGCCGTGGTAGGCGCCGGCGAAGGCGAGGACGCCGCTGCGGCCGGTGGCCGCCCGGACCAGCTTGAGGGCGGCCTCGACGGCGTCGGTCCCGGCCGGGCCGCAGAACTGCACGCGGGCCCGGTCGGCGAGGCCGGGGGGCAGGGTGCGGAACAGCTCGGTGGTGAAGGCGTCCTTGACCGGGGTCGCCAGGTCCAGCACGGAGAGGGGGGCGCCGGAGTCGAGGACCTTGCGGATGGCCTCCAGCACGACGGGGTGGTTGTGGCCGAGGGCCAGCGCACCGGCGCCGGAGAGGCAGTCCAGGTAACGGCGGCCGTCCGCGCCCTCGATGGTGAGGCCACGCGCCCGCACGGGCACGATGGGCAGGGCCCGGGCGTAGGTGCGCGCGGCGGACTCGCGCGCCGACTGGCGCCTGAGAATCCCCTCGTGCACGGCCGGAGTTCCCCGGTGGGTGCTGTCGGCCTCCGACTCGGTCACGGCCACGGCTCGCTGTCCTCCCGCTGTACAGAGGCGAGTTGCTCGACGGGGGCGGGCGCGGGCAGCGGTCCCCCCACGGCTACCAACCGCCGGCCGGCCGCCTGGTTACGGGTTGCCTCAAGATCCTTGCCGTGACGTAACTGTTGCGGTTCCGTCAGATGTCCCCTACAGCGAGCGCATAGTGTGTGGTCCCGTGCCCGGCAGGCCGGGAACGGGCCCCGGCCCGTCACGAGTTGGGCGCCGGCACCGGACCGAAGCGCCAAGTTCCGTCACAGCAGGGAGAGTCACCACCATGCGATCCATACGGCCGTCGTCGACCGCTAGCCGAGGAAGGGGTACGCGCCGCCGGACCTCCCGGGTGCTGGCGGCCGTCGCTCTCGCCTCGGCACTGGCGCTGACCGCGACCGCGTGCGACGGGGACGACAACGCCGGCGGCGACCCGTCCGCGGCCGCGCGGGGCTCCGACGGGAAGGTCCGGGTTCCGCAGGACCTCCAGGACAAGCTGCGCCAGCACGGCATCGACATGGACAAGTGGAAGGACGGCGCCTGGAAGAACTGGGACCGGGACGACTGGCTGCGCGAGGCCAACGACTTCATCAACCCGATCATCAGCGGTCTGTGGGACAAGGACCGGATGCGGGACGCCGACGACCCGGCCAAGCGGGTCGGTGCCGACGACATCTCCGGCGACGCGGGCGTGACCGACCCGACGCCGCAGCCGGTGCAGGCCAAGGCGGTCCGCCCGCCGTACCACACCAACGCGGCCACCTCGGGCAAGGTGTTCTTCGACTCCCCCAAGGGCACCATGGTCTGCTCGGCCACGGTCGTCCAGGACCCGGCGCACCCGGGCAAGTCCAACCTGATCTGGACGGCCGGCCACTGCGTGCACGCGGGCAAGAAGGGCGGCTGGTACCGCAACATCGCCTTCGCTCCGTCGTACAACAACCAGAGCCTGTCGGCCTCGGAGATGGAGAACGCGTCCCGTGAGCAGGTGGCGCCCTACGGCGTCTGGTGGGCGGACGCCGCCAAGACCTCTCAGCAGTGGATCGACGGGGGCGGCGAGACGGGCGGCAACGGTGCCTCGTACGACTTCGCGGTCATCCATGTGACGCCGGAGCAGGGCAACGGGGGCAAGTCGTTGGAGGAGACGGTCGGCGGCGCGCTGCCGGTGGACTTCGCCGCTCCCCCCGCGACCGAGGTCAGCACGCTCACCGCGAGCGGCTACCCGGCGGCGGAGCCGTACAACGGCCAGCTGCTGTACCAGTGCCAGGACAAGCCGGGACGGCTGTCGATCGCCAAGGCCGACCCGACGATGTACCGCATCGGCTGCACCATGACCGGTGGTTCCTCCGGCGGCGGCTGGGTGGAGCAGGGCGCGGACGGCAAGCCCACGCTGGTCTCCAACACCTCGATCGGCCCCGCCTCCTCGGGCTGGCTGGCCGGTCCCCGGCTCGGCGAGGTGGCCAAGGGCGTGTACGACTCGGTGAGCGCGAAGTTCGCGGGCCGGTAGCCGTCACGCACATATGACGAAGGCCCGCCGCCCCCTCTCGTACGAGGGGACGGCGGGCCTCTTCGTGCTCCGGCGGTACCGGTCAGGCGGTCGCGGTCGGCGTGTACGGGGCCAGGTCGGCCGCCAGCTCCGCGTGCACCCGGACCTTGATCAGGGTGCCCTCGGCGGTGTGCTCCTCGGTGAGCACCTCGCCCTCGGTGTGGGCGCGGGCGACGAGCTTGCCCTGGGTGTACGGCACGAGCGCCTCGACCTCGACCGAGGGGCGGGGCAGCTCGTCGTCGATCAGGGCGAGCAGCTCCTCCAAGCCCTGACCGGTGCGGGCCGAGACGGCGATGGACCGCTTCTCGACGCGCAGCAGCCGCTGCAGGACCAGCGGGTCGGCCGCGTCCGCCTTGTTGATGACGACGATCTCGGGCACGTCGGTCGCGCCGACCTCCCGGATCACCTCACGCACGGCGGCGAGCTGCTCCTCCGGGACCGGGTGGGAGCCGTCCACCACGTGCAGGATGAGGTCGGAGTCGCCGACCTCCTCCATGGTGGAGCGGAACGCCTCGACCAGGTGGTGCGGCAGGTGCCGGACGAAGCCGACGGTGTCGGCCAGGGTGTACAGCCGGCCGCTCGGGGTCTCCGCACGGCGGACGGTCGGGTCGAGGGTGGCGAACAGGGCGTTCTCCACCAGGACCCCCGCGCCCGTGAGGCGGTTGAGCAGGGAGGACTTGCCGGCGTTGGTGTAACCGGCGATGGCGACGGAGGGCACCTTGTTGCGGCGGCGCTCCTGGCGCTTGATCTCGCGGCCGGTCTTCATCTCCGCGATCTCCCGGCGCATCTTCGCCATCTTCTCGCGGATGCGGCGCCGGTCGGTCTCGATCTTGGTCTCACCGGGACCACGCGTGGCCAGGCCACCGCGGCCGCCACCCATCTGCCGGGACAGCGACTGACCCCAGCCGCGCAGTCGCGGCAGCATGTACTGCATCTGCGCGAGCGCGACCTGCGCCTTGCCCTCTCGGGACTTGGCGTGCTGGGCGAAGATGTCGAGGATCAGGGCCGTACGGTCGATGACCTTGACCTTGACGACGTCCTCGAGCTGGATGAGCTGGCCGGGGCTCAGCTCACCGTCGCAGATGACGGTGTCCGCGCCGGTCTCCATGACCACGTCGCGCAGCTCCAGGGCCTTGCCGGAGCCGATGTAGGTGGCCGCGTCGGGCTTGTCGCGGCGCTGGATCACGCCGTCGAGCACGAGGGCGCCCGCCGTCTCCGCGAGGGCGGCCAGCTCCGCGAGGGAGTTGTCCGCGTCCTGGGCGGTGCCGGTGGTCCACACTCCGACGAGCACGACCCGCTCCAGGCGGAGCTGGCGGTACTCGACCTCGGTGACGTCCTCCAGCTCGGTGGACAGCCCCGCCACACGGCGCAGGGCCGCGCGCTCGGAGCGGTCGAACTGGTCGCCGTCACGCTCGCCGTCGATGTCGTGCTTCCAGGCGACGTCCTCTTCCATCAGGGCATCGGCCCGAAGACCTTCGGGGTAGGCGTGCGCGAGGCGCTTGGCGTCCTGTGAAGGGGAAGAAGAGGAGGAGGTCATTGGTTCCTTACGTCGAGGGCAGGGCCGGTCCGGGGTTCTCTTGCGACCCGGGGTCGGCGAGGGACCGGTTTCATCAGGGACAACGCGCGGATATGCCGGGAGATTCCCGTACGTCGCGCCGCGCCGACCGGAAGATGGTCGCACGGCGCGGAGCACCGCGTCACCGGGATATCCGCCGGGGACGCGGCGCGTGTCCGGGAGGTGTCAGTTCTTCTTCCTGGCGGAGTCCGAGGGCGCCGGGGGCGGGACCTGCTTCCAGTCCGGGTGACCAGGCATGGGCGGGGTCTTCTCGCCGTACAGCCAGTCCTGGAAGAAGCCGGTGAGGTCGCGGCCGCCGATGGCTGAGGCGAGGCGGACGAAGTCGGCGGTGCCGACGCTGGTGTCCCGGTTGTCCTGGACCCACACCTTCTCCAGCCGCTCGAAGGCGGCCGCGCCGATCTCCTGGCGCAGGGCGAACAGCACCAGCGCCGCCCCGTCGTAGATGTTGGGGCGGAAGATGCCGATCTTCTGGCCGGGGGCGGGCGGCTTGGGCCTCGCGGGCGGTCCCCCGGCGGCGCGCCAGCGGTCGGAGGCTCCGTAGGCGGCCTTCATCCGGGTCTCCAGGGGCCGGTCCGCCTTCTCCTCGGCGTAGAGGGCCTCGTACCAGGTGGCGTGTCCTTCGTTCAGCCACACGTCGGACCAGGTGCGGGGGCTGAGGCTGTCGCCGAACCACTGGTGGGACAGCTCGTGGACCATGACCGACTCGATGTACCACTTGGGGTAGGCGGGCTCGGTGAAGATGTCCTTCTCGAACAGCGACAGGGTCTGCGTCTCCAGCTCGAAACCGGTGCTGGCCTGCGCCATCAGCACGCCGTAGGTCTCGAAGGGGTAGGGGCCGATCTTGTTCTCCATCCAGGAGATCTGGTCCGGAGTCCTGGCGAGCCAGGGTTCCAGCGTCTCCTTGTCGGCGGCGGGCACCACGTCGCGCAGGGGCAGCCCGTGCGGGCCCTGGCGGTGGACGACGGCGGAGCGGCCGATGGACACCTGGGCGAGTTCGGTGGCCATGGGGTGCTGGGAGCGGTAGCTCCAGGTGGTGGAGCCGCCGGCCTTCACCGTCGAGGTGGGCAGGCCGTTGGCGACGGCGGTGTAGCCGTTCGGGGCGGTGACGTGGAAGGTGAACATCGCCTTGTCGGACGGGTGGTCGTTGCACGGGAAGACCAGGTGCGCGGCGTCCGCCTGGTTGGCCATGGCGAGTCCGTCGGTGGTGCGCACCCAGCCGCCGTCCTGGTCGTCGGCGGAGACGGGGTCGCTGGTGTGCCGCACGGTGATCCGGGTCAGGCTGCCGAGCGGCAGCGTGTGGTCCGGGGTGACGACGAGGTCCTCGCCCGCGCTCGCGAAGGCGGCCTCGCGGCCGTCGACCTCGACGGACTCGACGGTGCCGTGCGCGAAGTCGAGGTTGATCCGCCGCAGGGAGCCGGTGAGCCGGGCGTCGATGGTGGTGACGGCCTGGAGCGGCTTGTCGTTGCGGCCGGGGTAGGTGAGGGCGAGGTCGTACGCGGCCACGTCGTAGCCGGGGTTGCCCAGCTCCGGGAAGATCCGGTCGCCGACACCCAGCGGTTCGGCGGGGGCCGCGGCGGCGACGAGGCAGACCGAGACGGCCGAGGCGAGCAGGGCCGCCTTCGGACGCCGGAGGAACCGGAGTGCGGGGTGGAGGCGCGTGGGGCGAGTGAGCGACATGCCCCACCGCTACCAGCGTCGGGCCACCGGGCGGCGACGGCGCGCGACGGGCCCACCCGATCGGGTCGTCCGGCGGGTCCCGGGTTTCAGGCGGCGGGTGCCTGGGCCCGGCTGACGTCGTACACGCCCGGCACGTCACGCATCGCGCGCATCAGGGCGGGCAGTTCGGCGGCGTCGGGGAGCTGGAGGGTGTAGGTGTGGCGGACGCGCTGCTGGCTGGGCGACTCCACGCTGGCGGAGACGATCTCGGCGCCCTCCACCGCGATGGCCTCGGTGAGGTCGGCCAGCAGATGCGGACGGCTGAACGATTCCGCGACCAGGGTGACGCGGCACGCGGTGGTGTCGCCCCAGCGCACCGGGATCTCCGCGCGGCCCCGGCTCTTCATGTCGGCGACCATGGAGCACTCCACCCGGTGCACGGTGACCGCGCCCCCGCGCACGGCGAAGCCGACGATGCCGTCGGGCGGCACGGGCGTACAGCATCCGGCGAGCCGCACCGGGCCGCCGGGCCTCTCCAGGAGGACGTCGGCGCCCTTGGGGCGCGCGGCCGGGGCGCTGCTGGTGGGACGCGTCCCGCCCGGTTCGCCGGCGGCGTCGGAGGTTCTGCCGTCGGCGCCGGGATGGGCGGCCAGCCAGCGCTGGATGGCGATGCGCGCGGCGGGGGTGTGGGCGTGCTCGAGCCAGTCGCGGGACGGCTCGGAGGCCGGGTCCTGGCCCATCAGCAGCTGGACGGTGTCGCCGTCGCGCAGCACGGTGCTGAGGGTGGCCAGGCGGCCGTTGACACGGGCGCCGATGCAGGCGTGGGCGTCGTCCCCGTACTGCGCGTAGGCGGCGTCCACGCAGGTGGCGCCCTCGGGCAGGCCCAGGGTGCCGCCGTCGGGGCGGACGACGGTGATCTCGCGGTCCTGGGCGAGGTCGTCGCGCAGGGTGGACCAGAAGGTGTCGGGGTCGGAGGCACCTTGCTGCCAGTCCAGCAGGCGGGAGAGCCAGCCGGGGCGGGTGGGGTCGGCGCGTTCGCCGTCGAGTCCGGTGGTCTGCTCCTCGGCGGGCGGCGTGTACGGGTTGCCGAGCGCGATCACGCCGGCCTCGGCGGCCTGGTGCATGTGGTGGGTGCGGATGAGGACTTCGACGACCTGGCCGTCCGGACGGGCCACGGCGGTGTGCAGCGACTGGTACAGGTTGAACTTCGGTACGGCGATGAAGTCCTTGAACTCCGAGACGACCGGCGTCAGGCAGGTGTGCAGTTCGCCGAGGACCGCGTAGCAGTCGGCGTCCTCGTTCACGAGCACCAGCAGGCGGCCGAAATCGGTGCCGCGCAGCGGTCCGCGTTTGCGGGAGACGCGGTGGACGGAGACGAAGTGGCGGGGCCGGATGAGGACTTCGGCCGGGATGTCGGCCTCGCGCAGCACGACGCGCACCTCGTCGGCGACCTCGGCGAGCGGGTCCTCGCCGCTCGCGTTCTCGGCGATGAGTTCGCTGGTGCGGGCGTACTCCTCGGGGTGGAGGATGGCGAAGACGAGGTCTTCCAGCTCGGTCTTCAGGGCCTGCACACCGAGGCGTTCGGCGAGCGGGATGAGGACGTCGCGGGTGACCTTGGCGATCCGCGCCTGTTTCTCGGGGCGCATCACGCCGAGGGTGCGCATGTTGTGCAGGCGGTCGGCGAGCTTGATCGACATCACGCGTACGTCGTTGCCGGTGGCGACGAGCATCTTGCGGAAGGTCTCCGGCTCGGCGGCGGCGCCGTAGTCGACCTTCTCCAGCTTGGTGACGCCGTCGACGAGGTAGCGGACCTCCTCCCCGAACTCCTCGCGGACCTGCTCCAGCGTCACCTCGGTGTCCTCGACCGTGTCATGCAGGAGGGAGGCGGTCAGGGTGGTGGTCTCCGCGCCCAGTTCGGCGAGGATCAGGGTCACGGCGAGGGGGTGGGTGATGTACGGCTCGCCGCTCTTGCGCATCTGGCCCCGGTGGGAGGACTCGGCCAGGAGGTAGGCGCGGCGCAGCGGGTCGAGGTCGGCGTCGGGGTGGTGGGCGCGGTGGGCCTCGGCCACGTGCCCGATGGCGTCGGGCAGCCTGCTGCGGACGGCGGGGCCGAGCAGCGCGGCCCGGCCGAGCCGGCGCAGGTCGATCCGCGGCCGGGACTTCCTGCGGGCCACGGCGGGCGCCGTGGGCGCTACCGGGCCTGGGGTCGCAGGGTTCGTGGCCTCCGCACTCATGGGCACCTCCGGCTCGTGGACCGGCGGACGGGGCCCGGAGGGCATACGCGGCTCAGGGTTGGCGACGTTCCCCCGTCCGTGCCGGTGCTTGATGCTACCGAGCCCATCACGTGCGACCGACCGCCTCTCGGCGAGCGTGAAACGGATCACCCATTCGAGCGACGACGGGGAGGTTTAGAGTTTGCGCCACGTGCCCTCCAGTCGGCCGCGGATTCGAAGGGCCTCGCCGTCGCGGAACGGCCGGTCCCCGGCGTCCAGCCGCCGCCGGAGACGGTCCTTCCAGGTCAGCGGGCCACGTTTTCCAGCCATTCGGCGTCGATCTCGCCCTCGGCGACGATCACGGCGGGACCCGTCATCTCGATCTCCCCGTCCGGCCGCTCGGTGATGACCAGCCGGCCGCCGGGCACGTCCACGACGTAGCGCGCCGGGGTGCCGGTGACGGCCGGGTCCGCGCCGTCGCGCCGGGCGGCGGCCACGGCGACGGCGCACGCGCCGGTGCCGCAGGAACGGGTCTCGCCGGAACCGCGCTCGTGCACGCGCATGGCGACGTGACCGGGGGCCCGGTCGACGACGAACTCGACGTTGACGCCGTCCGGGTAGGCACCCTCCGGGCCGACCGGCGGCGCGGTGTAGAGGTCACCGGCGTGGTCGAGGTCGTCCACGAAGGCGACGGCGTGCGGGTTGCCCATGTTCACGTTGCGCGCGGGCCACGCGCGCCCGCCGACGCGCACCGTGACCTCGCCCTCGGGCAGGCGGGCGCGGCCCATGCCCACGGTGACGTCCCCGGCTCCGGAACCGTCCTCGGCGGCCTTGGTGATGTGGACCCGCTTCACACCTCCGCGCGTGGCGATGGTGAGGTCGCCCGCGCCCACATGTCCGGCGTGCTGGAGGTAGCGCGCGAACACACGCACTCCGTTGCCGCACATCTCGGCGATCGAGCCGTCGCCGTTGCGGTAGTCCATGAACCACTCGGCCTCGTCGGCCATGTCCCGGGCCTCGGGGTGCGCGGCGGAGCGCACCACGTGCAGGACGCCGTCGCCGCCGATGCCGGCACGGCGGTCGCAGAGGGCGGCGACGGCGGCGGGGGTGAGGTCCAGGGCGTTCTCGGGGTCGGGCACGATCACGAAGTCGTTCTCGGTGCCGTGCCCCTTGAGGAATGCGATCCGCGTGCTCATCCCTCGATCGTACGGGGTGGCGGCGACACCGTCCGGGGACGGGGGACGGCGGTGATCTCCAGGGGCCCGTGCCCGGCGGGTACGGGAAGGAAGGGGCTAGGGCCTTTCTTCCGGATCAGGCCGGCTCGGGCCGACGGTGCCTCCGGGCCGACCCGAGCGGGGTCTGGTGCGTGCGGCTGCAAGGCGGAGGAGGGAGTCGACGCGGAGCGGTGGGGGTCCCCCCTGCTCGAGCGAAGTCGAGAGCTTGGGGGAGAGTGACGACAACGCGGCAGACGTGCGTGCCAGGGCCCGCGACCCCGGCAAGATCCGGAAGACAGGCCCTAGCGGAGCCGGGCCACGCGCCACACGGCGAGCACGGCGACCACGCCCACGACCAGGGCGTATCCGAGCACGACGCGCCAGTCGGCACGGCGGCCGGAGCCGCGCGGAGGCAGGCCCGGCCAGGTGTAGCCGACCCGGCGGGCGGCCATCATGCCCCAGCCGGCGGCGCAGGAGCAGATCAGCAGGCCCAGCATGGCGATCACCGCGCCGCTGTCGCCGAAGTCGAAGGCGAGCGGGAAGGCGAACATCAGCGAGCCGAGCGCGGCCAGCCCCACGATGGGCGCCAGCTGCCAGATCCGCAGCCGCCGCTGCGGGCGCAGTTCGACCTCGACCTCGGGGCCGCCCGCGAACATCTCCTCGGGGGTCGGGCCGTCGGCGGTGACCACGACCGGGAGGTCCTCCGGGCCGTCGTCGGCGAGACGGTCCTCGACGCCGGTCTCGTCACTGTCGGTGGTGACGTGCTCGGTGCCTGCTGCGGTGTCACGAGGGCTGGCCTCCATCGCCACGCGCCCTCCCAACTAGGACTTCACTGGTCGATCGAAGCTCGATGATGGCACGGCGCCGGAGGCCGGGCTGACCGGTGGCGCATCCCGATGCCAGGACGTGATCAGGCTGTGACCGGTCGTTCGACCAACGCCAGCGCCCGTCCCGGAAGTTCCCCGCGGTCCGCTACTGCACCGCTGAGCCAGTGCACCCGGGGGTCCCGCCGGAACCACGTGTCCTGGCGGCGCGCGAAGCGCTTGGTGGAGCGCACGGTCTCCGCGCGCGCCTCCTCCTCGGTGCACTCCCCGGCGAAGGCGTTGAGCACCTGCTGGTAGCCGAGCGCGCGGGAGGCGGTACGCCCCTCGCGCAGCCCCTGGGCCTCCAGCGCGCGCACCTCGTCGACGAGTCCGGCCTCCCACATGCGGTCGACCCGGAGCGCGATGCGCTCGTCGAGTTCGGGCCGGGCCACGTCGACGCCGATCTGGAGGGTGTCGTAGACCGAGTCGTGGCCGGGGAGGTTGGCGGTGAAGGGGCGGCCGGTGATCTCGATGACCTCCAGCGCGCGGACGATGCGGCGCCCGTTGCTGGGCAGGATGGCGCGGCCGGCCTCGGGGTCGGCGGCGGCCAGCCGGGCGTGCAGGGCGCCGGGGCCGCGCAGGGCCAGCTCGTCCTCCAGGCGGGCCCGGACCTCGGGATCGGTGCCGGGGAACTCCAGGTTGTCCACGGCGCCGCGTACGTACAGCCCCGACCCGCCGACGAGGATCGGCCAGCGGCCCTCGGCGAGCAGGGCGTCGATGCGGGCGCGGGCCAGCTTCTGGTACTCCGCGACGGAGGCCGCGACCGTGACGTCCCAGATGTCGAGGAGGTGGTGCGGGACGCCGCCGCGCTCCTCCGGGGTGAGCTTGGCGGTGCCGATGTCCATCCCCCGGTAGAGCTGCATCGAGTCGGCGTTGATGACCTCGCCGCCGAGCTGCTGGGCCAGGAAGACACCGAGGTCGGACTTTCCGGCCGCGGTGGGGCCGACGACGGCGATGACACGGGGGGCGGGGGATGCACTGCTCACGGCACCAGTCTCGCAAACGTCGCGGTGGGGCAGGTGGCCGACGGGGAATGCGGGGCCGCCGGCGGGGCAGAGGTCACGGGTGCGGTCCGGGCGGACGCGTGGTGTGACGCCTCGTGGGGAGGGGTAGCGTCCCTCACAAGCGCCGCAAGACGCGCATTCGGGTTGTTTTCGGAAGGTGGACCATGGGCCTGTTCGACAATGTGAAGGCCGCGCTCGGCCCGGCCAAGGACAAGGTGACGGATCTGGCCCGGCAGCACGGCGACAAGGTGCAGGGCGGCATCGACAAGGCCGCCCAGGTGGTCGACGAGCGGACCAAGGGCAAGTACACCGACAAGATCCACGCCGGTACGGACAAGGCGAAGGAGGCGGTGGACCGCCTCGGCCAGGAGGGCCAGAAGCCCGCAACCGGGACCGACACCCCGCCCGGCCCGCCGAAGAGCTAGCTCCAGGCGGCGACCAGGTAGCCGACGCCGTACGGCGCCTCGTCGTACAGCAGGGTGCCGCCGAGGCCCGCGCCCGCCGCGGCTCCGGCGAGGACCTGCCAGGGGGCGCGGCCGGAGGACTGGAGTTCACGGGCGAGGCCGGAGTCGAGAGCGGCGAGGGCCGCCAGGTCGGCGGTGCCCAGGGCGCGGGCGGCCTCGGTGTCGAAGGGGGCCGCCCGGTCGTCGAGGTAGCCGGGGGCCTTGAGGGTGCGGCAGGCACTGCCGTCGCCCATCACCAGCAGGGCCACGCGGTCGCTCCCCCCGCAGGTCTCCGCCCCGAGCGCGGCGCACCGCTCGGGCGGGAGCGTCGTTTCCACGGCCACCCCCTCGACGGGTACGTCCGCCCAGGCGCTCCGCTCCAGCAGCCACGCGGCGACGGCCAGCGAAGGGGGCAGCCCGGGTCCGGGCGTGGCCGGGGCGGCGGGGCCGAGCGCGGCCGGGCCGGCGGGGCCGAGCGTCACGTCGAGGTCGACGCCGAAGTCGCGGAAGGAGCCCCGCGCACCCTGCGCGTAGCGACCGCCGCGCTCGGCGGGGCCGATGACCACCAGCCGGTCGGGGCGGGCGGCGGCGAGCACGCCGAGGGCGTCCGCGCAGGCGGTCCGGGCGGCGTCCAGTTCGGGCGCGGCGCCCGAGGCGACCTCGGGGACGAGCAGCGGGGGGCAGAGGCAGACGGCGGCTGCGGCAAGCATGATCGGCAGCGTAACGCGCCTCACCCGCGGTCCGGGCACGCCGGGGGCCGCGGGTGAGGCGCGGGACGGGTCAGTCGCAGCCGCAGCCGGCGGTGGCCGCCGGCAGGGGCGCGGGCACGCCGATCTTCGGCAGACCGAGCATCACGCCGGCCTTCTCCGCGGTCTCGGCGGCGTTGCGCTTCTCCCAGGCGTCGCCCGCTCGCATGCGGCGCACGGCGAGGACAGGGCCCTCGGCGAGCAGGTGGTGCGGGGCGGCGTAGGTGACCTCGACGGTGACCACGTCGCCGGGGCGCACCTGCTCGTCCGGCTTGGTGAAGTGGACCAGGCGGTTGTCGGGGGCGCGGCCGGACAGGCGGTGGGTGGCGCCGTCCTTGCGGCCCTCACCCTCGGCGACCATCAGGTCCAGGGTGCGGCCGACCTGCTTCTTGTTCTCCTCCCAGGAGATCTCCTCCTGGAGGGCGACGAGGCGCTCGTAGCGGGCCTGCACGACCTCCTTGGGGATCTGGTCCTCCATGGTCGCGGCCGGGGTGCCGGGACGCTTGGAGTACTGGAAGGTGAACGCCTGGGCGAAACGGGCCTCGCGGACCACGTGCATGGTCTGCTCGAAGTCCTCCTCGGTCTCGCCGGGGAAGCCCACGATGATGTCGGTGGTGATGGCCGCGTGCGGGATGGCGGCGCGGACCTTCGCGATGATCCCGAGGTAGCGGTCCTGGCGGTAGGAGCGGCGCATCGCCTTCAGGACGGTGTCCGAGCCGGACTGGAGCGGCATGTGGAGCTGCGGCATCGCGTTCGGCGTCTCGGCCATGGCGGCGATCACGTCGTCGGTGAAGTCGCGCGGGTGCGGGGAGGTGAAGCGGACGCGCTCCAGGCCCTCGATCTTTCCGCAGGCGCGCAGGAGCTTGCTGAACGCCTCCCGGTCCCCGATGTCGGAGCCGTAGGCGTTGACGTTCTGCCCGAGCAGGGTGATCTCGCTGACGCCCTCGGCCACCAGCGCCTCGATCTCGGCGAGGATGTCGCCGGTCCGGCGGTCCTTCTCCTTGCCACGCAGCGCCGGGACGATGCAGAAGGTGCACGTGTTGTTGCAGCCGACGGAGATCGACACCCAGGCCGCGTACGCGCTCTCGCGCCGGGTCGGCAGGGTGGAGGGGAACGCCTCCAGCGACTCGGCGATCTCGACCTGCGCCTCCTCCTGCACGCGGGCGCGCTCCAGCAGGACGGGCAGCTTGCCGATGTTGTGCGTGCCGAAGACGACGTCCACCCAGGGCGCCTTCTTCACGATGGTGTCGCGGTCCTTCTGCGCGAGGCAGCCGCCGACCGCGATCTGCATACCGGGCCGGGACACCTTGCGCGGCGCGAGCCGGCCGAGGTTGCCGTAGAGACGGTTGTCGGCGTTCTCGCGGACCGCGCACGTGTTGAACACGACCACGTCGGCGTCGCCGTCCGAGCCCTCGGGCGCGCGCACGTACCCGGCGTCCTCGAGCAGACCGGACAATCGCTCGGAGTCGTGGACGTTCATCTGGCACCCGTAGGTGCGCACCTCGTACGTCTTGGCTGCTCGAACGTCCACTGCCGGGCTCCGGTCGCTGCTGATGGTCATGGGTCAAGGGTAGGCGGTCCCGGGCACGCCCCGGTCCCCGCTCCGGGCGGCCCGTGACCGGGGACACAGCGCCGGTGTCAGCCCCCGGCCGGGGTCCAGCCCTGGCGGCGCAGGACGGCAAAGACGTCGGGGGCGCGGTAGTGGTCGCCCTTGAGGACCTTGCCGTCCTCGCGGCGGGCCACTTCGCCGTCCGGGCCGATCTTGCTCATGTTGGCGCGGTGGATCTCGGCGATCACCTCGTCGAGGTCGATGCCGTGGACCAGCGCGGTGCCGTAGGCCACGTACACCACGTCCGCCAGTTCCTGCGCGAGGTGGTCGAGCGGACCGGCGACGGAGACCTCGGCCACCTCGGCCGCCTCCTCGGCGAGCAGTTCCCCTCGGTGCGCGGCCAGTTCGGCACCGATCTCGGTGGGCACGGTGCGTGCGTCGAGGCCGAAGGCGTGGTGGAACTCGCTGACGAGACGGGCGGGAGAAGTGCTCATGCGGCGACTCTAACGGCCGCCTCCGACAGCCCCTCCGGTTGTCCACAGGGGTCCGGGGACCCGGCCGTCCGGTTGTCCACAGCCCTGGTCGGGCCGCCTGCGGCCTGGCAGGATCGCCCGCATGTCCAACCTCTTCCCGTTCGCCGAGATCTCCGCCCGGCTGCCCGGCCGGCGCCGCGGTGCCCTGTGGGCGTCGGGCGTGGGGGTCGTGGTGCTGGGCCTGCTGCTGTGGTGGCTGGCGCCGCTCGGCGAGAAGCCGCCGAGCGGCACGATCGTGTTCAGCACGGGCGGCACCCGCGGGGTGTACGAGGAGTACGGCCGCCGCCTGCGCAACGAGCTGGCGAAGGACATGCCCGGACTCGAGGTGCGGCTCACGAGCAGCGCCGGCTCGCAGGAGAACGTGCAGCGGGTGGCGGCGGGAAAGGCGGACTTCACCATCGCGGCGGCCGACGCGGTGCAGACGTACGAGCAGGCGCACCCCGCCGAGCACCGGCTGCGCGGAGTGGCCCGGCTCTACGACGACTACGTCCAGCTCATCGTGGCGCCCGGCTCCGACATCGACAGCGTCGCCGACCTGCGCGGCAAGCGGGTCGCCACCGGTCTGCCCAACTCCGGTGTCCGCCTGATAGCGAACGGCGTGCTGACGGCCGCCGGGATCGACCCGGACAAGGGCATCGTCCCGGTGTCCGCGGGCATCGACACCGGCCCGGACATGCTGGCCACCCACGAGATCGACGCCTTCTTCTGGTCCGGCGGCCTGCCGACCGGCGGTCTGACGGAGCTGGCGGACAGGTCGGGGTTCCGGTTCGTGCCGATAGAGGGGAACCTCGTCTCCCGGCTGCACGCCGAGGGTGAGGCGGCGCGCTACTACCGGCCCACCAACATGCCCGAGTCCGCCTATCCGCTCGTGCAGGGCGGCTCCACGGTGGCCACCATCGCGGTGTCCAACCTGCTGATGACCCGCGCCGACCTGGACCCGCGGCTCACGGAGTGGATAACCCGCATCGTGATCAAGAGCCGGGACGAGATAGGCAAGCACGTGCACTCCGCGCAGCGCGTGGATCTGCGGACCGCGATCTACACCGACCCGCTCCCCCTGCACACCGGGGCCCGGCGTTACTACCGTTCGGTCAAGCCCTGACGCGCGGCGGGGGCGTGCCGGGGCAGGGTGACCGTGACCCGCAGCCCCTCGGGGTCGTGGTGGCCGTAGTCGATCGAGCAGCCCGTCGCGGCGAGCAGGGCGCGGGTGATGGACAGGCCGAGACCTGAGCCCTTGATGTTCTGGTGGCGGCCGCTGCGCCAGAACCGGTCGCCCACGCGGGCGAGTTCGTCGTCGGTCAGACCGGGTCCGGTGTCGGTGACCTCGACGGTGGTGGTGTCGCCGCCCGCGGAGACGCCGACCTCGACCGTGCCGTGCTCGGGGGTGAACTTGACCGCGTTGTCGATCACCGCGTCCAGCGCGCTGGACAGGGAGATCGCGTCGGCCCAGGCGGTCGTGGGCGGGCAGTCGCCGACCAGGCGGACGCCCTTGGCCTCGGCGGTGGGCGTCCAGGCGGCGACCCGCTCCGCGGCCAGCGCGCCGATGTCGGTGAGCCGGGCCTCGGTCTCGGCGTGCTCGGCCAGCGCCAGGTCGAGCAGGTCGTCCAGCACCTGGGCCAGACGCTTGCCCTCGGTGCGCACGGAGGCGATCTCCTCGTTGCCCTCGGGCAGTTCGAGGGAGAGCAGCTCGATACGCAGCAACAGGGCGGACAGGGGGTTGCGCAACTGGTGGGAGGCGTCGGCGACGAACGCCCGCTGCTGCTCCAGCACGTCCTCGACGTTGTCCGCCATCTCGTTGAACGACCGCGCCAGACGCCGGAGTTCGGGTGGCCCCCCGCCGACCGCGACGCGTGACTTCAGCCGGCCGGTGGCGATGTCGTGGGTGGTGGCGTCCAGGACCCTGACCGGTCGCAGCACCCAGCCGGTCAGCCGCAGGGCGGCCCCGACCGCGAGGAGCATGGCGGCGATCTCGCCGGCCGCGATCAGCGCCCAGCCGCGCAGGACACGCCATCGCATCTGCTCGGTGGGCGAGTCGGTGACGACGACCGCGACCACATCCCCGTCCCGGATCACGGGCGAGGCGACCACCAGCCGGGACCGCTGCCAGGGCCACACCTGGCCGGGGTCGTGGCTGCGGCGGCTGAGCAGCGCCTCCTCGAAGGCCGCCCGGACCACCCCCTGCTGCGGTACGAACCAGTCGCCGGGTGCGTTGACCATGGCGGAGCGGTCGCTGTAGAAGACACCGGCACGGATGTCGTAGACGTCGTGGTAGCTCTCCAGCTCGCGGTGGAGGGTCTGGAGGCGCTCGTCCGGGGCCGTGGAGCGGCTGCCGCCCGGGGTGTCGGTGACGAACTGGGCGAGTGCGGCGAAGCGCGCGGTGTCGTCGATGCGGTCCACGATGACGCCCTGTTGCTGGGCCGCGGCCACGCTGACGGCGAGCGGCACGCCGAGCGCGAGAAGCACGGCCGCCATCAGGACGATGAGCAGCGGCAGCAGCCGAGTGCGCACCCGGCCCCGCTATCCGGCCGGGGCGACGAGCCGGTAGCCGACCCCGCGCACGGTCTCGATGAGCGCGGGCATCCGCAGCTTGGCGCGCAGGGAGGCCACATGCACCTCCAGCGTGCGCCCGGTGCCTTCCCAACTGGTGCGCCACACCTCGCTGATGATCTGCTCCCGCCGGAAGACCACGCCGGGCCGCTGGGCGAGCAGCGCGAGCAGGTCGAACTCCTTGCGGGTCAGCGCGACGACGGCACCGGCCACGCTGACCTGCCGGGTGGGCAGCTCTATGCGGACCGTGCCGAGCAGCAGAGCCGCGCTGTCGTCGCCGGTCACGGCGTCCTCGGGGACGGTGCGGCGGCTGACGGCGTGTATCCGGGCGAGGAGTTCGCCGGTGTCGTACGGCTTCACCACGTAGTCGTCGGCGCCCAGGTTCAGCCCGTGGATGCGGGAGCGGATGTCGGAGCGGGCGGTGACCATGATGACCGGGGTGCCGGTGCGCTTGCGGATCTTGCCGCAGACCTCGTAGCCGTCCTGGTCGGGCAGGCCGAGGTCGAGCAGGATCACGCCGAAGCCGGGACCCTCGGGGACGAGCGCCTGGAGCGCCTCCTCGCCGCTGCGGGCGTGGGTCACGTCGAAGCCGTGCCGGGCGAGGACGGCGGAGAGGGCGGCGGCGACGTGGTTGTCGTCCTCGACGAGCAGCAGTCTCATTCCCGCCCCCTTCGGTTCAGCGGTCGTACGGTCCGGGTTCTTCTCGCGCACGTATGCCGGTGGGGCGCGCGTGTGCACCATGCAGTGACGCCGATGAAGGACGACGCCGTCAAGAGCGTTCCGGTTGCCCATGACTTCCGTTATGCGGCCGATACGCACACAGAAGGCAAGTGCTACGACACGTGTCCGATTGCTATCGGATCGTGATGCTCAGATTCACCTCAGATGTGGTGACGGGGGCGCGTGGTCGTCACTACTGTCCTCCGAAACCGAGGAGGACGGAGCCCGAGAGCGATGACCGAAGTAGCGGTGGCCAAGGAAGACGTGGCCGCGTCCGACGACCTGGTCGTCCTGAAGAGCGTCAACAAGCACTTCGGCGCGTTGCATGTGCTCCAGGAGATCGACCTGACGATCGGCCGCGGCGAGGTCGTCGTGGTCATCGGGCCCTCCGGGTCCGGCAAGTCGACCCTGTGCCGCACCATCAACCGCCTGGAGACGATCGACTCCGGCAGCATCACCATCGACGGCAAGCCGCTGCCCCAGGAGGGCAAGGCGCTGGCCCGGCTGCGGGCCGACGTCGGGATGGTGTTCCAGTCCTTCAACCTCTTCGCGCACAAGACCGTGCTCGAGAACGTGATGCTGGGCCAGCTCAAGGTCCGCAGGACGGACAAGAAGAAGGCCGAGGAGCAGGCGCGCGCCCTGCTCGACCGGGTAGGCGTCGGCAGCCAGGCCGACAAGTACCCGGCGCAGCTGTCGGGCGGGCAGCAGCAGCGCGTGGCCATCGCGCGGGCGCTGGCGATGGGCCCGAAGGTGATGCTCTTCGACGAGCCGACGTCGGCCCTGGACCCCGAGATGATCAACGAGGTCCTGGAGGTCATGCAGCAGCTCGCCCGCGAGGGCATGACGATGGTCGTCGTCACCCACGAGATGGGCTTCGCGCGCTCGGCCGCGAACCGTGTGGTCTTCATGGCGGACGGCCGGATCATCGAACAGGCCGCCCCCGAGCAGTTCTTCAGCAATCCGCGCAGCGACCGGGCCAAGGACTTCCTGTCCAAGATCCTGCACCACTGAGCCGCGGCACGGGCTGCCGCGCCGGCCACGCCGTCCGGTTCCCCGGGCGACCCGGGGCTGTCCGCGCGGCGGTCCGCCCGCTCGTGCTCTTTCTCCACTTCGCTCCGTCACGCATCACGCAAAGGATGTTCACCATGAAGCTCCGCAAGGTCACCGCAGCCTCCGCCGCCGTGCTCGCCCTCGCCGTGAGCGCCACCGCGTGCGGCGGCGACAAGAAGGACGACGGCGCCTCGGGCGGCGACAAGATCAAGGTCGGCATCAAGTTCGACCAGCCGGGTCTCGGTCTGAAGCAGCCCGACGGCTCCTTCTCCGGCTTCGACGTGGACGTCGCCACCTACGTCGCGGGGCAGCTCGGCTACAAGCCGAACCAGATCGAGTGGGTCGAGACCAAGAGCGCCGACCGCGAGAACGCCCTGCAGCGCGGCGACGTCAAGTTCATCGCGGCCACCTACTCCATCACGGACGAGCGCAAGCAGAAGGTGGACTTCGCCGGCCCGTACCTGCTGGCCCACCAGGACCTGCTGGTGAAGAAGGGCTCCGACATCACCAAGGGCACGGACCTCAACAGCAAGAAGCTGTGTTCCGTGACCGGTTCCACCTCGGCGCAGAACGTCCAGAAGACGATCGCCCCGAAGGCCAACCTGCGCCCCCTGTCCGGCTACTCGGAGTGCGTCGCCGGTCTCCAGAGCGGCGCCGTGGACGCGCTGACCACGGACGACTCGATCCTCGCGGGCTTCGCCGCGCAGGACAAGTACAAGGGCCAGTTCCAGCTCGCGGGTCTGAAGCTCAGCAACGAGAACTACGGCATCGGCGTCAAGAAGGGCGACTCCGCGACCCTGGACAAGATCAACAAGGCGCTGGAGAAGATGGTCTCCGACAAGTCCTGGGACAAGGCCGTGGAGAAGAACTTCGGCCCGGCCGGCTACAAGAACGAGCCCGCCCCGAAGATCGGCGACATCGTCAAGTAGTCCCGACTCGACGACGCGAGGACCTGGCGGGCTCCGCACGGTCCACGGCCCGCGCCGCCGTCCACCGCTTCCCGGACGGCGGCGCGCCCCGACCACCCCGTAGGCCACAGACCCGGAAGCGCGGGAGAACGTGTTCGACTTTCTTGAAGGCTACGACGTCCTGGGGGCGTTCTGGACGACGGTGCAGCTCACCGTCTTCTCCGGCGTCGGCTCCCTCGTCTGGGGCATCGTGCTGGCCGGCATGCGGGTCAGCCCTGTCCCGCTGATGCGCGGGTTCGGCACCGCCTACGTCAACATCGTGCGGAACATCCCGCTGACGATCATCATCCTGTTCACCTCGCTCGGCCTCGCCGACATCTTCGGCGTCACCATGGGTGCCGAGGACTTCAAGATCCAGGGCTTCCGGCTCGCCGTGCTCGGACTGATCGCCTACACGGCGGCGTTCGTGTGCGAGGCGATCCGCTCCGGCATCAACACGGTGCCGCTCGGGCAGGCCGAGGCGGCCCGCGCCATCGGGCTGAGCTTCTCGCAGACGCTGCGGCTGATCGTGCTGCCGCAGGCGCTCCGCGCGGTCATCGGCCCGCTGGCCAACGTCCTGATCGCCCTGACCAAGAACACCACGGTGGCGGCCGCCATCGGCGTGGCCGAAGCCGCCACCCTGATGAAGACGATGATCGAGAACGAGGCCCAGACCCTCGCCATCGGCACCGTCTTCGCCCTCGGCTTCGTGGTACTGACCCTGCCGACCGGTCTCCTCCTGGGCTGGCTCGGCAAGCGACTGGCGGTGAAGCGATGAGTTCCGTCCTCTACGACACGCCCGGCCCCCGCGCCCGGACGCGCAACGTCGTCCTCTCCGTCGTCTTCTTCGCCGTGCTCGGCCTGGTGCTGTGGTGGGCCGTGATGAAGCTGGACGACAAGGGCCAGTTGGCGTGGGCGCTGTGGAAGCCGTTCACCACCGGCGAGGCGTGGACCACCTATCTGCTGCCCGGCCTCGGCAACACCCTGAAGGCCGCCGCGCTGGCCATGATCATCGCGCTGCCGCTCGGGGCGATATTCGGCATAGCCCGGATGTCCGACCACCGCTGGGTGCGCGTACCGGCGGGCGTGGTCGTGGAGTTCTTCCGCGCCATCCCGGTGCTGCTGCTGATGCTGTTCGCCGGTGAGTTCTACGTCCGCTCCACCGACATCCCGAGCGACGCCCGGCCGATGTACGCCGTCATCACCGGCCTGGTGCTGTACAACGCCTCGGTGCTCGCCGAGGTCGTCCGGGCGGGCATCCTCTCCCTGCCCAAGGGGCAGACGGAGGCCGCGTACGCCATCGGTCTGCGCAAGGGGCAGACGATGGCGGGCATCCTGCTGCCGCAGGCCGTGACCGCGATGCTCCCGGCCATCGTCAGCCAGCTCGTGGTGATCGTGAAGGACACGGCGCTGGGCGGCGTGATGCTCCAGTTCACCGACCTGCTCAACGCCCGCAGCACCCTGGCGGCCAACTACGCCAACGTCATCCAGAGCTTCTTCGTGGTGGCGGTCCTCTACATCGTCCTCAACTTCCTGCTCACCTCCTTCGCCTCCTGGCTGGAGGGCCGGCTGCGCCGCAGCACGCGGGGCACCGGCGCGGTCCTCGGGGCCGGCACGGTCGAGGACCTGAACGCGGGCGAGACCGGCGGTTCGGTCCCCGCGGGGAAGACCGGCTGACAGCGGCTCAGAAACGCCCCATGGGGGGCCGGGACGGCGTGCGAGCGCCCTCCCGGCCCCCCATTGCGGTCCGGCGCCGCGTGCCCGATCCTGGAGGGGTGATCGCCACGGGCCCCGGTCACTTGACGCATACTCTGCCAATGGGTTGCATACGTTCTGTGATCGTGCACCCCGCTTCACCTTCCTGTTCCCGCGTGTTCGCCGAGGCATCGTCATGGGCAGGGGGCGCCGCACCGTGGACCCGGTGATCATCGTCGGAGCGGGGCCCGTCGGGCTCACGCTCGCCCTGGCACTGGCCCGCCAGGAGGTGCCGTCCGTCGTCCTCGACGAGACCGGCGGCAAGGACGAACCCCGCCCGGCGCGCACCGTCGTACTCCGCGAGGACACCGCCGCGCTCCTTGAGCGGCTGACCGCGGTTCCGGCCGGTCACCTGGGACTGCGCTGGACCGGATGGCGGTCGCAGCGGCGCAGGCAGGTGGTGAACGAGGTCGTCTTCACGCCGGAGGACACCGCCCCGCTCCATGTCGAACAGCACGTCCTCACCTCCGTCCTGCGCGCGGCGGCCGACGACGAGCCGCTGATCAGGATCGCCCTGGACAGCCGCCTCGACGCGCTGGAGCAGGAGCGCTCCGGCGTCACCGCGCACACGCGCGGCCCGCAGGGCACCTGGTGGCGGGGCAGCCATCTGGTCGGCTGCGACGGGCCCCGCTCCACGGTCCGCAAGCTGCTGGACATCCGCTTCCCGGGCCGGACGGCGGTGGAGCGGCACGCGGTCGCCACCCTGCGCGTCGAGCTCCCCTGGGACGGGCAGGCCGTGCTGCACCGGATGCCTCCGTGGCGGTCTTCCGGCCACCCCTCGGGCGAGGTCAGCGCCCGGCCGCTCCCCGACAGCACCTGGCGGCTGGACTGGCTGCTGCCGTCCGGCAAGGACCTCATCACACCCGAGTTCCTGGTGAGCAACGTCCGCAGGACACTGGCGGGCTGGACCGGCGGCGCGGCCCCGGCCTACGACCTTCTCGACACCGGCGTGCACGCCGTGCACCACCGCCTGGCCCGCCGCTGGCGCGCGGGCCGGGTGTTCCTCGCCGGGGACGCCGCCCACCTGCTGGGCGCGCTCGGTACGCAGGGGCTGGACGAGGGGCTGCGGGACGCCGACAACCTGGCGTGGAAGCTGGCGGTCGCCTGGCACCACGGTCCGCACGAGGCGCTGCTCGACAGCTACCAGGCGGAACGGCGCGCGGTGGTCGCCGCCCGGCTGCGGGCCGCCGACCAGCTGCTGCCGGTGCTGCGTGGCGCTGGCGGCCTGCGCGGGTACGTGCCCGGCGCGGCCCGTAACCAGGACGCGCTGATGACGGACGGTCACCTGGGGCGCGGGGCGCTCGGCGAGCCGGGGGCGTACGCCGGGTCACCACTCGCGCCCCGGTACCTGGAGGGCGAGATCCCGGTCGACACCGGTCCGGGCGCGCCCGTCACCGACGTACGGGTCACCGCCGAGGACGGCACCTTCGTGCGGCTGCGCGACCGGCTGGGCAGGGGCGCGCTGCTCGTGGTCCTGATCGCGCCGGGCACCGGGGTGTGGGACCGCAAGCACTGGATGTCCGCCGGGGTGATGCCCCGGCTCGCGGCCGCGGTGACCGCGCTGCCGCACCGGGCGGAGCTGCTCGTCGCGGAGGCCTATCCGGGAGCCCCGGCGCACAGCGTGCTCCTCGTACGGCCGGACGGCCATCTGGTCACCGCGCTCAGCGGTGTCCGGCCCGCCGACCTGTACGCGGCGGCGGAGGCCGTGCTCGGCGGTGCGGTGGCGTTGGAGGACGCGCCGAAGGAGGAGGCGGAGGCCGGTTCGGGGGCGCGCTGACCTCGGCTCCGGCTCCCGCTGTCCACATGGTGACGACCGATTGACCGGAGTGCGGCGGCGTGCTGTACTCCGGATCGTGACCGACACCCGTGTACGCCTGTGGCGGAGGGTCCATATGGACCTGCTCCGCTACGCGGGCTGCGTGTGTCGCCCGTCCTGCTGAATTCGCATCCCCCTTCTCCGGGCGCCGCCGTGCGCCCGTTCGGCGAACCCTCCTCAGGACGGTGCACGTGTCTGTCTCCCCCCTCACCCCGCCCGCGGCCACGTCGGCTCCCGGTCAGGCCGAACTGCTCGACTTCGTCCGGCGCACCGCCGCCGACGCCGAACTGATCGCCTCGCTCCCGCTCGACCCCGAGGGCCGCACCTGGCTCCGGCTGGAGGGACCCGGCGGCAGCGAGGCGTGGGTGATCGGCTGGCCGCCCGGTACCGGCACGGGCTGGCACGACCACGCCGACTCGGTCGGCGCCTTCCTCACCGCGTCGGGCGAGCTGCGCGAGAACTCGCTGGCCGCCCGGCTGCCCACGGACGGCTGGCGCACCCTCGAACTCACCGAGGACGTCGACCGCGAACGCCGGCTGACCGCCGGCCAGGGCCGCGCGTTCGGCCGCCATCACGTGCACGAGGTCTACAACGACTCCCCCGGCACGCACGCGGTCTCCGTCCACGCCTACTACCCGCCGCTGCCGCGCATCCGCCGCTACAGCCGTACCGGGCAGGTGCTCCGGCTGGAGCAGGTCGAGCGGCCGGAGGACTGGCAGTGAGCGGCGACGGCGAGGCGACGCGTCCGGTGGGGATCGACGAACTGCTGGACCGGGTCCGCTCCGGCTACCGGCGTATCGAGGCGCGAGCCGCCCATGAGTCGGCGCGCGCGGGTGAAGCCCTGTTGGTCGACATCCGGTACGCGGCCCTGCGCGAGCGGGACGGGCTGATCCCCGGCGCTCTGGTGATCGAGCGCAACGAGCTGGAGTGGCGGCTCGATCCGCGCGGCAGCCACCGGGTTCCTGAGGCCACCGGGCACGATCTGCGGATCGTGGTCATCTGCAACGAGGGCTACGCGTCCAGCCTGGCGGCGGCCTCCCTGCACCAGCTCGGCCTGCGTCGCGCGACCGACCTGGTGGGCGGCTTCCAGGCGTGGCGCGCGGCGGGGTTGCCGGTGGTGGCGGCGGAGTGATCAGTGCGTCCGCCCGGGGCTCACCGCCCTGAGCGGACCATCCTGTCCGCCCGTCAGAAACCGTCCTCGGTGAGGAACTCCGTGTCCTCACCCTCCTCGTCCAGCGCCTGGCGGACGACACGGAGGGCCATGCCCTCGGGGTACCCCTTGCGGGCGAGCATCCCGGCGAGGCGGCGGAGCCGCTTGTCGCGGTCGAGCCCCCGGGTGGCCCGCAGTTTGCGGTCGACCAGTTCGCGGGCGGTCGCTTCCTCCTGCTCGGAGTCGAGCTGGCCCACGGCCTCGTCGATGAGCGCCGAGTCGACGCCCTTGGTGCGGAGTTCACGGGCGAGGGCGCGCCGGGCCAGCCCCCGGCCGTGGTGCCGGGACTCCACCCAGGCGTCCGCGAACGCGCCGTCGTTGATGAGGCCGACCTCCTCGAAGCGCGACAGCACCTCCTCGGCCACCTCGTCCGGGATCTCCCGCTTGCGCAGGGCGTCCGCGAGCTGCTTGCGGGTGCGCGGGGTTCCGGTGAGCAGGCGCAGACAGATGTTCCGCGCCTTCTCGACCGGGTCGGTGTCCGTGGAGGACACCCCTGGCTCGGCCCTCGACGAGCCGGGGGTGTCCTCGTCCGTGCCGGCGGCCTCCCCGAAGCCGCGCCGGCGACGGCCACGCCGGGAGGAGCCGCCCCCGTGGCGCTCCTCCGAGCGTGCGCCGTCCCACCCGGACCGGCGCGACGCCGGGTGGCCGTCGTCGTGTCCGTCCGTGTCGTGGCTGTCCGCGTCGTCGCCGGGCGCGGCCGTGGCCGGGCCACGCCCGATGCCCCTCCCCCGTGGGGCACCGGACGCGGCGTGGTCGTACTCGGCCCAGTCGGTTCGTCGCGTCACGGGTCAGCTCTTGGCGGTGGCGGCCTTGGGCTTCGTGGCCTTGACCGCGGCGGTGGCCGCCTTGGCGTCCGTGGCCTTGGCGTCGGCGCCCGGGGCGGTGACCGCGGCGGCGTCCGTGCCCGGCTCGGCGGCGGGCTTCTCGGGACGCACCCCGACGCCCAGCTTCTCCTTGATCTTCTTCTCGATCTCGTTGGCGAGGTCGGGGTTGTCCTTGAGGAAGTTGCGGGCGTTCTCCTTGCCTTGGCCGAGCTGGTCGCCCTCGTACGTGTACCAGGCGCCGGCCTTGCGGACGAAGCCGTGCTCCACGCCCATGTCGATCAGACCGCCCTCGCGGCTGATGCCCTGGCCGTAGAGGATGTCGAACTCGGCCTGCTTGAACGGCGGGGCGACCTTGTTCTTGACCACCTTGCAGCGGGTGCGGTTGCCGACCGCGTCCGTGCCGTCCTTCAGGGTCTCGATGCGGCGGATGTCGATGCGCACGGAGGCGTAGAACTTCAGCGCGCGGCCACCGGTCGTGGTCTCCGGCGAGCCGAACATGACGCCGATCTTCTCGCGGAGCTGGTTGATGAAGATCGCGGTCGTCTTGGACTGGTTGAGCGCGCTGGTGATCTTCCGCAGGGCCTGGCTCATCAGGCGGGCCTGGAGACCCACGTGGCTGTCGCCCATCTCGCCCTCGATCTCCGCGCGCGGGACGAGCGCGGCGACGGAGTCGATGACGATGAGGTCGAGCGCGCCGGAGCGGACCAGCATGTCCACGATCTCCAGCGCCTGCTCGCCGTTGTCCGGCTGGGAGAGGATCAGGTTGTCGATGTCGACGCCGAGCTTCTTCGCGTACTCGGGGTCGAGGGCGTGCTCCGCGTCGACGAAGGCGACCTGGCCGCCGGCCTTCTGCGCGTTGGCCACGGCGTGCAGGGTGAGGGTCGTCTTACCGGAGGACTCCGGGCCGTAGATCTCCACGACACGGCCGCGCGGCAGGCCACCGACGCCGAGAGCCACGTCGAGGGCGGTCGAACCGGTCGGGATGACCTCGATGGGCTCCATCGACCGCTCGCCCATGCGCATCACCGCGCCCTTGCCGAATTGTCGTTCAATCTGTGCGAGCGCGGCGTCGAGCGCCTTCTCGCGGTCGGTTCCTGCCATGGGTTCCACCCGGTTTGCTTGAGTCGATCGCTTCACGTCAAAGACGCTAACGCCTGCCACTGACAACGCGCCCCGACGCCGGTCCGGCCTGTGGAAAACCGAGGGACATACCCACCCGAACCGCTATGAGATCCCCGTCGACGGCCTCGCCTTGAGCTTTCATGAGAATGGATGTTCGATTTTCCTGTCAAGCACCTCAGGAGCCGTCCGCGAGTCGGGCGGCACCCGCCGCTCACGTCCGCTCCGCCGGGCGGGTGCCCCGCCCCACGGGCCCCACACACGCGGCGGCGGCGACCCCCGACGCCAGCAGCAGCGCGCCGGGCGGCGACCAGGCCGCGAGCGGACCGCCAAACGCGGCGCCCACGGCGAAGCCAGTGATCTTCAGGCTGGCGCCCATCGTGAAGATCTGGGCGCGCAGGCGGTCGGGGGCCTCCCGGTGCCGGACGGCGAACAGGGCCGTCAGCTGCGGCCCCTCACCGGCGCCGAGCAGCAGCGCGGCCGCGATGAGAGCGGCCGGCCCACCCGACACCGCGAGCGCCATGGCGGCCGCCTGGACCAGGGCGCCGATCCGGACGACGGCATCCGGGGCGACGGCGGGCGGACGGTGCGCGAGCACGGCGTTGACCAGCAGGGCCGACGCCGCCGCGAGGACGAGGAGCGCCGCACCTCGCGCCGCCCCGCCCAGCGCCCGCTCGCCGAGGACGGGGAGGCTCGCCGTCAGCACTCCCTGAGCCGCGCAGGAGCCGACCGAGACGAGCGTCGCCCGCGCCAGCGCCGTGTTCCCCGCGACGAACCGCGCTCCGGCTAGGAGGTCCCCGGCCACCGCCCCCGCCACCGGTCCGCCCTCCCGCCCCGGCGCCCCGGGCAGCCGCCAGGCGGCCGGCACCGCCAGCGCGACGAGCGCCCCCGCGACGGCCACGGCGGCCGCCGCGCCCGCCCCCTCCGCCACTCCCCCGGCCAGCGCCGGACCGGCCAGACCCGCCACGCCGAACGTCATGGCGTCCAGGGCGTTCGCCCGTGTCCGCGTCCCCTCCGGCGCGACCCGGGGCACCTGGGCGGTCCATCCGCCCGCGACGGCGGGCCCCGGCAGCCCGGTCGCCACGGCCGCGACCAGGATCACGGCGAAGGGGAGGCGTCCGAGCCCGAGCAGGATCACCCCCAGCCCGACGGCGTACAGACCGAGCGCCCCCGCGAGCAGTCGTCCCGGCCGCTCCACCCGGTCGAGGACCGCGCCGAGCACGGGTCCGCCCACCACGGCGGAGATCGTGATCCCCGCGAGCAGGGCGGAGGCGGCGCCGGCCGAGCCGGTGAGGGCGAACCCGGCCAGCATGAGGGCCGGCCCGGACGCCTCGTCGCCGACACGGGCGGCCACCGCCCCGGCGAGGTAGGAGGAGAGCGCGTAACGCCTTCGCATCCCGATGACGTTACGGAGGTAACTCAAAACTCCGCAACGTGCGTTACATTCGGCCGGTGTCCTCCACCCCCGACGACCGGTCCACCCGGCACTCGGTGCTGACGACGGCCCGGCGGACCGCCGACCTGGTCAACGTCCTCACCGGCGACCCCGAACCGGCAGAGGTGGCCGACGTGCTCCGCGCCTACGGAGAGACCGACCCCTTCGACCTCTCCGCGCGCGACGTGACCGAGATGCGCGCGGCCGCCGCCCTGCTCCACGAGGTTTTCGCCGCCGAGGACACCGACACCGCCGCCTCGGCCCTCAACCGCCTCCTGCGTGCGCACACCGGACCGCTCCGGCTCTCCTCGCACGACGGCGCCACCCCCTGGCACCCCCACCTCGACCACGCCGACGACGCCCCCTGGGCCGAGTGGTTCCTCGCGTCGTCCTGCATGGCGCTGACCGTGCTGGTCTGGGACCGGCAGCGCCCGCCCGGTGGCGTGTGCGCCTCCCCGGGGTGCGACAACGTCCACGTCACCCAGGGCAGCGGGCCGCCCCGCCGCTACTGCTCACGCCGCTGCGCCACCCGCGAGCGCGTGGCCGCCCACCGCCGCGCCCGCGCCGCGCGGGAGGCCGGTTAGGCCGATTCCTCCGGCGCCGTCTCCGGCTTGGGCTCCGCGGCGCGCGGGCGCCCCAGGCGAAGGCGGACGAAGGTGTCGGGCCGGTCCTGGCGGCGCACCCGGTGTCCGTGCACGCGCGGGTCGTCGGTGACGGCGTACCGCTTCACGTACGCGCCCAGGAACGCCTGGAGCGTGGCCACCGCCGGGATGGCGATCAGGGCGCCCACCGCGCCGAGCAGCGCGGTGCCGACGATCACCGAGCCGAAGGCGACGGCCGGGTGGATGTCGACGGTCTTGGACGTCAGCTTGGGCTGGAGCATGTAGTTCTCGAACTGCTGGTAGACCACGACGAAGATCAGCACCCACACCGCGTACCAGGGCGCGACGGTGAACGCGATCAGCATCGGCAGCGCACCCGCGAGGTAGGTGCCGATGGTCGGTATGAACTGCGAGACCAGGCCGACCCAGACGCCGAGCACGGGCGCGTACGGCACCCCGAGCGCCTGGAGCAGGATGTAGTGCGCGACACCGGAGATGAGGGCCATCAGGCCGCGCGAGTAGATGTAGCCGCCGGTCTTGTCGACGGCGATCTCCCAGGCCCGCAGCACCTCGGCCTGCCGCGCGGGCGGCAGCACCGAGCACAGGGCGCGGCGCAGCCGGGGTCCGTCGGCGGCGAAGTAGAACGAGAACAGGCCGACGGTGAGGATCTGGAAGAGCCCGCCGAGCACCTGCGCGGACACGTCGAGGACGCCCGCCGCGCTGTTCTGCGCGTACTTGCGCAGCCAGTCGGAGTGGAGCAGCCCCTCCTGGACGTCGACCCGGCGCAGCTCCAGGCGGAAGGTCTGGTTGATCCAGTTGATGACCGAGTCGAGGTACTCGGGGAATCCCTCGATCATCGTGATGATCTGACCCGCGAGCATCGAGCCGAGCAGGGTGAAGAAGCCCGCGGTGACGACGGCGAGACCGAGGAAGACCAGGAAGGTGGCGAGCCCCCGGCGCATCCCGCGCGCGGCCATGCGGCTCACGGCGGGCTCTATGGCGAGGGCCAGGAAGAACGCGATCAGGATGTTGACGAGGAGCCCGATCAGCTGGTGGAAGGCCCAGCTCCCCAGTTGGAACAGGGCGACCAGCGCGAGCGCCAGCACCATGGCGCGCGGCAGCCAGCGCGGCATCCGGGGAGCCGTGACGGCACCGGCCGCGGGCTCGCGCGGCGGCGTACCGGCGGCGGAGGCCGCGGGCCCGGCGGGGGGCGCGGTCTGCGGATCGGTCGGCTCGATGTCGTCGATGCGTGCCACGCGCCAAGTCTCGCCCACGCGGCCGGCGGCCCGGACCGTCTGGGGGCCTCGGTGACCGACTCGGTATGTGGCCGTCAACACATCCGCCGGCGGGTCCGTCGGCCGGGGGACCGGCGATCCGCGTATTTCGCCCCCGTCTTTCGGCCGACCCCGCCCGGCCGTCCACGACGACCGCGACTCAGCGCTTGTCCCCCGGCACGTCCATCACGGCGCACACCACGCGCCACACTTCCTTGGCGTCCCAGCCGGCGTCCAGTGCCTGGTGCACCGTCCGTCCGCCCAGCTCGGACATGATGTGATCGCGCGCGAAGGAGTCGGCGTACCCCGGACCGAAGTGCGCCGCCATCCGCTGCCAGAAGACCGTCAACCGCATGCCTCAAGTATCCCGCCTCGGGGGACGGCGATGTCCGCGGCCGTTCCCGGCGGCCTCCGGTGGCCCTACGGTCTGGTCCATGGCCGAATCAGGTGCTCCCTCACCTCCCTCCGCGCCCCCGGCGCACTCCCCCCTCTTCCGCGCCGAGCGCTTCGTCTGGCTCACCGCGCGCGTGCTGGAGCAGCGGCTGTTCGCGCACCACTTCCTGAACGGCGGCGCGGACCCGGTGGACCGGGCCCTGGACGCCTATCGCAACGACGACGGCGGCTACGGCCACGCGCTGGAACCCGACCTGCGCGGCCCGGTGAGCCAGCCGCTGCACACCGCTCGCGCGCTGCGGGTGCTGGACTCGGTCGGCCGGTGCGGCGGGCAGCGGGTGGAGCGGGTGTGCCGCTATCTGACCTCGGTGTCCACGGCGGACGGCGCCCTCCCGGCGGTACGTCCCAGCCAGCGCGGGTATCCGTCGGCGCCGTCCGTGCCGGTGGTGGACGACCCGCCCAGCGAGCTGGCGGCGACGGGGCCGGTGGTGGGGCTGCTGCACCGCAACGACGTGTGGCACGCGTGGCTGTTCCGGGCCACCGACTACTGCTGGCAGGCCGTGGACTCGCTGGACGGGACGCGTCCTCGGGAGGTGCGGGCCGCCGTGGCGTTCCTCGACTCCGTTCCCGACCGCGCCCGCGCGCAGGCGGCCGCCGACCGGCTCGGCCGCCTGGTGCGCGAGCGGCGGCTCGCGGTTCTCGAACCGGACCGCCCGGACACCCCGCCCGACTCCCTCGGCCGCGCTCCCGGTGAGCACCACTTCGCGCACGACTTCGCCCGGCACCCCGGTTCGCTGGCGCGCGGGTGGTTCACGGACGAGGAGATGACGCGCTCGCTGGACTTCCTGGCGGCCGCCCAGGAGGAGGACGGCGGCTGGCCGGTGCGCGGCCACGGCTGGGCACCGGCCCCGGCGCTGGAGGCGCGCGCCGGGGTGACCATCGGGGCGCTGCGCACCCTGAAGGCGTACGGCCGCTACGTCGGCTGAGCCGGCGCTCAGCCGGTGAGCGCGCGTACTCCCGCCGTCACGGCGACGGCCACCGCGACGACGAGCAGGAACGGCGCGCGCAGCAGCAGGGCGACGGCCGCCGCGGCGACTCCCGCGGCCCTGGCGTCCAGCACGAGGGCGCGGCCGTCGGCGAAGGTCTGCTGGGCGGTGAGGGCGGCCAGCAGGGCGACGGGCAGGAGCGCGGCGAGCTTCTTGACCAGGGGCCGTTCCACGGCACTGGCGGGGACGAGCAGTCCGGCGAGCTTGACGGCGTAGCAGCCGAGCGCGGTGACGCCGATGGCGAGCCAGGTGTTCAACGTTCCTCCTCGGGGGCGTCCGGGCCCTGGACGACGCGGGCGCGCACGCCTTGCGCGAACAGGGCGAGCGGGGCCGCCAGGGCCGCCACCAGTACGGGCGCCCCGGCGGGCAGGAACGGCAGCAGCCCGAGGCCCAGGAGGACCGCGAGGGCCGCGACCGCGCGTTCGGTGAAGGTGGTCAGCATGGGGGCGAGCAGCGCCAGGAAGACGGCGGGCCCGGCCGCGTCCAGCCCCCACGCGTCGGTGTCGCCGAGGGCCCGCGCGCCGAGCGCGCCGAGCAGGGTGGTGAGGTTCCACAGCACGTACAGGCTGATGCCGGTGACGGTGAAGCCGAGCCGCGCGGAGCGCCGGTCCGGCTGGGCCACGGTGACGGCGGTGGTCTCGTCGATCACCCATTGGGCGGCGAACGGCCGCACCGCGCGCGGGAGGGCGAGCAGCTGCGACAGGCGCAGCCCGTAGAACGCGTTGCGCACGCCCAGGAAGAAGGCGCCCGCCGCTGCCGTGAAGGGGTTGCCGCCCGCCGCGAGCGCGCCCACCAGGGCGAACTGGGAGGCGCCCGTGAAGACCAGGAGGCTGAGCGCGCAGGTCTGCGGGAGTCCGAGTCCGCTGCCGGCCGAGGTCACGCCGAAGGCGAAGCCGGAGAGCCCTACGGCGACTCCGACCCCGAGCGCGTCCCTGACGACGGCGCTGTCCGGCTTTCCCACGTCCTCGGCGGCCCTGTCCGCGAGTGCTGCTGTCCGTATCTGTGCCACGCCGCGGACGCTACGGCCGCCCGCCCGGCCGGGTCTTGTACGTTGTTGCGCCCGTCAGCCCGTCAGCCCCGTGAGCGCGTTGAGGCCGTCGAGCCCGTTCACGTTCTCGTGTTCGCGCTGGTAGGCCCCCGGAGGCACGCCGACGATCCGGGTGAAGTGGCGGTTGAGGTGGGGCTGGTCGGTGAAGCCGACCGCCACGGCCGCCTCGGCGGGTGAGGTGCCGGCGTCCAGCAGGAGCCGCGCGCGGCGTACGCGCGCGTCGGTGAGCCAGGTGTGCGGGGGCATGCCGTAGGTGTCCCGGAAGGCCCGCAGCAGGGCGAAGCGGCTGGTGCCGAGGTCGGTGGCGAGCCGCTCCAGGCTGGGCGGGTCCGCCATCCGCTCCTCCAGCACGGCACGCGCGCGTGCGGCGACGCCGGTACCGGCCGAGGTGGCGCGGCGTTCGGGCAGCGGGCCGCCGTTGAGCCGCAGGAGCCGGGTCACCGCCACGCTCAGCAGCGTGTCGGCGGCCAGCGCGTTGCCCTCCTCGGCGGCGCGCAGCACCTGGTGGACGAGGCGCACGGTGTACGGGTCGTCCACCATCGGGGCGGCGAAGCCCGGGGTCCCCCGGATGGTGCTGGTCTCGGCCGCTATCCGGGCCACCACCTCGGGCGACGGGTACACCGCGCCGTACCGCCAGCCCTCGGGAACGCCCGCGCGGCCGGTGTGCGGGGTGTCCGGGTTGACCAGCGCGAGGGCGCCCGCGCCCACGGACACGTCGGCGCCCCGGTGGTGGAAGACCTCGACGCCGTCCGCTATCGCGGCGATCACGAAGTTCTCGTGGGTGTGGCGGGCGAACGTCTTGCGGATGTAGCGGGCCCGGAGCAGGTCGACCCCGGGCAGTTCCGCGTACCGCCAGTGCCGTGCCCGCTCCCCTGAACCCGCCATGCGTCCATTGTCGGCCACGCCGGTGGGCCCCCGCACGCCCTGATCCGCCCTGTTTGCCCAGGTCAGCCGGATTGTCAGTGGGCGGGTGCAGGATGGAGACATGGTCAGATCCGCCCACCCGGCCCTCGAAGGCTTCTCCCCCGCGACCCGCGAGTGGTTCACGGGGGCGTTCCACGCGCCCACCGAGGCTCAGGCGGGCGCGTGGCGGGCCATCAACGAGGGTTCGGACGCGCTGGTGGTGGCGCCGACCGGCTCGGGCAAGACCCTGGCCGCGTTCCTGGCCGCGCTGGACCGGCTGGCCTCCACCCCGCCGCCGGCCGACCCGAAGAAGCGCTGCCGGGTGCTGTACGTGTCCCCGCTGAAGGCGCTCGCGGTGGACGTGGAGCGCAACCTGCGCAGTCCGCTGACCGGTATCCGCCAGGAGTCCGTGCGCCTGGGCCTGCCCGAGCCCGAGGTGAAGGTGGGCATCCGCTCCGGCGACACCCCGCCCGCCGAGCGGCGCGCGCTGGTCACCCGCCCGCCGGACATCCTGATCACCACTCCCGAGTCGCTGTTCCTGATGCTGACCTCGTCCGCGCGGGACGCGCTCACCGGCATCGAGACCGTGATCCTGGACGAGGTGCACGCGGTGGCGGGCACCAAGCGCGGCGCGCACCTCGCGCTGTCCCTGGAGCGGCTGGACGAGCTGCTGCCCAGGCCCGCCCGTCGGATCGGTCTGTCGGCGACCGTGCGGCCGGTGGACGAGGTGGCGCGCTACCTCGCGCCCCGGGGCAAGGTGGAGATCGTCCAGCCCGAGTCGGGCAAGGAGTTCGACCTGTCGGTGGTCGTCCCCGTCGAGGACATGGGCGAGCTGGGCGGCGCGCCCGCGGCGGACGGCGACGACAAGGCGGAGAAGCCCTCGATCTGGCCGCACGTCGAGGAGAAGATCGCCGACCTGGTCCAGTCGCACCGCTCGACGATCGTCTTCGCCAACTCCCGCCGCCTGGCGGAACGGCTGTGCAACCGGCTCAACGAGATCGCCTACGAGCGCGCCACCGGCGAGAAGCTGGACGAGCACCACTCCCCGGCCGAGCTGATGGGCGGCTCGGGCGCGGCCCAGGGCGCCCCGCAGGTGATCGCCCGCGCGCATCACGGCTCGGTCTCCAAGGAGCAGCGGTCGCTGGTCGAGGAGGACCTGAAGGCAGGGCGGCTGCCCGCCGTGGTGGCCACCTCCAGCCTGGAACTCGGCATCGACATGGGCGCCGTCGACCTGGTGGTCCAGGTCGAGTCGCCGCCCTCGGTGGCCTCCGGCCTCCAGCGCGTCGGCCGCGCGGGCCACCAGGTGGGGGCCGTCTCCACCGGTGTGGTCTTCCCCAAGTACCGGGGCGACCTGGTGCAGGCGGCCGTCGTCACCGAGCGGATGCGCTCGGGCGGGATCGAGTCGCTGCGGGTGCCGTCGAACCCGCTGGACGTCCTGGCGCAGCAGATCGTCGCCATGACGGCGGTGGACGACTGGCAGTACGACGACCTGCTGGCCGCCGTGCGCCGCGCGGCTCCCTTCGCCTCGCTCCCGGAGTCCGCGTTCACCGCCACCCTCGACATGCTCGCGGGCCGCTATCCCTCGGACGCGTTCGCCGAACTGCGCCCCCGCGTGGTGTGGGACCGCGTGACCGGCATCATCAGCGGCCGCCCGGGCGCCCAGCGGCTCGCCGTCACCTCCGGCGGCACGATCCCCGACCGGGGCCTGTTCGGGGTGTTCCTCGCCGGTTCCGACCCGAAGAAGGGCGGCGGCCGGGTCGGCGAGCTGGACGAGGAGATGGTGTACGAGTCCCGCGTGGGCGACGTCTTCACCCTGGGCACCAGCTCCTGGCGCATCGAGGACATCACCCGCGACCGGGTGCTGGTCTCCCCCGCGCCGGGCGTTCCTGGCCGGCTGCCGTTCTGGAAGGGCGACCAGCTCGGCCGCCCGCTCGAACTGGGCCGCGCGGTCGGCGCGTTCCTGCGCGAGGTCGGAGCCCTGTCCGAGGAGGACGCCCGGCTGCGGCTGCTCACCGCGGGCCTGGACTCCTGGGCCGCGGACAACGTCCTGTCCTACCTGGCCGAGCAGCGCGAGGCGTGCGGGCACGTCCCGGACGACCGCACCATCGTCGTGGAGCGCTTCCGGGACGAGCTGGGCGACTGGCGGGTCGTGATCCACTCCCCCTTCGGCGCCCAGGTGCACGCCCCCTGGGCGCTCGCGCTCGGCGCCCGCCTCTCCGAGCGCTACGGCATGGACGCGCAGGTCATGCACGCCGACGACGGCATCGTGCTGCGCCTGCCCGACGCCGACCTGATGGGCCTGGACCTGCTGGACCAGGCCCCCGGCCAGGGCGGCACCGAGTACGACGGCGAACAGGCCCCGGTCGGCGCCGCCGACGTCGCCTTCGACAAGGGCGAGGTCGACCAGGTCGTCACCGACCAGGTGGGCGGCTCGGCCCTGTTCGCCTCCCGGTTCCGCGAGTGCGCCGCGCGGGCGCTGCTGCTGCCGCGCCGCAACCCCGGCAAGCGCACCCCGCTGTGGCAGCAGCGCCAGCGCGCCGCGCAACTGCTGGAGGTGACGAGCGAGTTCGGGTCGTTCCCGATCGTCCTGGAGGCGATCCGCGAGTGCCTCCAGGACGTGTTCGACGTGCCCGGCCTGGTCGAGCTGATGGGCGACATCGAGTCCCGCAAGGTCAGCCTGGTCGAGGTGACCACCCCCGAGCCCTCCCCGTTCGCCCGCTCCCTGCTGTTCGGTTACGTCGCCCAGTTCCTGTACGAGGGCGACTCCCCGCTCGCCGAGCGCCGTGCCGCCGCGCTGTCCCTGGACTCCCGGCTGCTGGCCGAGCTGCTGGGCCAGGCGGAGCTGCGGGAGCTGCTCGACGCCGAGGTGCTGACCGAGCTGGAGCGTGAACTCCAGTGGCTCACCGAGGACCGCCGGATCAAGGACGTGGAGGGGGTCGCGGACCTGCTCCGGCTGCTGGGCCCGCTGACCGACGCCGAGCTGGGCGCGCGCGGCGCCGAGCCGGAGTGGGCGCGCGAGCTGGCCGCCGCCCGGCGGGCCATCAGGGTCCGGGTGGCGGGCGCCGACCACTGGGCCGCCGTCGAGGACGCGGGACGCCTGCGCGACGCGCTCGGCACCGCGCTGCCCGTGGGCGTGCCCGAGGCGTTCACCGAGCCGGTGAAGGACCCGCTCGGCGACCTCCTCGCGCGCTACGCCCGTACCCACGGCCCCTTCACCTCGACGGCCGCCGCCGCCCGGTTCGGGCTGGGCGTGGCCGTCACCGAGGGCGCCCTGCAGCGGCTGGCCGGCGGCGGCCGGGTCGTGCAGGGCGAGTTCCATCCCGCGGGCATCGGCCAGGAGTGGTGCGACGCCACGGTGCTGCGCCGGCTGCGCCGCCGCTCCCTGGCGGCGCTGCGGCACGAGCTGGAGCCGGTGGCGCCCGCCGCGCTGGCGCAATTCCTGCCGCAGTGGCAGCACATCGGCAAGGGCCACACGCTGCGCGGCACCGACGGACTGGTGCGCGCCATCGAGCAGTTGCAGGGCGCGTCGGTGCCCGCGTCCGCGCTGGAGAAGCTGGTCCTGCCGTCCCGCGTGGCCGGCTACCAGCCGTCGATGCTGGACGAACTCACCGCCGCGGGCGAGGTGGTGTGGGCCGGGGCGGGCTCGCTGCCCGGCAAGGACGGCTGGGTCTCGCTGTACCTCGCGGACACGGCGCCCCTGCTCCTGCCGCCCCCGCACCCCCTGGAGCTGAGCCCGCTCCACCAGTCGGTCCTGGACACGCTCTCCGGCGGGTACGGCCTGTTCTTCCGTCAGATCGCCGACCAGGTCCGCGCCACCACGCACCCCGAGGCGAGCGACGCCCACCTGGCCGACGCCCTGTGGGACCTGGCCTGGTCGGGCCGGCTCACCAACGACACGCTGGCCCCGATGCGTGCCCTGCTGGGTTCGGGCCGTACGGCGGGCGCGACGGCCCACCGCGCCAAACGCAATGTCCCGCGCGGCCGTTACGGCTCGCTGACCGCCGCCGCCCGGGCCGCCTCCCGGTCCGGTCCGCCGACCGTCGGAGGCCGCTGGTCGCTGCTGCCGGTGCCGGAACCGGACGCCACCGTGCGCGCGCACGCGCGAGCGCGCGCCCTGCTGGACCGGCACGGCGTGGTGACCCGGGGCGCGGTGGGCGCCGAGGGTGTCGAGGGCGGCTTCTCGGCGGTGTACCGGGTCCTGTCCGTGTTCGAGGAGAGCGGCCAGGCGCGGCGCGGCTATGTGGTGGAGGGGCTGGGCGCCGCCCAGTTCGCCATGGACGGCGCCGTGGACCGGCTCCGCGCGGTGTCCAACGCCCGCGACCGGGGCGAGCGCGTGGTGCCCGCGCCGAGCCCCGCGGGCGACGGCGCCCTCCCGCCCTTCCCCGGCGACGGCCACGCCGCGTCCGACGCCTTCGACCCGTCCTCGGGCGGTTTGGGCCACCCGAGTCCCGACGGCGACTTCGCCTGGCCGCCCCCGGGCGACGACGGCGGTCTCCCGCGCCCCTTCGGTCCGGCGGACCTCCCCGGCCCGTACGGCTCCGCCGGTCAGGGCGGCCCGCGCGGCTCGAACCATGGCTCCCCCGCGAGCCGCGGCTACGGCACGCGCGTGCGGGACACCGCACCCGACTCCAGGGCGGTGGTCCTCGCCGCCGCCGATCCCGCCAACGCGTACGGCGCCGCGCTGCCCTGGCCCGAGCCGCCGACCGGCGCCGGACACAAGCCGGGCCGGAAGGCGGGGTCGCTGGTCGTGCTGGTGGAGGGTGAGCTGACCCTCTACATGGAGCGCGGCGGCAAGACCCTGCTGGCGTGGCCCGCCGACCCGGAAGCCTCCGCGAGCGACGATCCGCGCCTGCGTGCCGCCGCCGAGGCCCTGGCCGCCGCCGCCCGCGCGGGCTCCCTGGGCACGGTCACCGTCGAACGCGTCAACGGCACCGCGGCCCTGACCTCCCCGCTGGGCGCCGTGCTGGAGGGCGCCGGATTCGTCGCGACCCCACGGGGGCTGCGCCTGCGCGCCTGAGCCCGCCGCACGGCCGTACCCCACCTCACCGCACGCACCACCTCGGCGCGCCGTCCGCGACCGGCCCACCGTGGCACTCTGGACGCATGCCCGAAGGTGACACGGTGTGGCGGACCGCCAAACGGCTGCACGAGACGCTCGCCGGCAGGGTGCTCAACCACAGCGACTTCCGGGTGCCGCAGTACGCGACGGTCGACCTGACCGGCCGCACCGTGCTGAACACCGCGCCGCGCGGCAAGCACCTGCTCACCCGGTTCGAGGGCGGCCTGACCCTGCACACGCATCTGCGCATGGAGGGCGCCTGGAAGGTGTACGGCCGGGGCGAAAGCTGGCGGGGCGGCCCGGGGCACCAGATCCGGGTGGTGCTGGGCGCCGGCGACCGCATGGCCGTGGGCTACCGGCTCTCGGTGCTGGAACTGCTGCGCACCGAGGAGGAGGACCGTGTCTTGGGCCATCTGGGGCCCGACCTCCTCGGCCCCGACTGGGACCCGGAGCGGGCACTGGCCAACCTGTACGCCGATCCCGCCCGTCCTCTCGGCGAGGCCCTGCTCGACCAGCGCAATCTGGCTGGGATCGGCAACGTCTACAAGAGCGAGCTGTGCTTCCTGCTCGGTGTGACCCCCTGGCTCCCCGTCGGCTCACTCCCCGCGGACCGCGCCGCCCAGCTTCCGGGGGTCGCCCAGCGCCTGCTGGAGATCAACCGCGACCGTCCGGTCCGGCAGACCACGGGCCTGCACCACAACGACCTGTTCGTCTACGGCCGGGCGTCCCGCCCCTGCCTGCGCTGCCGCACGCGCGTACGCGTGGCGGACCAGGGCGACGGCTCCCAGGACCGGCCGACCTACTGGTGCCCCGCGTGCCAGAGCGGCCCCGCCCCCGCGCCGGGTTCCGCCCACCGGCGGGAGCGCTACCCGCGCGAGGCGGGATAGCCCGCAGCCGAACCGGGCCCTCCGCCTGCCGGACCGGACCATCCGCCCGCCGAACCGGGCCCCCGCCTACCGAACCGGCCCTCCGCCCGCCGACGGCGTCCCGCTACCCCGCCCCCGCTTCACCCGAACGAGTGACCCCAGAACTCCCGGCGTCCGCATCCGGCCCCTCCCCGGCGCGCCACGCCTCCCGCCACCGCCCGGTCCGCACGGCCCCCTCGGCCCGGTCCTTGGCGACACAGTGCACCGGCAGCACGCCCAGCCCCCAGCCGCCGAGGACCACGGAGCCCTCCAGCACGCCCGCGCCGTCCCCGAAGGCCAGCCGCAGCACCGCCCACCACCACACCGCGCCCAGCCCGAGCACAGCCCCCCAGCGCCCTATTCGCCCCATCATGGTCCGCCACCTCCGGCCGGAAGCCAAGAACACCGCCTGCCACCTGCGGAAGGCGCACCGAAGGGCTCACCGGAGCAGGGCCGGGCAGACAGCCCGCGCACGCCCGGTCCGGGAACCCGCTTCTCTCAGGCACTCTCGGCCTGGAACATCCAGTGGTGCTTCTCGAGGTCCCCGGTGATCTGGATGAACAGGTCCTCGGACACCGGATCGGCGTCACCGGTCGCCTTCACCCGCTCCCGCATCCGGCCGATGACCGAGCCAAGGGCGGCGACCATCCCGGAGACCGCGTCCGTGTCCTTGATCCAGCCGGCCGGGGGGACCGTGATGCCGGTGCCGGAGGCGACCGTGGGCGCGCGTCCGTCCGACGGCACGCCCAGCGCCGAGGCGCGCTCGGCCACCTCGTCGGAGTGCAGACGGGCGGAGGCGACCACCTCGTCCAGCTGGAGGTGGATGGACCGGAAGCGTGGCCCGACCACGTTCCAGTGGATCTGCTTGGCGACCAACGAGAGGTCCACCAGATCCACCAGCGCACCCTGGAGGGCCTCGGAGACGGTCTTCAGGTCGTCCTCGGGAAGGGGACTCTTCACCACGTACATCCGCTGTCCTCGGGTCCTCGGCGGGCTTCGGGTCCCTCTCACCATGACCGGCCCGCCTGACCCCGGCAAACGGAGCAAACCGGCCTGCGGCCCCTGCCCGGAACATGAGGGAGCCCCGGCCGGGCCCTGCCAGGAAAGTCCTGGTGGGCCCTGCCGGGGCTCACGTCTCTCGGGCGCTTAGGCCGCCCGCGCGCGAATCACGCGGCGACCACGTCCACCGCTTCGGCGGGCGCCTTGATGGTCACCCGTTCCGGCGGGACACCGGTCACCGACACGGAACCCAGCATCGGACGGACCGGAGCCGGGACACCGTCGGTGGCGGCGGCGGACTGGGCCAGCTCGGCGAGTGCCAGTTCGTCACTCACCTCACGCATGAGTTCCGACATCCGTACGTCCAGCGCGTCGCAGATCGCGGAGAGCAGCTCGGAGGAAGCCTCCTTCTGCCCCCGCTCCACCTCGGAGAGATAGCCGAGCGAGACCCGGGCAGACGAGGAGACTTCGCGCAGAGTACGGCCCTGGCGCTGGCGCTGCCGACGCAGCACGTCACCCAGCAGGCGACGGAGCAGAATCATCGGTGGCTCCCTCCTCGGACCGCGTAGCCGCATCCTTCTCGCCCCACCGTACCGCCTCGCGCGGCGGCCGTGCGGGGAGCGATGTCGTGTTCACTCAGGGCTGCAAACATCAAAACCCCCCGTTCTGTTCCGTATCCTGTGCCCGCTCATTTCCGGTCTGTTCGCCCGCCAGCTCCCGCAGAAGCAGTGCGAGCACGCTCCGTACACTCTCCATACGAATTTCCGCACGGCCGCCGTTCAACCGCAGGGCCTGGACTTTTCCGCCGGGGGCGGACGTGGAGCCCTGCCGGAGGGGTCCGTCAACGGCTACGTAGACCGTGCCGACGGGCTGTCCGTCCTGCGGGTCCGGGCCTGCCACCCCGGTGGTGGCGATGCCCCAGTCGGCGTCGAGAGCCGCCCGCACACCTGCCGCCATCTGGGCCGCGACCTGCGGGTCCACCGCGCCCGACCGGGCCAGCAGCCTGGCGTCGACGCCGAGGAGCCGGTGCTTCAGCTCGGTGGCGTAGGCGGTGACTGAACCCCGGAACACCTGGGAGGCGCCGGGGACCGCGGTGATCTCCGCGGCGACCAGACCACCGGTCAGCGACTCGGCGACGGCGAGCGTCTCGCCGTTCACTCTCAGTAGCCGGACCAACTCGGTGGCCGTGGTGGTCACGCTTCTTCTCGCTCTTCCAACGCCGCCGCCCGCTCCGCGATTCCCCGCCGGCGCAGCACGACGGCCTGTCTCACGTAGTCGAGACCGGTGACGACCGTGAGGACGACCGCCGCGGCCATCACCCAGAACCGGAGCGTGGCCAGCCAGCCGGTCAGCGCGAGCACGTACATGCCGACGGCGACGCCCTGGGTGAGCGTCTTCAGCTTGCCGCCCCGGCTGGCCGGGATCACGCCGTACCTGATGACCACGAAACGCAGCAGGGTGATGCCGAGTTCCCGGCCCAGGATGACCGCCGTCACCCACCAGGGCAGGTCGCCCAGGGAGGACAGGCAGATCAGCGCGGCGCCCATGATCGCCTTGTCCGCTATCGGGTCGGCGATCTTCCCGAAGTCGGTGACCAGGTTGTAGGTGCGCGCCAGGTGTCCGTCGAACAGGTCGGTGATCATGGCGACGGCGAAGGCCGCCCAGGCCAGCGAGCGCCAGGCCGGGTCGTAGCCGCCGTCGGCCAGCATCAGCGCCACGAAGCCCGGCACGAGGACCAGCCGGAGCATGGTGAGCAGATTGGCCACGTTCCAGACGCTCGCCTGGTTGACGGCCGCCGCGGCCAGCTTGCCGCTGCGCGGGTGCCGCGCCTCCAGCGCGGCGGCCGGGCCGGAGACCTCCGGGACGCCTTCGGGGGCGGTCGGCTCCGGTGCGCTGCTGCGCGCTCCGGAGGGACCGCCCGAGGCGGATGCCGGGACTCCGGTCATCTGGCCGCCTCCTCGCTACACGCCGACGAGCCGGGGAGCGGCTCGGCCACCAGGTCGACCCCCTCGGTGCCGACCACCTTGGCCTCGACGATACGTCCCACGGTCAGGCCCTCGCCGCTCGTGAGCAGCACCTGGCCGTCGGTCTCCGGGGCCTGGTGCTCGGCGCGGCCGTACACCCCGTCCTCGCCGTCGACGGACTCCACCAACACGCGCACGGTCTCCCCCACGCGCTCCTCGGCGCGCTGCGAGACGAGCTCCTCGGCGAGCCGGGAGATGTGGGCGAGGCGCTCGGCGACCACGTCCTCGTCGAGCTTGGTGTCGTACGTGGCCGCCTCCGTGCCCTCCTCGTCGGAGTAGCCGAAGACGCCGATGGCGTCGAGGCGGGCGCCGGTCAGGAAGCGCTCCAGCTCGGCCAGGTCGGCCTCAGTCTCGCCGGGGAAGCCGACGATGAAGTTGGAGCGGACGCCGGCCTGGGGGGCCTTGCCGCGGATGGTGTCCAGCAGCTCCAGGAAGCGGTCGGTGTCGCCGAAGCGGCGCATGGCGCGCAGCACGTTCGGCGCGGAGTGCTGGAAGGAGAGGTCGAAGTAGGGCACGACCTTCGGCGTGGAGGTCAGCACGTCGATCAGGCCGGGGCGCATCTCGGCGGGCTGGAGGTAGCTGACGCGCACCCGCTCGATGCCGTCGACCTCGGCCAGCTCGGGGAGCAGGGACTCCAGCAGGCGGATGTCGCCCAGGTCCTTGCCGTAGGAGGTGTTGTTCTCGGAGACGAGCATGACCTCCTTCACACCCTGCTCGGCCAGCCAGCGGGTCTCGTTCAGGACGTCGCTGGGGCGGCGGGAGATGAAGGAGCCGCGGAAGGACGGGATGGCGCAGAAGGAACAGCGCCGGTCGCAGCCGGAGGCGAGCTTGACCGAGGCGACCGGGGAGCCGTCCAGGCGGCGGCGCAGGGGCGCGCGGGGGCCGGAGGCGGGCGCGAGGCCGTCGGGGAGGTCGGCCGGGCCGTGGCCGGGCAGGGCGACGTCGGCCGCGGACTCCTGGCGCTCGGCCGGGCTGATCGGCAGCAGCTTGCGGCGGTCGCGCGGGGTGTGGGCGGCGTGGACGCCGCCGGCCAGGATGGTCTGGAGGCGGTCGGAGATGTCCGCGTAGTCGTCGAAGCCGAGCACGCCGTCGGCCTCGGGCAGCGCCTGGGCGAGTTCCTTGCCGTACCGCTCGGCCATGCAGCCCACCGCCACGACGGCCTGGGTTCTGCCGTGGTCCTTGAGGTCGTTGGCCTCCAGGAGGGCGTCGACGGAGTCCTTCTTGGCGGCTTCGACGAAGCCACAGGTGTTGACCACGGCGACATCGGCGTCCCCGGCGTCCTCGACGAGCTGCCAGCCGTCCGCCTCCAAACGGCCTGCGAGCTCCTCCGAGTCCACCTCGTTACGGGCGCAGCCGAGAGTGACTAGTGCGACGGTACGGCGTTCAGGCATGGGCTCAAGACTACTTTGTCTGTCTGGCACCCCATGTCGACGGGGTTGGCCGTTGCCGGCCAACCCCGTCATCGTCCGCTCGCCCCGGGCGCCCGGAAGCGCGTCACCCGACCTCGGGGTCGCCCTTCGTGTACGTGAGACGCTCCACGGCGCCGGGCCGAAAGTCGTCGTCGATCTTCTTGCCGTTGACGTACAGCTCGATCGCCCCGGCGTCGCCGAGGATCAGGTTGATCTTGGTGCTGTCCTGGAACGTCTTGGACTCGCCCTTGTTGAGCAGTCCGTCGAAGAGCATGCGGCCGTTGTGGTCCTTGGCCGAGATCCAGCTCCGTCCGTCGGGCGCGCTGACCCGGACGGTCACCTTGTCCTGCGGGGCGGCCGCGATGGCGCTGTCGGACGGGTCGGACTTCGGTGTGGCGGACTGCTCCGGCTTGCGGGTGGGCGCGGCGGACTTGGTGGCGGACGGCGAGGCGCTGCCCTCGGCGGCCTGGGTGTCGGTGTCGCCGCCGGTCTCCGACTTGATCGCGGTGAAGCCGACGAAGCCGATGACGACGACGATCGCCGCGACCATGGCCGCGGTCCAGTTCGGGCCCCGGCGCTCGGGGCGGATGCGCTCCGCCTCGAACAGGGGGGCCGCCGGGGTGGGCGCGGGCCGGCCGCCGTGTTCGGCGTCGAACCGCGCGATCAGGGGGGCGGGGTCGAGGTGGACGGCTTTGGCGAGGTTGCGGATGTGGCCGCGCGCGTACACGTCGCCGCCGCAGGAGGTGAAGTCGTCCTCCTCGATGGCGTGCACGATGCCGAGGCGGATGCGGGTGGCGTTGCTGACGTCAGCCGCGCTCAGCCCGGCCTCGACGCGGGCCTGCCGCAGGGCGGTGCCGACGGAGGGACCGTCGGACTCGGGGCGGTCGGGGAACGGGGGCTCGTCTTCGGGGGAGTTGCTGCCGATGGACACGGGGGCGCCTTTCGAGCGTATGAGCCACCTGTGCTGAGCGTTCAGTCTAGGCGGGGTACGAAAGGGTGGGGCAAGCAGGCGAACGGACTTGTACGCCATCGGAATGGCCGGTCAGCCCGACGGCGGACGGGAACGGGGGAACCGGGCCGGTACCCGCACCCCTGCTCTCGCTCAACTTGACGTACTGCGAAGGGAAACGGTTGCCCGCCGATGTCTAACGAGTGGATCACGGCGGTGCCGCCACCCGGCGCAGTCCCGACACGCCGGGCGGCCCGAAGCCCTACCCGTCAGACTCCCCGCGAATCACGGCGAGCACGCCGTCCAGCTCGTCAGGCTTCACAAGAACGTCACGAGCCTTGGAACCCTCGCTGGGTCCGACGATGTTCCGGGACTCCATGAGGTCCATCAGCCGGCCCGCCTTCGCGAAGCCGACCCGCAGCTTGCGCTGGAGCATGGACGTCGACCCGAACTGGGTGGAGACCACCAGCTCGGCGGCCTGGCACAGCAGGTCGAGGTCGTCGCCGATGTCCTCGTCGATCTCCTTCTTCTGCTTGGTGCCCACGGTGACGTCTTCCCGGAAGACCGGCGCCATCTGGTCCTTGCAGTGCTGGACGACGGCCGCGACCTCGTCCTCGGTCACGAAGGCGCCCTGCATGCGGGTCGGCTTGCTGTCGCCCATCGGCAGGATCAGGCCGTCGCCCTTGCCGATCAGCTTCTCGGCGCCGGCCTGGTCGAGGATGACGCGGGAGTCGGCGAGCGAGGAGGTGGCGAAGGCCAGCCGGGAGGGCACGTTGGCCTTGATGAGACCGGTGACCACGTCCACCGAGGGACGCTGGGTGGCCAGCACGAGGTGGATGCCGGCGGCGCGCGCGAGCTGGGTGATGCGCACGATCGCGTCCTCGACGTCGCGCGGGGCGACCATCATCAGGTCGGCCAGCTCGTCCACGATGACCAGCAGGTACGGGTACGGCTGGAGCTCGCGCTCGCTGCCCGGCGGCGGGGTGACCTTGCCCTCCCGCACCGCGCGGTTGAAGTCGTCGATGTGCCGGTAGCCGTAGGCGGCGAGGTCGTCGTAGCGCATGTCCATCTCGCGCACGACCCACTGGAGGGCCTCGGCGGCCCGCTTGGGGTTGGTGATGATCGGCGTGATCAGGTGCGGGATGCCCTCGTACGCGGTGAGCTCCACCCGCTTGGGGTCCACCAGGATCATCCGGACGTCCTCGGGGGTCGCCCGCATCATGATCGAGGTGATCAGGCAGTTGATGCAGGACGACTTGCCGGAGCCGGTGGCGCCGGCGACCAGCATGTGCGGCATCTTCGCGAGGGAGCGCATCACGTAGCCGCCCTCGACGTCCTTGCCGAAGGCGACCAGCATCGGGTCGTCGTCCTCGGCGGACTCCGCGAGCCGCAGCACGTCGCCGAGGTTGACCATCTCCCGGTCGGTGTTGGGGATCTCGATGCCGACGGCCGACTTGCCGGGGATCGGGCTGATGATCCGCACGTCCGGGCTGGCCACCGCGTACGCGATGTTCTTGGCGAGCGCCGTGATCCGCTCGACCTTCACGGCGGGGCCCAGCTGGACCTCGTACCGGGTGACCGTCGGGCCCCGGGTGAAGCCGGTGACGGCGGCGTCCACCTTGAACTCGGAGAACACCGTGCGCAGGGAGTCCACGACGGCGTCGTTGGCCGCGCTGCGCGCCTTGCCGGGGCCGCCCCGGGTCAGCAGGTCCAGCGCGGGCAGCGAGTAGGTGATGTCCCCGGAGAGCTGGAGCTGCTCCGCGCGGGCGGGCATCTCCCGGTGGCTCTCGGGGGCGGCCTTGGTGAAGTCGGGGACGCTGCCGTCGGGCGCGGCCTTCCTGCCCGGCGTGGGCCGGGAGGCCGGTGCCGGTGAGGGCGCGGGGACCGGGGTGGTCTCCTCGCGGTCCCCGAGGCCCACGCCCTGGGTGAGGTCGGCGACGACGCGGGACGGCGGCATACCGTGCTGCACGGCGCCGTCGAGCGCCTCGGCGGCCGCCGAGGCCACGTCCACGGCGTCCATCCCGCGCGGGTCGGACTGCGGCAGGGCGGACCGGCGGGGGCGGCGGCGGCCGAGGGCCTCGTCCTCCGCGGCGTCGTGGTCGAGGCCCTGGGGGGCGCCCCGGCTCCCCCGGTGGCGCGCGGGCGGCTCGTCGCGCCACTGCTCGTCGTACCCCGCGTCGTCGAGGTCGGCCGCGTGGTCGTGCAGCACGCCCAGGCGCACGCCGAGGGCGCGCAGGCGCTGCGGGATGTGGTTGACCGGGGTGGCGGTCACCACGAGCAGCCCGAACACCGTGAGCAGCACCAGCAGCGGTACGGCGAGCACCTCGCTCATGGTGTACGTCAGCGGGGTGGCGGCGGCCCAGCCGATCAGCCCGCCCGCGTCCCTTATCGCCCGCATGCCGTCGTCCCGCGCGGGCGAGCCGCAGGCGATGTGGACCTGGCCGAGCACGCCGACGACGAGCGCGGACAGCCCGATCACGATCCGGCCGTTGGCCTCCGGCTGCTCCGGGTGCCGGATGAACCGTACGGCGATGACCGCGAACAGTATCGGCACGAGCAGGTCGAGACGGCCGAAGGAGCCGGTGACCAGGATCTCCACCAGATCGCCCACGGGTCCGCTCAGGTCGGCCCAGGTGCCGGCGGCGACGATCAGCGCGACGGCGAACAGCAGCAGCGCGACCCCGTCCTTGCGGTGGGCCGGGTCGAGGTTCTTCGCTCCCTGCCCTATGCCCCGGAAGACGGCGCCGACCGCGTGCGCCATGCCCAGCCAGAGGGCGCGCACGATCCGGTACACGCCCCCCGTGGGGCTGGGCGCGGGCCTGGCCGGCACCTTGCGGACGGGGGGCTTGCGGGCCGGCGCCTTCTTGGCCGGGGGCTTCTTGGCGGCCGCCTTCCGCGCCGGAGCCTTCGCGGGAGCGACCGCCTTCCTGGCGGGCGGCTTCTTGGCTGCGGAGGGACGTGAGGCCATGGGTGTGAGGTTACCGGGGGAGACGACAGCGGACACGTGTGCCCAGAGCTTCACCCGTTCGTGTCGCCCTTGCGGAGGCGTCAAACTGACGCCCGCTCAGGGGCTCCCCGCGCCTGGTGGGACGTCAGCCCTGTGGTGGCAGCGCGGCCGAGCCGTCCGCGCCCGGCTCCAGGGCGTCCAGCGCCCTGCGCAGCCCGGTGAGCTTGCGCTCCAGATGGGCGGCCGTGGCCACCGCGGCCGCGTCCGCCGACTCGTCGTCCAACTGCTTGGAGAGCGCCTCGGCCTGCTCCTCGACGGCCGCGAGCCGCGCGGACAGCTCCGCGAGCAGCCCGGCGGGCTCCTTGCTGTCGACGGCGTCCGCGCCGCCGCCCTCCAGCTGGAGCCGCAGCAGCGAAGCCTGCTCCCGCAGCTGGCAGTTCTTCATGTACAGCTCGACGAACACCGAGACCTTGGCGCGCAGCACCCACGGGTCGAACGGCTTGGAGATGTAGTCGACGGCCCCCGCCGCGTAACCCCGGAAGGTGTGGTGCGGGCCGTGGTTGATCGCGGTGAGGAAGATGATCGGGATGTCCCGAGTCCGCTCCCGCCGCTTGATGTGCGCGGCCGTCTCGAAGCCGTCCATACCCGGCATCTGGACATCCAGCAGGATGACCGCGAAATCGTCCGTGAGCAGTGCTTTGAGCGCTTCCTCCCCGGAAGATGCCCGCACCAGCGTCTGATCGAGCGCAGAGAGGATGGCCTCCAGCGCCAGCAGATTCTCCGGCCGGTCATCGACCAGGAGGATCTTGGCCTTCTGCACCATGGCCCGCCCTCCTCGCCCCGGCGGTACACCGGGCGCCGCCCCAGGGGACGACTCCCTTTCGCCGCCCGTCCTTGTGCCGGTCATCGTAGCCGCACCCCGCCCGTCGCCACACCCTGTCACCGCGATGTCACGGTGCACACAGTCCAAACGCGGGCAGAGCCTGGAAGGTTCCCGGAATCCGAGGTTCCCACACCTGGCCCGCGTACTGAACCGCGCCCCCGTCACCGGTCCTGTCGTGCCGTCACTCCGGCCGCATCCACTGTCGCATGACGGCGAGCAGATGGTCGGGGTCGACCGGCTTGGTGACATAGTCGGAGGCGCCCGACTGGATCGCCTTCTCCCGGTCGCCCTTCATCGCCTTCGCGGTCAGCGCGATGATCGGCAGGCCCGCGAACTGCGGCATCCTGCGGATCGCCGTCGTGGTCGCGTACCCGTCCATCTCGGGCATCATGATGTCCATCAGGACCACCGCCACGTCGTCGTGCTGCTCCAGGACCTCGATGCCCTCGCGGCCGTTCTCGGCGTACAGGACCGAGAGCCCCTGCTGCTCCAGCACGCTGGTGAGCGCGAACACGTTGCGGATGTCGTCGTCGACGATGAGCACCTTCTCGCCGCCGAACCGCACCGCGCGCACCGGCCGCTCGGCGTCCTCCGGCTGCTCGACGGTGATGGACTGCTCCGGCCGCTGCTCGGCCGAGGGCAGGTTCCGGCGGCGGCGCCGGAAGAGCGCGGCCGGGCCGTTCTGTGTGTCCCGGTACGACCTCACCTCGTGCGGCGTCTCGACCTGGGGCGCCGTCAGCTTGGCGGACAGGTGCGCCTCGGACGCGACCAGCTCGCCGGCCTCCATCGGGGGCGCCGCCTGCTGGTAGCCCGGCGGCGGCAGCTCGCTCGGGTGCAGCGGCAGGTACAGCGTGAACGTGGAGCCGCGGCCCGGCTCGCTCTGCGCGTGGATCTCACCGCCGAGCAGCTGGGCGATCTCCCGCGAGATCGACAGGCCGAGACCGGTGCCGCCGTACTTGCGGCTGGTCGTGCCGTCCGCCTGCTTGAACGCCTCGAAGATCACCCGCATCTTGCTGGCCGCGATGCCGATGCCGGTGTCGGTCACCGAGAACGCGATCAGCTCGGCGTCCGGATCGGTGACCACCCCCGCCTCCAGCAACTGCTCCCGGATGACCTGGGGGACGTCCGAACCGGCGGGCCGGATCACCAGCTCCACCGAGCCGGAGTCGGTGAACTTCACCGCGTTGGAGAGCAGGTTGCGCAGCACCTGGAGCAGCCGCTGCTCGTCGGTGTGCAGGGTCGCGGGCAGCTCCGGGGAGACCCGGACCGACAGGTCCAGGCCCTTCTCGGCGGTCAGCGGCCGGAAGGTCGCCTCCACGTAGTCCACGAGCTGGACCAGCGCGATCCGGGTCGGGGAGACGTCCATCTTGCCCGCCTCGACCTTGGACAGGTCCAGGATGTCGTTGATGAGCTGGAGCAGGTCGGACCCGGCACCGTGGATGGTCTCGGCGAACTCGACCTGCTTCGGGGACAGGTTGCTCTCGGCGTTGTCCGCGAGCAGCTTGGCCAGGATCAGCAGCGAGTTGAGCGGCGTACGCAGCTCGTGCGACATGTTGGCGAGGAACTCGCTCTTGTAGCGCATCGACACCGCGAGCTGCTCGGCACGCTCCTCCAGGACCTGCCGGGCCTCCTCGATCTCGGTGTTCTTCACCTCGATGTCCCGGTTCTGCCGGGCCAGCAGCTCGGCCTTCTCCTCCAGCTCGGCGTTGGAGGACTGCAGCGCCTTCTGCCGGTTCTCCAGCTCCTCGGAACGGTCCCGGAGCTGCTCGGTCAGCTCCTGGGACTGCTTGAGCAGCTGCTCGGTCTTGGTGTTGACGGAGATCGTGTTGACGCTGGTGGCGATCATCTCCGCGATCTGGCTGAGGAAGTCCCGCTGGATGTGCGTGAACGGCGTGAAGGACGCCAGCTCGATCACCCCGAGGACGTTGCCCTCGAACACCACCGGCAACACGATGACCTGCGCCGGAGGCGCCTCGCCGAGCCCGGAGGAGATCTTCAGGTAGCCGCTGGGCACGTCCTTGACCAGGATCGTCCGCTTCTCCTGCGCGGCCGTCCCGATCAGCCCCTCACCGGGCCGGAAGGAGGTCGGCATGGCGCCGGTGGAGCAGCCGTAGGAGCCGAGCATGCGCAGCTCGTAGTCCTCCTCGCCGTCGGCGGCGAGGTCCTGGCCGTCCATCAGCGGCATGGTCAGGAAGAACGCGCCGTGCTGCGCGGAGACCACCGGGGTCAGCTCGCTCATGATCAGCGAGGCCACGTCCTCCAGGTCCCGGCGGCCCTGCATCAGCGCGGAGATCCGGGCGAGGTTGCCCTTGAGCCAGTCCTGCTCCTTGTTGGCGATCGTGGTGTCGCGCAGGTTGGCGATCATCTTGTTGATGTAGTCCTGGAGTTCCTGGATCTCCCCGGACGCGTCCACGTCGATCTTCAGGTTCAGGTCGCCGCGGGTCACCGCGGTCGCCACCTTGGCGATGGCACGCACCTGCCGGGTCAGGTTCCCGGCCATCTCGTTCACCGACTCGGTCAGGTCGCGCCAGGTGCCGTCCACGTCCAGCACCCGCGCCTGGCCACCGAGCTGGCCCTCGGTGCCCACCTCGCGGGCCACCCGGGTGACCTCCTCCGCGAAGCTGGAGAGCTGGTCGACCATCGTGTTGATCGTCGTCTTCAGCTCCAGGATCTCGCCCCGGGCGTCGATGTCGATCTTCTTGGTCAGGTCGCCCTTGGCGATCGCCGTCGTGACCATGGCGATGTTGCGCACCTGGCCGGTCAGGTTGGACGCCATCCCGTTCACCGACTCGGTGAGGTCCTTCCAGGTGCCCGCCACACCGGGCACGTGCGCCTGGCCGCCCAGGATGCCGTCCGTACCCACCTCGCGGGCCACCTTGGTGACCTGGTCGGCGAACGAACTCAGGGTCTTCACCATCGTGTTGATGGTGTCGGCGAGCTGCGCCACCTCACCGCGCGCCTCGATGGTGACCTGGCGCGTCAGGTCACCGTTGGCCACCGCCGAGGCCACCTGGGAGATGTTCCGCACCTGCATGGTCAGGTTGTTGGCCATCAGGTTGACGTTGTTGCTGAGGTCCTTCCAGATGCCCGTGACACCCGGTACGTGCGCCTGCCCGCCCAGGATGCCCTCGGTGCCCACCTCACGGGCCACCCGCGTCACCTGCTCGGCGAAGCTGGAGAGCTGGTCGACCATGGTGTTCACCGTGGTGACCAGTTCGAGGATCTCGCCCTTGGCGTCGACGGTGATCTTCTTCGACAGGTCGCCCTTGGCCACCGCCGTCGTGACCTCGGCGATGTTGCGCACCTGGATCGTCAGGTTGTTGGCCATGAAGTTCACGGACTGCGTGAGGTCCTTCCAGGTGCCGGAGACACCCTGCACCTCGGCCTGTCCGCCGAGCATGCCCTCCGTACCCACCTCACGGGCCACCCTGGTGACCTCCTGCGCGAACGACGACAGCTGGTCCACCATCGTGTTCAGCGTGTTCTTCAGCTCCAGGATCTCCCCGCGGGCGTCCACGGTGATCTTCTGGGAGAGGTCACCCCTGGCCACCGCGGTGGCCACCTGGGCGATGTTGCGGACCTGGGCGGTGAGGTTCCCCGCCATGCCGTTCACCGAATCGGTGAGGTCCCGCCACACACCGGCCACACCGGGCACCTGCGCCTGACCGCCGAGGCGGCCCTCGGTGCCCACGTCACGGGCCACCCGGGTCACCTGGTCGGCGAAGGCGGAGAGCTGGTCGACCATCGTGTTGATGGTGTTCTTCAGCTCCAGGATCTCGCCGCGCGCGTCCACGTCGATCTTCTGCGACAGGTCGCCGTTGGCCACCGCCGTCGTCACCTGGGCGATGTTGCGCACCTGGGACGTGAGGTTCCCGGCCATGAAGTTGACGGAGTCCGTCAGCTCCTTCCAGGTGCCGGACACCCCGTCCACCCGGGCCTGACCGCCGAGGCGGCCCTCGGTGCCCACGTCACGGGCCATCCGCGTCACCTGGTCGGCGAAGCTGGAGAGCTGGTCCACCATCGTGTTCACGGTGTTCTTCAGCTGGAGCATCTCACCGGAGACGTCCACGGTGACCTTCTGCGACAGGTCGCCGTTGGCCACCGCCGTCGTCACCTGGGCGATGTTGCGCACCTGACCGGTGAGGTTGCGGAAGGCGGTGTTGACGGAGTCGGTGAGGTCCTTCCAGGTACCGGCCGCGCCCGACACCTGCGCCTGGCCGCCCAGTTCACCCTCGACACCGATCTCCCGCGCGACGCGCGTCACCTCGGCACCGAACGCCGAGAGCTGGTCCACCATCCCGTTGACGGTGTTCTTCAGCTCCAGCATCTCGCCGGCCACGTCGACGGTGACCTTCTGCGACAGGTCACCGCTGGCCACGGCGGTCGTCACGGCGGCGATGTCCCGCACCTGCGTGGTGAGGTTCCGGAACACCGTGTTCACGGAGTCCGTCAGGTCCTTCCACGTTCCCGCCGCACCCGGCACGTTCGCCTGGCCGCCGAGCCGCCCCTCGGCGCCGACCTCGTTGGCCACGCGCGTGACCTCGTCCGCGAAGATCCGCAGCGTCTCGGTCATCTGGTTGATCGTCTCGGCGAGCTGCGCCACCTCGCCGCGCGCGGGCACGGTCACCTTCTGCGACAGATCACCGTTGGCCACGGCCGTGGTCACCTGGGAGATCCCGCGCACCTGCGCGGTCAGGTTCCCGGCCATCGTGTTGACGGAGTCGGTCAGCTCCTTCCACACCCCGGCCACGCCCGGCACCTGCGCCTGGCCGCCGAGGATGCCCTCGGTGCCCACCTCGCGGGCCACCCGGGTCACCTCGGACGAGAACGAGGAGAGCTGCTCCACCATCGTGTTGACGGTGTTCTTCAGCTCCAGCATCTCGCCGGCCACCTGCACGGTGACCTTGCGCGACAGATCGCCGCCGGCCACCGCCGTCGTCACCAGGGCGATGTCCCGCACCTGCGCCGTCAGCCGGTTGGCCATGGTGTTGACGGACTCGGTCAGGTCCTTCCAGGACCCAGACATCCCGCGCACCTTGGCCTGCCCGCCGAGCTTGCCGTCGGTGCCGACCTCGATGGCCACCCGGGTGACCTCGTCGGTGAAGTTGGACAGCTGGTCGACCAGGTTGTTGACGGTCCGGCCGACCTTCAGGAACTCGCCCCGCAGCGGATGCCCGGTCCCGTCCGGCGCCTCGGTGCGCAGATCCATGCGCGGCGAGAGGTCGCCCTCCGCGACCGCCGTCAGCACCCGGCTGACCTCGGACACCGGCCACACCAGATCGTCGACCAGCGCGTTGGAGTTCTCCACGGCGGCCGCCCAGGAACCCTCGCAGGCGCCCGTCTCCAGCCGTTCCGTGAGCTTCCCCTCACGCCCGACCGTGCGCCGCACCCGCGCCAGCTCACCGGTCAGGTGGAGGTTGCGGTCGGCCACCTCGTTGAAGACGGCCGCGATCTCCGACATGACGCCGTCGCCGGACACGGTGAGCCGTTTGCGGAAGTTCCCGTCGCGCATGGATTCCAGCGCGGCGAGCAACCGGTTCAGGGCAGCCGTGTCCACCTCGGTGACGCCACCGCTCCTGCGCGGGGACGGCCGGCCCTTCGCGCGCGTCTTATTGCCCCGCGTCGCTGCGCCAGACTCCACTGTGTCCCTCCCGGAGGGGTAGACCGTCACTGCCGTGCCCGGCCGCGTCGGCCCGGCTTGCCGGGGACCGGCACACCGGTTGCTTCCGCGTTCTCTTTACCGCTCGGTACTGCCTGGTGCCGCTGCCGGACCGGTGGTCCCGGCGGCATCCTGGGGCTGCTGCCCCTCGTGCACGGAACACACGCGGTCCGAACGGACCTTCATCAAAATCCTGCCCAGTGTTTCACCCCTGCCGAACCAGGCCATAACAGTTCGGCAGCTTCGCACACGGTTCGCACACCGTGGGGGGTAATCACCGGTGACCGGCATCCACCGCGACGGCGAAGGTAAGTAACCTTGCATCCGGCTGTCCAGCCGCACCGGCCCGACCGGCCTGGGCGGCGGCACGAGAAGGACACGGGCATCGGAGGGGCGGGCCGCAGAGCATGACCACCGGACTGATCCCGGGGGGACCTCCCCCGGAGCCACGGCCGAAGGGCGAGCGGGCGCCGCAGCAGCGGTCCGAGCCGGACGGCCACCCGGCCCCGCACGTCGACGACAGAGCAAGGAGTTCCGTGATCACCGCCCGCGCGGCCGCCAGCTTCGAGCCCGTCGGGCGTTCGGTCGCGACCGCTCGCGCCTTCGTCCGCGACACCCTCCAGGGCTGGGGGTTCGCCGACATCGTCGACGACGCCGTGGTGCTCACCAGCGAGCTGGTCACCAACGCCGTGGTCCACGCGGGCACCGAGGCGGAGGTGCTGTGCCTGCGCACCGAGCACGGTGTCCGCATCGAGGTCTCCGACCGCTACCCCGAGCGCGAGGTGCCGCTGCAGAGCGCGCACGCCGTCATGGGCAGCCCCGACCGCGAGGGCGGCCGCGGCCTGCAGCTGTGCGCGGCCCTCGCCACCCGCTGGGGCGTCGAGTACACCCCCACGCACAAGAACGTCTGGTTCCAGCTCGACCTGCCCGAGCGCCCGGTCGGCACCCGCACCGCCGGCCCGGCCCTGCCGCCCGACCTGCTCCCCCTGGCCGACAGCCGCGTTCGTGTCGCCGTCCTCCAGATCGACCGCAAGGGCTGTGTCAGCGCCTGGAACGAGGACGCCGAGGAACTCTTCGGCTACCCGGCGAACGAGGTGATCGGCAAGCCGCTGACCGACCTCGCCGCCTGGCCGCACACCCCCGGCACCGGCACCGGCATCGCCGAGGCGCTCCAGCTCTCCCGCTGGGAGGGCAGCTACGGCATCCGCGGCGCCGACGGCCGCGTCTCCCCCGTCTACGCCTCCCACCTCCGCGTCCGCGACACCGGCGGCGAGCCCTCCACCGTCTGCCTCCTGGTCCGCGACCACGAGCGCGCCGTCCTCCAGACCCCCTCCCGCGTCCCCGCGGGCGACCAGGGCGGCTCCGACGGCCAGAGCGCCGACCCCTTCGAGGTCTTCATCGGCTCCCCCGCCCCCGACGACCTCGACGGACTCCTCCAGCGCACCGTCGAGCGCGCCCGCGACATGCTCGACGGCGACTCCGCCTTCCTGCTGCTCGCCACCGACGACGAGACGGAACTCGAGGTCCGCGCCTCCACCGGCCTGCCCTCCACCCGCCAGCGCTTCGCCCGCGTCCCCGTGGAGGCCGGCCCCGGCCGCTACGGCTCGGCGCGCATGCCCGCCGTCCACGAGGACCTGAGCGCCGTCCCGAGCGCCGCCGTCCCGCTCCTGGCCGGCACCGGCATGCGCTCGGTGGTCACCGTCCCGCTCAAGGTCGAGGGCCGCCTCACCGGCTCCCTCGGCGTCGCGGCCGAGGCACCGGGCCGCTACTCCAACGAGGAGGCTCTGCGCCTGCAGTTCGCCGCCGACCGCATCGCCCTGGCCGTGGAGTCCGCCCGCCTCGGCGAGCTGGAGCGGTTGCGCCGGGGCTCGCTCAGCTTCCTGGTCGAGGCGTCCGACCTGCTCGCCGGCACCCTGGACCGCGACCAGACCCTCGCCCTGATGGCGCAGATGACCGTGCCGACCCTCGCCACCTGGTGCGCGGTCTACACGATCAGCGAGCAGTCCGCCGACCCGTACCTGTCCTACGTCCTGCACGAGGACGAGGAGTTCATCGACGGCATCAAGTCGCTGCTGTCGAAGATCCCGCCGCCGGACCCGGTACTTACGCCCGGCGCCCGGGTCTGGCCGCTGCCGGGCGAGGTCGCCCACCAGGCCGCCCTGCGCAGCTCCATGCGCAGTCTGGGCCTGTCCGGCGGCCCGACCCAGCAGCTCACGTCCAGCATCGGCCCGACGCTGGCGACGGCCTCCGCGGTCGGCGGCGAGACGGTCGTGCTGCCGCTGGTGGCCCGCAACCGCGTCATCGGCATGCTGACCCTCGGCAAGCCCACCGACGAACACTTCCGCCAGGAGATCCTGGAGCTGGCCGAGGACCTGTCCCGCCGGGCCGCCCTGGCCCTGGACAACGCCCGCCTGTACTCGGAGCGCACGGCCATCAGCCAGTCCCTCCAGCGCAGCCTCCTGCCTCCCGGCCTGCCGCCCATCGACGGCGTCGAGGTCGACGTCATCTACCGCGCGGCGGGCGAGGGCAACGAGGTCGGCGGCGACTTCTACGACCTCTTCCCCATCGGCGACGGCGCGTACGGCTTCGCCATCGGCGACGTGTGCGGCACCGGCCCCAACGCGGCCGCCGTCACGGGCCTGGCCCGGCACGCCCTGCGCCTCCTGGCCCGCGAGGGTCTCAGCGGCCCCGCGGTCCTGGAGCGCCTGAACTCCGCGATCCTCGACGAGGGCGACCGCAGCCGCTTCCTGACCCTGCTGTACGGCGAGATGCGCCCGCAGGAGGACGGCGGCGCCGAGCTGAAGGTGGTCTGTGCCGGCCACCCGCTCCCGCTGCGCCTGCGCCAGGACGGCACGGTCACCCCGGCCGCCGAACCCCAGCCGCTCCTCGGCGTGATCGAGGACCTGGAGCTGTACGAGGAGACGGTCACCCTCGACCCGGGCGACGTCCTGCTGTGTGTCACGGACGGCGTCACCGAACGCCGCGAGGGCACCCGCATGCTCGGCGACGACGGCCTGGCGGACGTCCTGACGACCTGTACGGGTCTCACGGCGGGCGCGGTCGCGGCACGCATCCTGCGCGCCGTGGAGCGGTTCGCCTCCGACGCGCCCTCCGACGACATGGCGATCCTGGCGATGCGGGTTCCGGGGCTTCAGCAGGACTGAGGCCCGCGGGGCCCGCCCCCGGGCGGGCATGCGAAAAGGCCCCACCCGGATCGGGTGGGGCCTTTCTTCTTTCGCTGAGCCCCCAAACGGAATCGAACCGTTGACCTTCTCCTTACCATGGAGACGCTCTGCCGACTGAGCTATGGGGGCCTTGTCGCTTTCGAGGTTTCCCTCGCGGCAACAAGAAGATCGTACCCTGAACAGGCGCGGCTTCCCAAATCCGTTCGCGGCCCGTTCAGAAAGCGGGCTGGAGCAGTCCCCCAAGGGCATTGCAGGCAGCGACGATCCGCTGCATCTCCCGCTTCGTCAGGGCAGGATCGACCGGCAGGGCGAGCGTCTCGTCCGCGGCCCGCTCGGTCTCGGGCAGCGTCCGGGCGGGGTGGCGGAACCCGGGCAGCCGGTGGGCCGGCGTCTGCACGGGAATCCGGCAGCCGACTCCCCTGGCCCGCAGAGCGCGGGCGAACGCGTCCCGGTCCGGCCTGCCGTTCCCCGGCACCCGGACCACGTACTGCTGGTAGGTGTGCCCGTCACCGCCGTCCGGTGTCCGAACTCCCGTGAGCCGGGCGTCCAGATAGGCCGCCCGCTCGCGCCGCCGCACCAACTCCTCGTCGGGGGCCTCGGCTTCGCCGCGCTCCAGCACCAACAGCCCGTGCCGCTGCCCCAGTTCGCGCAGGGGCCTGACGTCGGCCCGGCGGCCGAAGCGGTGGACCACGACGACGGCCGCGGTCCGGGCCGTCACAGCGGCCCCGACGGACTCCGCGTCCAGGCAGTAGGTGAGCGGGTCTATGTCGGCGAACACCGGCCGCGCGCCCACCAGGGCCACCGCCTCGGCGACTTCGGCGTTCCCGAAGGCAGGTACGACGACCTCGTCGCCGACTCCCACGCCGGCGGCCCTGAGCATTGCTGCGGTACCCATGAAGGAGATGCTCGGGGGGCGACGTGAACGCCAAGTTACGGAAAACAAAAAAGGGTTGGTCCCTGAACCGAAGTTCAGGGACCAACCCTTTTCATCAAAATTAGTTCGGCGGCGTCCTACTCTCCCACAGGGTCCCCCCTGCAGTACCATCGGCGCTGTGAGGCTTAGCTTCCGGGTTCGGAATGTAACCG